>CAIRAO010000379.1 GCA_903876625.1 uncultured Gallionellaceae bacterium | reverse complement strand
TGGCACCTGCTCTTTCACGTAGAATCATGCCGGTAGGAACCTATATCATTGGAACTGAACCGATTGATCCAACCCTCAAAGCGTCACTGATCCCTTCAAACTCTGCAATTTGCGATACAAATTTCGTTCTAGATTATTTTAGATTCTCTGCAGATCATCGCATGTTATTTGGAGGGAGAGTCAGCTACAGCACGATGACTCCGCCGAATTTAAAGGAAGACATGGGCAAGAGAATGAAATTAGTTTTCCCGCAACTAAGCGGTACTAAGATCGAATATTCCTGGGGTGGGTATGTAGACATTACGATAAACCGTGCACCTGACTTTGGCCGGTATTCTCCTAATGTGTATTATTTGCAGGGATTCTCCGGGCATGGTGTAGCGCTCACAGGAATGGCGGGCAAGTTAGTTGCGGAAGCCATAAGCGGCCAAGCTGAGCGATTTGACTTGCTTGCTCGTATTCCTCATCACGACTTTCCCGGCGGCAAGTTGTTGAGGACGCCTGCTTTGGTGCTTGGGATGTTGTGGTATCGACTGCGGGATGCATTAGGTTATATTCACTTCAGTAACTAAGGGACCTCTCAGTCTTATCAGAACACCATAATCAAAATAATTAAGGGGAACAGCATGTTTGAGGAAGAACTATCAGCGCGATACCCAGGCCTTGCTGGGTTTGAGGGTAGATTGTCAACTGCCGCCGGAGCGGCATCTGTAGTCAAGGCGGGTAATCAGGTTTTCATCGGTACTGCGTGCGCTACTCCACAAAAGCTTGTGGCTGCCCTGGAAAATATCAATCCTTCACTTCCCGATGTGACCCTGCTGTATTTTATAACACAGGGAGCGGTTATCCATGACAATGATAAGCCGTTAACTCATTATAGACACAAATGTTTTTTTGTTGGGAGCGACGCACGTCGTGCAGCCGCTCTTGGCATCGCAGAATACATTCCAATTTCACTCACTCAAGTTCCTCAATTGTTTGAGAATCGACGGATACCCATTGATGTTGCAATGGTACAAGTGACACCACCGGACAGTTTTGGCAATGTCAGCCTGGGTGTGTCAGTGGACATATGCTTGGATGCACTAACCCATGCTCGCCGAGCAATCGCGGAAATCAACCCAAACATGCCGCGTACTTTGGGAGATACATCCATTCACATCAGTCGATTCGAAAAACTTCTGTGGAATGATTCCCCGATCATCGAATATCAGCATATACCTCTGGATGATGTTGCGAAGCAAATTGCAGCCTACATTGCCAGTATTATTGAGGATGGCTCCACCTTGCAAATTGGCTTGGGTCGAATTCCTAATGGCGCTTTCAAACATCTCATGAATCGCCGTGATTTGGGAATTCATACCGATGTGATTACAGATGCCATCATTCCCCTAATTGAACAGGGGATCATCACTGGAAGCAACAAAAGCCGAAACCATGGAAAGATTGTTGCCAGCTACTGCATTGGTTCGCGCAAACTGTACGACTTGATTGACAACAACCCGTTGTTTGTCTTCAAACCAATCAAATACGTTAGCAACTTCAAAACCGTCTCAGGGCAGCACAAAATGGTTTCTGTCACCCAAGCATTCGCTGTTGATCTTACGGGGCAGGTTTGCGCCGACCAGTTTGAGGGCGAGTTTTACAGCGGCGTGTCAACACAGCCTGACTTCATTCGCGGGGCAGCCTATTCTCACGGTGGAAAGCCTATTATCTGTTTGCGATCCACTACAGATGATGGCAATTCATCACGCATTCGATCCTTGTTGCGTGAGGGAGAAGGGGTCACCGTAGCAAGAAGTGATATTCATTACGTAATAACTGAATATGGTATCGCCTATCTTTTTGGAAAATCAATTCGTGAAAGGGCATTGGCGCTGATTGAAATCGCCCACCCTGATTTTCGGCCAGGATTGCTCCAGGATGCAAAAAAACTGAACTATGTGCATGCTAACCAAGTGCTAAAAAGCAAAGATGCCTATCATGTGGAGCAAGAGCGCACCATCCATCTGAAAAACGGAGCAACGGTCATGCTGCGCCCTGCACGGGCCGATGATGCCGCAACCATGCAGAGTTTTTTTCACAAAATGAGCCTGGAGGACCGTTATACAAGATTTTTCCAGCGACTAAATACTCTCACATTCAGTGAAGTACAACGATTATGCAATGTTGATCAGAGAAAGGAAGTAGCTTTTCTTGCCGTAATCGGAACCCGAGAAAATGAGGTTGTCATTGGAAATGCATGCTATTTCCTCAACCCATCCACTAACCTCGGGGAAGTGGCCTATATGATTTTACCGGAATGGCAAGGTACGGGGCTTGGATCGGCGATGCAAGCCTGCCTCATCGAACATGCCAAGAGCCAGAACCTACGAGGATTCGTAGCAGAGATTCTTACGGACAACAAAAATATGGTCAAACTTGCCAAGCGTGCCTGCGATAATGTATCGGTCGTCCGGCATGATGATACGTATGAAGTTGTTATGATATTCGGTGAGGAAGTGAACACCGGAAAAAATTAGATGAATAATAAAAGCCGGTTATGTATTCTTCAATAACTGAGTGCTGCCTGAATTACCTCGGCCAATTTACGTCCGTTTGGTGTGATGCGCTCTGTGGCAGCATAGGCATAACCAATGATCAAACCTTTCTCTCGATTTTCACCAATTCCGTAGCAAGATAGCGGATATACGCGCAAGCCTTGTTCAGCAGCAAGCTCAGTAACACGAACATCGTTGCAATCTGGTGGCAAACCAACCATCAGATGGAGCCCTGAGCCCGCTAGCGGTAAATTAGCGCCAACACTAGTGACCGAAGAGAGCGACTCCTGCAGGAGTCTGCGTCGCTCTCCATATATTTGACGAAGGCGACGGATATGGCTCGCAAAGTGCCCCTCTTCGATAAACTCTGCCAGTGCTGCCTGAATAACGACTTGGCCGGGGCGTTGCAATTGATACAGACCCCGTTTAAAGCTTTCGGTGAGGTTGGGAGGCACCACCAAATATCCCAGTTTAATCCCGGGATACATCACTTTGGAAAAAGTGCCCAGATATAGAACACGATCATGTTGATCCATGCCTTGCAGCGAAGAAAGCGGGTGTCCCTCAAAACGAAACTCGCTGTCATAGTCGTCTTCCAAAATCCACGAGCCATTGGTTGATGCATAGTCGAGAAGCAAACGTCTCCTCCCGTAACTCATCACCACTCCTTTAGGGTATTGATGCGAGGGAGTCGTATAAATTAGACGCGGAGGACATCTGAAATCTTCGATGGAGGGAGACAAACCCTCTGCGTCGACGGAAACTGGATGAAGTTTCAAACCATTGACTTCCAGAATGCGGCGAGCACCCCAGTAACAAGGATTTTCAACCCAAGCAATATCACCTTCATCGGAGAGAAGCCGGGCGCAAAGATCAATGGATTGCTGAGTGCCAGATGTGATCAGAACCTGTTCGACAGTAAGATTAACAGCTCGCGACATACGCAGGTAATTGGCGATGGCACTACGCAACGGCAAAAATCCCCCGGAATGTCCATAGTCAAGATGTGCGGGTTGAGGGGCTCGCCATTGACGATTTAAGAGGCGCCTCCAAAGTTGGGTAGGAAAAGCACTGAAATCATCTTCTCCTGGAGCAAAGGGCTGAACCTCATAACTAGGTTGCTCAGTTTCACCAGCGGCATTTTTGCCTCGAATAGACAGAGTAGTCGGTTCGCTATGTGGCACTGGGATTGAAGCATTTTTCTCATTCTTTCTTTCACTAAATTCTTCCGGAAAGGTATTGGCCACACGAGTGCCGCTGCCAGTCTGGGAAACCACATATCCCTCATCATGAAGTTGCTCAAAGGCAGCCAGCAAAGTATTTCTGGATAATCTAAGTTCGTCCGCAAGACGTCGTGTGGATGGTAAACGAGTACCCGCATTGAGATGGTGACTGACGATACCGCGGCGTATTGCTTCGTAGACTCTTCTATGAGCGGGCATTCTTGCCGGAAATCGACCTTGCTTTAATTCACTTTGTAACCATTCAGTGATGGGTAATGATTCCACAGCAATTTCCCTTTTGGCAAGTGATCATTTCATTATCAAAATTAAATTGCAAGCGAGCATTCAAGTGAAATCTGCTAATTAATAGTTTAGTCTACCCAACAATTATAGCTCAAATGGCTCTAACAGAATAATCAAAATGGCTCTTGTCGCATCGCCAATTAGGGTAGAGAATAGACCATATATTATAGCCGTAGAATATGTTTAGTTATATTAAACATAAAGTTGCAAATTTATGGCTCATTTTGTACCAGTTTAGTGATACAACCTAAATCAAAGTCAATCTGAATAAGACTTAATGTAACTCTTATCATGAAACAAGTTAACCAACCAAATCAAAGTAGAGTTCCTGTGGTACTGCTTCCAGCCGACTCCAAACAACTTGGCAATCACCCATTTCATGTGGCGGGGAACAAGTATGTTGCCGCGATAGCCAACGCGGCGAATTCTTTGCCACTTATCATTCCAGCATTTGGAACCAAAAGTGATGTGGCAACTTTGCTTGAGGTTGCGGATGGAATATTGTTGACCGGTGCAGTCTCAAATATTCATCCATCGAATTTCAATCAAACCGTCCGCGATCCTTCTTTGCCACTGGATGAGGATCGAGATGGGTTGACTTTAAATTTGATACGGGCGGCAGTTGCCCAAGGAGTTCCGCTATTGGGTATTTGCAGAGGATTTCAGGAAATCAATGTTGCTTTTGGCGGTAGCCTGCATCAGGCTGTCCACGAAGTGGAAGGCATGTCCGATCACCGTGAGCCGAAGGAAGATACGCTTGATAAACAGTATGCTCAAGTTCATTCGGTCAACACTGTTCCTGGCGGCATGCTGGATAAAATCACCGGGCATTCAAAACTGATGGTTAATTCTTTGCATGGTCAAGGTATTGATCGCTTGGGCACGGGGCTCGTTGCGGAAGCATTTGCGGAAGATGGATTGATCGAGGCGACAAGCATACCAAATGCCAAGGCTTTTGCATTGGCAGTACAGTGGCATCCAGAATGGAATGTTTTGAATATACCCTCCTATTTGGCAATTTTTAGAGCGTTTGAAAAAGCTTGTCGAAAACGTGTCGCTGAACGCAGTGCTCATAACAATACCAAACCGAACTAAACAGAAAACAGGGAGAAAATATATGAATGATCACACTAATTTTTCGCATGTCGACATGGAGAATTGGCTCACCGAGAAGCGCGTGACCGAAATCGAATGTCTGGTTCCCGATCTGACAGGAGTAGCTCGCGGCAAGATTCTGCCCCGAGAAAAATTTACTGCTGAACGCGCCATGCGTTTGCCGGAAGCAGTTTTAGGCGTGACTGTAACCGGGGAATCACCAGAAGATCACGAGGGCTACGATAATGTTTTCGGTTTCACAGACAGAGACATGGTTCTTATACCCGATCCAGGTACAGTCAGATTGGTTCCTTGGGCGGTCGATCCAACAGCGCAGGTAATTATGGATTGTTTTTTCCATGATGGCACGCCAGTTGATTTTGCTCCGCGAAATGTATTGCGACGCGTTACCAACCTATATAAAGAAATGGGCTGGAAACCTATCGTTGCGCCTGAGCTTGAGTTTTATTTATTAGCTCGAAATGTTGATCCCAATCAGCCGTTGGTACCTCCGATTGGCAGAAGTGGCCGCGCAGAAACTAGCCGTCAACTCTATAGCATTGATGCGGTAAATGAATTCGACCCCCTGTTTGAGGACATTTATGATTACTGTGACACGATGGGACTGGAACTCGACACACTGATTCATGAGTTTGGTGCGGGACAGATGGAAATCAATTTTCTGCATGACGAACCGATGATTCTGGCAGACAAGGTTTTTTTCTTTAAACGCACATTGCGTGAAGCTGCTTTACGTCACAATATGTATGCCACATTCATGGCAAAACCCATGACCAATGAGCCGGGTTCGGCTATGCATATTCACCAGAGCGTGGTTGATGCCAAAACAGGTCAAAATATTTTTAGTAATCCGGATGGCACCGAATCAAAGCTATTTCTCAACTATGTTGCCGGTTTACAAAAATACTTACCCGCCTCAATGGCACTTCTTGCGCCTTATGTGAACTCATACCGTAGAGTAGTCCGCCACGGTGCTGCTCCAATCAATATTGAATGGGGTTTTGACAATCGCACAGTGGGCATTCGTGTTCCTCTTTCAGGACCGGAAAATCGTCGCATTGAAAATCGAGTGATCGGTGCTGATGCCAATCCCTATTTGGCGATGGCTGTCACTTTGGCCTGCGGTTATCTTGGTATTAAAGAGAATTTGCAGCCGGGCCCGGTGACCACTGGCAGTGCTTATGATGCGGATTATCAGTTGCCACGTGGTTTATCCGAAGCCTTAAGACTTCTTTCTGCAGCTACACCGCTTCAAGAAATATTAGGGAAGCGATTTGTCGACGTCTATGTGGCGGTGAAGGAAACCGAACATGACGAATTTATGCGCGTAATCAGCCCTTGGGAACGCGAACACTTGCTGATGCATGTTTGATGTAAAAAACCGGCAACTTTTTTATATAGGGAATATTAATGATGCTCTCCACTCGTGAAATTCAAGAACTAGATTCAGCTCACTACATGCATCCTTTTACAGACCATAAAGGTCTTGCTGCCAAGGGCGCACGCGTTATCACGCGCGGCGAAGGTGTCTATATTTGGGACTCTGAGGATAAAAAAATATTTGATGGTATGTCCGGTCTCTGGTGCGTCAATCTAGGGTATGGAAGAAAAGAATTAGTTGATGCTGCAGCGAAGCAGATGGAAGTGCTGCCGTTTTACAATAGTTTTTTCAAAACCACTAATGTACCTGCGGCACAACTTGCTGCGAAGATTGTCAGCTTAGCCGGTGACCGTTACTCGCATGTATTTTTCGGTTCATCCGGTTCTGAATCAAATGATACGATCGTGCGCATGGTGCGTCATTACTGGACAACTTTGGGCCAGCCTGGCCGCAACGTAATCATCAGCCGCAAAAATGCGTACCATGGCTCAACCATGTGTGGCGCTTCGCTTGGCGGTATGTCTGGAATGCACGCACAAGGCGGGCTGCCGATTCCAGGAATTGTTCACATTGAACAACCTTATCACTATGGTTTGGCGCCCAATAAAAACAAAGACGAATTCGGTCTTGAAGCTGCTGGTTGGCTGGAGAAAAAGATTCTTGAAGTGGGTCCAGAAAAAGTAGCGGCATTCATCGGTGAGCCGGTTCAGGGTGCTGGCGGGGTCATCATTCCGCCGAAAACTTACTGGCCTGAAATTCAGCGCATTTGCGACAAATACGGAATCCTCCTTATTTGTGACGAAGTGATTTGCGGATTCGGGCGTCTTGGTACCTGGTTCGGTTCAGAAAGCATGGGAGCAAAGCCGGACTTGATGACTTTCGCCAAAGGCGTGACTTCAGGATACATACCACTAGGCGGTGTAGTAGTAGGTAAACGAGTTGCCGAGGTATTGATTGAAAAAGGTGGTGAGTTCAACCACGGCTATACCTACTCTGGCCACCCGGTTGCCTGCGCTGTTGCTCTTGCCAATTTGGAGATCATTGAAAGGGAAGGCCTAGTCAAAAGGGTGAGAGAAGAAACCGGCCCTTATCTGGCTCAACATTTTGCAGCCTTGTCCGATCACCCACTAGTAGCTGGCGCTGAAACTTTTGGCATGGTCGCGGGCCTAGTGTTGATGAAAGACAAGAAGAATCACATTGCTTTTGATGAATCACTGGAAGTAGGCATGGTGTGTCGAGATCATTGTTTCTCGAATGGTTTGATCATGCGCGCTGTCGGTGATCGGATGATCATTGCACCGCCATTGGTATGTACCAAAGCTCAGATCGACGAATTGATGGCTAAAGTTCGCATCTGTTTGGATGCCACCTTGAAAGATTTACAGGGTCGTGGCTGGATGAATTAGTCACCAACCAGAAATCATCTTCCAGAAATATACAAGTCTTGACTTGTTTTTAATAACTATTACTTGAATCTTTGGAATTAAGGATTCAAAGCTGTTCGGAGATTTTATGTCTATTCAGTTAAGCAATCCGGCACTCCTCAAACAAAATTTGGCATGGTTGGGAGGAAAGTGGGTAGGTGCTGATACAGGTGAATCCTTCACCATCAAAAACCCCTCCACCGGAGAATCGTTGGCTCAAGTTCCAATGATGGGGAAAGCCGAAACTGCGCGAGCGATAGAACATGCTGCCCTCGCACAAAAACAATGGCGCGCACTCACGGCAAAAGAACGTTCTTCCCGATTAAGAAAATGGTTTGAACTAACCATGAAGAATCAGGAAGACTTGGCAAGAATTCTGACGGCTGAGCAAGGTAAGCCTCTGGCTGAAGCCCGTGGCGAGATTGCCTATGGCGCGAGCTTTATCGAATGGTTTGCCGAGGAAGCCAAACGCGTTTACGGCGAAACGATTCCTTCACCTCTCGCGGACCGCCGTCTACTCGTTTTGAAACAACCTATTGGCGTGACTGCCGCTATCACTCCCTGGAATTTCCCCAACGCTATGATCACCCGCAAGGCTGCTCCTGCTTTGGCAGCAGGTTGTGCAATGATCGTTAAACCGGCGGAGCAGACACCATTGTCGGCTTTTGCTATGGCTGTCTTGGCGGAAGAAGCTGGTATACCTAGTGGTGTGTTTCAGGTCATCACCGGTGATGGTCCTCAAATCGGATCCGTCATGTGTGAAAGTCCGATAGTCACAAAACTTTCGTTTACCGGCTCCACCGAAGTGGGACGGATTCTGATGCGTCAAAGCGCCAACACTATTAAGAAGTTGTCGCTTGAACTGGGGGGCAATGCTCCATTTATCGTATTTGATGACGCCGATCTTGATGCCGCTGTAGAAGGCGCGCTCGCAAGTAAATATCGCAATGCCGGCCAGACATGTGTTTGTGCCAATCGACTGTTTGTTCAGGATGGTGTGTTTGACGCCTTTACCAAGAAGCTGGTTGAAAAGGTCAAACAGCTGAAAGTGGGAGATGGATTCACAGAAGGCGTGACACAAGGTCCATTGATCGATGAGGCGGCGTTGGCTAAAGTAGAAAGCCATGTGTCTGATGCAATATCCAAAGGTGCACGCTTGGTTGTTGGAGGTAAACGCCATGAACGCGGTGGCACGTTCTACCAACCGACTATTTTGGCGGATGTCAGCTCCGATGCCTTGGCCTTCCGCGAAGAAACGTTTGGCCCTGTTGCCCCATTGTTCCGTTTCAAGACGGATGATGAAGTTATTGAACTAGCAAACCGCACCGAATTTGGTTTGGCCTCGTATTTCTATAGTCGGGATATTGGTCGAATCTGGCGTATTGCTGAAGCACTTGAATACGGCATGGTAGGAGTCAATTCAGGACTGATCTCCAATGAAGTTGCACCATTCGGCGGAGTCAAGCAATCAGGACTCGGACGCGAAGGCTCGCATCATGGCATTGAAGAATATCTCGAAATTAAATACGTTGCGATGGCTGGGTTGTAAATCTATCCGGACATTGGATCAACAAATTTAGGGGTGATAAAAATGAATAAAGCAGACTGGCATGCACGTGCTGCAAAATTAAAAATTGATGGTCGAGCCGTCATCAATGGTCAGCGTGTCGATGCTGCTGACAAAGGAACATTTGAATGCTTGTCTCCGGTTGATGGTCGCAAACTGGCGGATGTGGCACGGTGTCAAAATGCAGATATTGATCGCGCAGTATCTTCCGCAAGAGCAGCCTTTGAAGACCGGCGTTGGGCAGGTCTGTCACCCGGCGATCGCAAGCGTACGCTGATTAGATTCGCCGATCTACTGATTGCCAACAAAGAAGAACTGGCATTACTGGAAACGCTCGATATGGGCAAACCCATTTCTGCCAGTATGAATACAGATGTTCCGGCTGCAGCCAACACCTTGCGTTGGTTTGGTGAAGCAATCGATAAAGTATATGACGAAATTGCACCGACCAATGATAAAACGCTGGCGCTGATTACGCGTGAACCCATTGGTGTGGTTGCTGCAATCGTGCCCTGGAATTATCCGCTACTCATGGCATCATGGAAAATTGCACCCGCTCTTGTTACGGGAAATAGCGTAATACTCAAGCCCTCGGAAAAATCTCCTCTAACGGCTCTTCGTTTAGGCGATCTGGCATTGGAAGCAGGAATTCCTGCAGGAGTATTAAACATTGTGCCTGGTTTTGGTCCCGAGGCAGGTTCACCTCTTGCGCTACACATGGATGTCGACTGCATCGCCTTCACCGGTTCCACTGGCGTGGGTAAAAAGATTCAGGTCATGGCCGGGCAAAGCAATCTCAAACGAGCTTGGTGTGAACTGGGTGGAAAATCTCCGAATATCGTTTTTGCCGATTGCCCTGATCTTGATAGCGCGGTTGAAGCTGCTGGTGGTTCAATATTTTATAATCAGGGTGAAAGCTGCAATGCTCCTTCACGTCTTTTAGTCGAACGTTCCATCCGCGATGAGTTTGTAAAAAAACTCAAACAATATGCCCCGCGACATAATCCGGGCGACCCGCTTGATCCGGAAACAAAAATGGGTGCGTTGGTTGATCAAGGCCAAATGGATACCGTACTCAAATATATTGAAAGCGGCAAGAGTCAGGGTGCCACTTTATGTTGCGGTGGTGAGCGAGTGCGCGCCGAATCGGGTGGTTACTTTGTGGCTCCAACCATATTCGATGGCGTCACTAATGAAATGAAGATCGCCAGTGAAGAAATTTTTGGTCCGGTGCTATCCATTATCACTTTCGATACACAAGAGGAAGCGATCCGCATCGCCAACGACACCAATTATGGTTTGGCTGCAGCGGTATGGACGCGAGACATTTCAAAAGCGCATCTGGTTGCCCGCGCTCTGCGTGCCGGCACAGTGCATGTCAACAGCTACGACGAAGACGATATCACCGTGCCGTTTGGCGGATATAAACAGTCTGGCAACGGGCGTGATAAATCGATGCACGCACTGGAAAAATATACCGAACTGAAAACAACCTGGATCAAACTCGCTTAATTTATCTGGCAAGGAAAAAATATGAACACAAAAACTAGTAATGCCGATCTTCATCAACGCCGTCTGGCAGCGACACCGCGCGGAATAGGTGTAATGGCGGATTTTTTTATTGATCGCGCGTTGAACGCTGAAGTATGGGACGTTGAAGGAAAACGGTATATTGACTTTGCAGGCGGCATTGCCGTTCTCAATACGGGACATCGCCATCCTGCTTTAGTCGCGGCGGTTAAAGAGCAACTTGAACGTTTCACGCATACTTGTTATCAAGTGTTGCCCTATGAAAGCTATGTGACACTGGCTGAACGTATCAATAAGATCACTCCTGGCAATCACCCAAAAAAGACCGCGTTCTTTTCAAGTGGTGCCGAAGCCGTTGAAAATGCGATCAAGATTGCGCGTTCAAGTACCGGCCGTAGCGGCATTATCGCTTTTTCGGGTGGCTTCCATGGACGCACCATGATGGGATGCGCTTTAACAGGTAAAGTGGTTCCTTATAAAGTTGGCTTCGGCCCGTTTCCTGCCGAGATCTACCATGTTCCGTTTCCGATGGATATACATGGCGTCAGTGTTGAAGAATCACTACATGCACTTCAAACTTTGTTCAAGGCAGATGTTGATCCGAAGCGAGTTGCGGCAATCATTCTTGAATTAGTCCAAGGCGAGGGAGGCTTCTATGTTGCTCCTCCGGAATTACTGCGCGCTTTAAGAAAAGTTTGCGATGAACATGGAATATTGCTGATATTTGATGAGATCCAAACTGGCTTTGCGCGCACCGGAAAGATGTTTGCAACAGAGCACTATGATGTGTTGCCCGACATCATGACGATTGCCAAAAGCATGGCGGGAGGCATGACGCTTTCTGCAGTGTGCGGGAAGACAGCAGTCATGGATGGTCCAGCACCAGGCGGTTTGGGAGGAACGTATACCGGAAATCCTCTGGCCATTGCTGCCTCGCATGCAGTGATCGATGTGATTGAAAAAGAAAAACTGGTGGAGCGTTCAAATGTGTTGGGAAAGAAATTAACAGCGCGCTTGAATTCACTTAAAACCAAAGTACCTGCATTGAAAGAAGTGCGCGGTTTGGGATCAATGGTAGCAGCTGAGTTTTTTGATCCAAAAACTGGTGAACCATCGCCTGATGCTGTTAAGAGAGTACAACAAGCTGCACTAGCCGAAGGTCTGATTTTGCTGACCTGCGGCGTATACGCCAATGTGATTAGATTTCTTTACCCGCTCACAACAGAAGATTCAGTATTTGATGAAGCGATGGGAATACTTGATCGCGCATTAATGAAAGCCTGATGATGAGTAATCCTAGTGATGATAAGCAAGCGTTAGCTGCTGGAATGTTAGCAGCCCACCAGCGTTTGAAAGCGGGTGGCGTACATACCATCATCGCTCAATTCGTTGACATTCACGGTTCCGCCAAGGGTAAATATATTCCACTGTCCCACCTTGAAGATATCGTGGGTGCTGGGGTCGGTTTTGCCGGTCCGTCCATTTGGGGCTTAGGGTTGCCACGTAATGGACCGCGTTCAGAATTTTATGGACGCGGCGATCTGAGTACGCTACAAGCCTTACCCTGGATGCCAGGCTATGCTCGGATTGTTTGTGACGGAGTAGTTGCAGGCGAGGCATTTGGTCGTTGTTCGCGGCGTTTGCTCAAACGCCAAATTGCACGCTTATCAGAGAGAGGCTGGACACTCAACGTGGGAATCGAACCAGAGTTTTTCCTATTGAGCCAAGATGCTTCAGGACGACCGGTGATTCCCGATGCGGCCGATTGTTTGGAAAAACCCTCTTATGATCTTAAAGCCATGGCGCGTGTACGAGAAGTCCTGAGAAATATGGAGCAAGGTTTGGAAGCGTGTGGTTTTGATGTGTTCCAAATCGACCACGAAGATGCCAGTGGACAGTATGAGCTTAATTACCATTACAGCGATGCGCTGACTGCTGCTGATCGATTCATTCTGTTCAAGATGGCTGCTCACCACATTGCAGAAGAAGCCGGATTATTGTTTTCGCTGATGCCCAAACCCTTTGCGGATCGTCCCGGTAGTGGCTTGCATATGCACATTTCACTCAGCGATAACAATGGTCAACCCGTAATGGCCGACAAAACGAATTCTCATGGTTTATCAGATACTGGTCGTTACTGCATTGCAGGTTTATTAGCCCACAGCCCCGCATTGGCAGCATTTCACGCGCCTAGTGCCAATTCATATAAGCGGCTGGTGATCGGCCGGTCTTTATCAGGAACAACTTGGGCTCCCGCGCATATCGCCTGGGGGGACAATAACCGCACAACCGTCGCTCGTGTTACGGGTGGTCGAATCGAATATCGACTGACTGATGGTAGTTGCAATATATATCTGGCACTGGCTTCCGCCATTGCAGCAATGCTGGACGGTGTCGATCAAAGTAAACAACCCGCTGCACCGATTGATGAAGATGTATATGAATGGTCCGAAGAGCATTTTGCAGAACGAGGAGTAGCCACTTTACCGCAGACACTAGGTCAAGCTTTGGATGCTCTGGAAGCAGACAAAATACTTGCACATGCAATTGGTGAAGATTTTGTTGCTGAGTTTCTCAATACCAAACGACCCGAGTGGATCGATTTTTGTCGCTCGGTGAGCGATTGGGAATACAAGCGAAACTTAAGTTGGCCCTGAGTTATGTACTGGATACTTCTAGGATTTGCAATTATCACCGAGGTGATCGGCACAAGCGCACTTAAATCCGCAGAGGGATTTATCCGCCTCATGCCATCCCTGATCGTGGTCGTCAGTTATACCATTTCGTTTTATTTGCTGTCGCTCTGCTTGAAGAGTATTCCGGTAGGTGTGGTTTATGCAGTATGGTCAGGCGTCGGTATTGTGTTGCTCGCCCTGATAGGCGCATTTTTTTTCAAGCAGTCACTGGACACACCAGCTTTGATCGGCGTTGGCTTGATATTGTCAGGGGTGATGGTGATCAACCTGTTTTCCCATACAACAGTTGACTGAGTTAATCAGGGTAGGACTGACATAGCGATCAAATTTATTAGACGTAATGAATGAAGGGAGTCACGCATGGCAACATCGAAGACGATTGTTTTTTTCCCTGAAGCGGCATTTGGTCCAGCGCTGAACTGTGTCGGTATTGCACAGGTACTGAAGGCAGCAGGACACCGGCCAGTATTCATCTGCGACAAGGGTTTCAAAGGGGTGTTTGCCGGTTATGGGTTTGAAGAGCGGCTGGTAGATATGTCAGGCGGAATGTCTGATGAAGAAGTGGCACAATTCTGGGTCAATTTTATTGCCGAGCGTCAACCGGCATTTAAGCTGTCACCGATTGAGCAACTACCCGAATATGTCATTCCGGTGTGGGATGCAATTGTCGATTCGGCAATCAATGCCGAAGTTGATTTGCAAAAACATCTGAGCGAACTCAAGCCGGATCTGATCGCAGTCGATAATGTCATTCTTTTTCCGGCCATCAAGCACGCCAACTGCCCTTGGGTACGCATTATTTCCTGTTCAGAAAACGAAGTGCCTGATCCCGATATTCCACCGCATTTGTCCGGCTGCCATGAGGATGACCGTGATGGTTTCGAAGCTTTTGAAAATCGCTTTCTGGAATTGGTCAAACCAGTGCATGCGCGCTTCAATGCATTTTTAGCATCGGTCAATCATGCTGCCTATCCGCTCGGCCAGTTTTTCGAGACCTCGCCAACTCTCAATTTGCTGCTCTACCCTGAGCCACTCAAATTCAAGCGGCGTCATCCGTTGGATGAAAAACGGTTTCAATATCTGGAAGGCTGCGTTCGGCAAGAAGCACCTTATGCCATACCGGTATTTGGCCCGGAGTTTGACGACAAGCCGCTTATTTACGTCAGCTTTGGCAGCTTGGGTGCGGCTGATGTCGAATTGTATCAGCGCATGATCAAGCTATTCGGCACACTGCCCTATCGATTCCTGATGAATGTCGGCGACTATCTAAAAAGTTATGTCGACGTACCGGTCAATGTGCATCTCGAATCCTGGTATCCGCAGCCTTCAGTGGTACCGCTGATCGATCTGTTCATACACCATGGGGGCAACAACAGTTTTAACGAGGCCCTGTATTTTGGCAAACCGGCATTGATCATGCCTTTCTGCTGGGATGGTCTCGATAACGCGAGCCGAATTCATGATACGGAATTTGGCGAGCAGTTGCCACGCTATAACTGGACCGATACCGAACTTATCACGACCATTTCCGATCTGCTCGATGATGATTCCATGCATGCGCGCCTTCAGATTTTATCGACGCACATGCAAATGCAACGCGGTACTGAAAAGGCCGCAAAGCTTTTAATAGAAGCGGCAGGAGCAAATAAACCTTGAATTTTCCAATGTTGACGAAGGCTTCGACTCGGCTCGATCTTGTTAATTGGGGACTTCAATCCGATGCTCTGGCGGGTGCTTCAACCAGTACCGGTTTGATTTTACACAAAGGTCCGCAGAATCGCCCTGAAAGCGGCATCTGGGTGGTCACCCCGGGTACTTGGCGGCTGTCCATTCCACGAGATGAGTTGTGCCATTTCGTCTCAGGCAATGCCAGTTATATGCGCGACAACGGCGAATTGATAGAAGTGACGGCAGGCACCTGCGTACATTTTCCTGCTGGCTGGAACGGCGTGTGTATGGTGCGCAAAACCTTGCGGAATGTATATTTATTATCAGATATTGAATCCAACCCACAGGACGCTCACATGCCTACACCACTATTGCACCAACCACTCTCACTGACCGACGCCGAACTAAAAGATTGGGGACCCATCACCACCATGATAGAGGGTGAATCGCGGACCAGCGGTGTGCTATTGCACAAGGGAGCTAATGGTGAAAACGAAACCGGAATCTGGCAGTGCTCCCCGGGGTTCTGGCGTTGCGAAGTTACGCGTGACGAGTTCTGCCACTTCATGCGCGGTCGATGCACCTATATAGCTGATGATGGTGAAGTCATCGAGATCACGCCCGATACCATCGCTTTCTTTCGCCAAGGTTGGAGCGGAACCTGTCGCGTCACCGAAACTATACGCAAGGTTTACATGATTCGTTAAGGTTACCAATATGACGCTTCCATTTGATGTGTTACGACCGACCCATTTTGTCAATAACGGCTGGCATGTTCTGAGCGGTCCGGCACGTGACGTAATAGACCCCGCCACGCTGAAGGTGGTTGGCAAAATTACCGATCCATCTGCCTGCGAACTCGACAGGGTTTTGGAATTTGCGACTGCAGCTCAGAGCGGTTGGGCCAAACTGGACGCAAAGAGCCGCGCCAATTATTTGCACAAACTGGCCGATAGCATCGAAACGGCCAATCCAAAAAATGTGGCGGCGCTGATGAGCCGGGAAATGGGCAAACCTTACGCAGAAGCAGTAGGCGAGATGGCAAACATTCCCTCGGTGTTTCGTTACTACGCAGAATTGGCGCGTCATGATGGCGGTCAAGTTGGCGGCACCACCCAGGCAGGTTCGTTCCAGTATCAGCGCTATTTTCCGTATGGCGTTTCGGTACATATCTTGCCGTTCAATTTTCCGTTGTTATTAATGGCGTGGACTGTGGCCGCTTCACTGGCAGCCGGCAACGCGGTAGTGATCAAACCGGCAGAGGCGGCAACACTTTCAACACTCGCATTCATGCAACATTTTCGTGCTCTGCCAGCGGGGCTGGTTGCGTGCGTGCCGGGCGGCGCCTTGGTGGCGCAGTCGCTGATTGCCTCGGATCAAACCCACGCAGTGGCCTTTACGGGAAGCGTTGCCATTGGTGGGCAAGTCGCGCAGGCATGCGCAGGACGTTACAAACCGTGCGTGATCGAAGCAGGGGGCAACGATCCGCTGATCGTTATGGACTCAGCGCCTATCGACATTGCCGCTACCGGCACAGCCACTGCAGCCTTTCATTTGTCCGGCCAGATATGCACATCGGCAGAACGCATTTTTGTGCATGAAAACATTCACGATGCTTTCGTCAAGGAGCTAGTCGCTCAAGCTCGTGCCTTACGAATTGGCAACGGTCTTGCCGCCACAGAGATCGGGCCGTTGGTTAGTGAGGCAGCACGTATGAAGGTCATAAAACTAGTTGAAGATGCAATTGCCGGTGGCGCTAAGCTCGAATGTGGCGGACATATTCCTCCAGAGCATCCAATTGGTTGGTTCTTTGAGCCAACGGTACTTAGCGGTGTCACACCCGATATGGCGATCATGAATACCGAAGTGTTCGGACCAGTGGCGCCAATATGCAAGGTACGAAATTTCGATGAGGCAATCAACCTTGCCAACCGTAGCCGACTCGGGTTGGGAGCCTCAATTTTCACCACCCGACTGGATGAAGCGATGGGAGCTGTTGAGCGGTTGGAGGCAGGTATGGTGTGGGTTAACAATCCGCTGATCGACAACGATGCGCTGTCATTTGGCGGATGGAAACAATCAGGTCTGGGGCGAGCTTTGGGTCGTCTGGGTCTGGATGCATTTCGCCGTAGCAAGATGGCAGTGGTCGATTCTGTTCCCGAACTTCAATCGTGGTGGTATCCCTACCCTGAAAAAGTATTTTACCCGGGAGATGGAAACTCGGGCGACAGCTGACGCAAAGACATACTAGTTTTTTAAATAAATTTTTAGCAGCACGGTAGTTCTGATTAATTACAAATCTTGAAAGGTTCAGATCATGAAAATCGGCGTTCCAAAAGAAATCAAGACAAATGAAAATCGCGTGGCATTGGTTCCCTCAGGTGCGGCTGCATTAGTTGCGGCCGGACATTCGGTATGGGTTGAAAATGGTGCCGGACTGGGTAGTGGTTTCGGCAATGAAGAGTATACAAAAGTCGGAGCACAAATTGCTCCTGATGCCGATTCCACCTGGGCAGCAGCAGAGTTGATCATCAAGGTGAAGGAACCCATCAAGGTGGAATGGCCGCGCATTCGCGCCGGACAAACCCTCTTTACCTATTTTCATTTCGCAGCAGACCGGGAATTGACCGAGGCTCACCTTGCCTCCGGTGCAACCTGCATTGCCTACGAGACGGTGACTTTGCCATCCCGCGAATTGCCTTTGCTCACTCCGATGTCCGAAGTGGCGGGACGTATGGCGGTGCACGAAGGCGCAAAGTATTTGGAAAAATTATATGGTGGGCGTGGCCTGCTTCTGGGTGGCGTACCCGGTGTATTGCCCGCGCAAGTGGTTGTCCTCGGCGGTGGTGTCGTGGGTAGCAATTCTGCGCGCCTGGCAGCGGGTCTCGGTGCGCGCGTCACCATTCTGGATGTGTCGCTGGAACGCTTGCGCTATCTCGACGAAGTGATGCCAGCCAATGTGCAGACGCTATTTTCAAATCGCCATAATATTCTGGAACAAATTGCGACTGCCGATCTCGTCATTGGAGGCGTGCTCATTCACGGCGCAGCGGCACCCAAGCTGATTCGTCGTGAGGATTTGAAAACAATGCGTACGGGTTCGGTCATCGTGGATGTCGCGGTTGACCAGGGAGGCTGCGTTGAAACCACGCGACCCACAACCCACCAAGACCCGGTTTATATCATCGACGGGGTGGTGCATTATGCTGTGGCAAACATGCCGGGTGGCGTTCCGAATACCTCCACTCTCGCGCTCACCAACGCCACTTTCCCGTATCTGCAGCAACTGGCCAACAAAGGTTGGAAGCAAGCGTTGCGTGACAGCGAAGCGTTGCGTCAAGGATTGAATGTCGTCGATGGCAAGATTACTTACCGCGCGGTTGCGGATGCATTTGGAATGTCTTGCTCTACTTCGGAGAACTTTCTTTAAGGGAGTTTAGAAACCAATTTTGTGAGCAATTATTTGGCGAATTAACTTGTTATTTCACCTATTCCGCTTGCTGCGTTGCTCACAAAATCACATCACTAATACATTATGGCTTTCTGACTTTAGCCTAAAAGTAATGATATCTAGCCGATCTATTTCATTGTAGGCATCACGAACTCGGCGGCAACCTTTATACCGGCAGGCCAACGAGTAGTCGTTGTTTTAAGGCGGGTGTAAAAGCGCACTCCTTCTTCGCCGTAAACATGATGATCTCCAAATAGAGAACGCTTCCAACCACCAAAACTATGGTATGCGATTGGAACTGGAATCGGTACGTTCACACCGATCATTCCCACTTGTACGCGTCGTCCGAATTCGCGGGCTGCAGCACCGTCGCTTGTGAAAATCGAAACGCCATTGCCGAATTCATGGTCGTTCACCAGTTTCAGCGCTTCCTCAAAAGTGTTGACATGCATGACGCAGAGTACCGGACCAAAAATTTCTTCCTTGTAGATTCTCATGCTTGCGGTGACATTGTCGAACAGACATGGGCCCAAGAAGAAACCATCTTCATGGCCGGAAAGTTTGAAATTTCGTCCATCGACCACCAATTTCGCTCCTTCCTGAACGCCCAGATCTACATATGACTTAACCTTGTCAAAGTGCTGGCGCGTAACGAGTGGGCCCATTTCAGCCTGTTCATCCAAACCCTGATTGATGCGCACTGTGCCAGTTTTTTCTGCCAACTTGGTGACGAGTGCATTGCCTATGCTTCCCACAGCGACAGCAACAGAAATCGCCATGCAACGTTCACCTGCTGATCCAAAACCAGCACCAATCAAAGCATCTGCGACCTGGTCAAGATCAGCATCGGGCATAACCACCAAATGATTTTTTGCTCCACCCAATGCCTGTACCCGTTTGCCGCGCGCAGTCCCGGTAGAATAAATGTATTGGGCAATCGGAGTCGAACCGACAAAGCTTACGGCTTGTACTCGTTCGTCTTCAAGCAAGGTATCGACGGCAACTTTGTCTCCCTGCACGACATTGAACACACCTGCAGGTAGTCCCGCTTGAGCTAGAAGATCAGCCAAAATTAAACTGGCACTAGGATCACGTTCAGAGGGTTTGAGCACAAAGGTATTTCCAGTAGCCAGCGCCATCGGGATCATCCAAAGCGGAACCATTACGGGAAAGTTAAATGGCGTGATTCCAGCAACCACACCTAGTGGCTGACGTTGGCTATGTGTATCTATTCCGCTGCCAACTTGTTCACTGAACTCACCCTTGAGCAAATGAGGAATGCCACAAGCAAATTCAACTACTTCAATTCCGCGCGTCACTTCGCCGCGTGCGTCATTGATGGTCTTGCCATGTTCCAGTGTGATCGCTCGTGCCAACACATCTGAATTTTGCTCAAGCAGTTCTTTGAACTTGAACATGATCCGCGCCCTCCTTAGGGAGGGGGTGGATGACCATGAAGGAAAAGCGCGATGAGCGGCATCGATTGCTTTTCTAACGTCGTCCGCTGAAGCAAAAGGAACTCTAGCCTGAATTTTTCCAGTCGCAGGATTAAATACTTCACCCATGCGAGTTTCACTGCCGGTAACAATTTTCCCATCGATGTAGTGGCCGATTATTTTTTGCTCTGTTTTACTCATGCTGTATGTACCATTGAAGATTGTTGATGATTCTCATGTTGGTGAGCCGCCCATAGCTGCTCATTTTTAAGATAGTGAGTCAAATCTAAAGCTGCCTCACCGTCTTTCTCAAGGGAAGTTAGCGCTTCGGCTATGCAGCTAAAGATTCGGTCAATTTCATTCTTCTCGATGGTAAGCGGAGGCGAAATCGCGATGATGTCTGCAGTATGGCGAACTAGCACACCCATTTCATAACACTTGAGATAAGTGGCGAAAGCGCGTGCACCTGGTTTGCCGGGGAAGGGTTCCAATTCAATGCCAGCTACCAAGCCAATATTACGCACATCCTTAACGAAGGGAACGCCTTTCAAGGTATGCGCAGCCTGTTCGAAATACGCGCTTAAATTACCAGCGCGTTCAACCAGTTTATCTTTTTCAAATATATCCAGTGTGGCAATGGCTGCGGCGCAACCAATCGGGTGCGCGGTATAGGTATATCCATGCGGCAATTCAATGCCGTTTGCTGGAGTATTCGACATAAAGGCGTCATAGATTTCGCGCTTCACCGCGACTGCGCCCATTGGGACCGCGCCATTCGTCAAACCTTTGGCCATGGTTAAAATATCGGGAGTAACACCGAAATAATCCGCCGCAAAGCGGGTACCCATTCTGCCGAATCCTGTGATCACCTCATCAAAAATTAGCAGGATGCCAAATTTGTCACAGATTTCGCGCAAGCGCTTCAGATAACCAGCGGGTGGTAAAACAACCCCTGCCGAGCCTTGCATCGGTTCAACGATCAGCGCGGCAATGGTAGCCGGATCATGCAACGTGGTAATCCGTTGTTCAAATTGATTGGCTAACTCGATACCACCGTCTTTGGGCACGCCGCGAGTAAATGCGTTTTTCGCGATATCAAGCGTATGGCTGATGTGATCGACGCCCGGCAAGCCATTACCGAATGACTTGCGGTTACCTGCGATGCCACCCACCGAAAGACCACCGAAATTAACACCGTGATAACCGCGTTCACGGCCAATGAGTTTGTTGCGTAGCGGATTGCCCGTAACACGATGGTAAGCAAGCGCTATCTTCAACGCAGTATCTGCCGATTCAGAACCTGAACCCGTAAAGAATATTCGGTCTAATCCCTTTGGCAAAAATCCGGCAACTCGTTCTGCCGCTTCAAATGCGAGCGGGTGACTATTCTGAAATGCAGGAGAATAATCTAACGTGCGCAATTGGTGCGCGACGGCACTGGCAATTTCCTCACGTCCATGACCGGCTGCTACGCACCATAATCCTGAAGTTCCATCGAGCAATATGCGATCATCAATGGTTGTGTAATAGTTGCCTTTTGCCGCTTTGAATAAACGCGGCATGCTTTTGAACTGACGATTTGCAGTGAAGGGCATCCAGTAATGGTCAAGATTAGGTAAGGTAGGCACGTTTGCTCCTTTATTATTAAGACTTTCAGTTTCCATGTGTTCAGTAGAGTAAGTCAAGACTGTATTTGCATATTTTCAACCTCATGATTCTATTATGGTAGTGTTGGATTGTGTTATTGTATATTTAACAGTTTTAACAGTGAGGCAATAAATATGGATCATGAAGTGGGTTACAGGCTTAAGCTTGTCCGGCTACGACATCAGCTTTCACAGAGATCGTTGGCAAAACGCTCTCTAGTCGCCCATGCCACAATCTCTCTGATCGAATCGGGTCAGAGCAATCCCTCCGTTAGCGCACTAAAAAGAATTTTGGCGGGAATTCCGATGACCTTGGCTGAGTTTTTTTCAGACGAATTACCACCCGCTGAAAGTAATATTTTTTACCGAGCAGCAGAATTAACCGAGATCAGCGGAGGCGAAGGTATTTCCTACCGTCAAATCGGTTCGGCGCATGCAGGGCATGTATTGCAGATACTATTCGAGCATTATGAGTCGGGGGCAGATACGGGGCTTGTCATGTTGAATCATGAGGGTGAAGAAGGCGGCGTTATTCTGTCCGGCCAACTTGAAATCACTGTGAGCGAATGGTCGCGAATACTTAGCGTTGGCGATGCCTATTATTTCAATAGTCGGCAACCTCATCGCTTTCGCAACAACGGCTCAGAACCATGCACTTTAGTGAGCTCCTGCAGCCCACCCACTTTCTAATTACTCGCTTTAATTCAGGAAATCCCTTCAAGTTTAGTTCTACTGTTGAGGCTAACTGCAACAACTCCAGCCAGCACAAGAAGCGAACCTACTATTTGAAGTGAAGATACAGTTTCATTTAGAAAAACATGGGCAAGATATATTGTAAAAATAGGTCCGATGGAGCCAATGAGTGATGCTTCACCTGAACCAATCCGACGAATTCCAGCCGTCAACAGAAATACCGGTAATACAGTAGAAAATATGGCCATCAAAATCGCCAAGTGGTAAACCGGAATCGGTTGGATTAAAACTTTCAGAGGATGAGTAGCCGTAAACTGACCCAAACTTATTACGCAGGCGATAATCATGGCATAGGCAGTGAAACGCGTGGTACCCATACGCTCAATGGAATGCCCAGCGCCTACCAGGTAAATGGCATAAAAAAGTGTGCTGGCAAATACCATAGCTGAGCCGAAAGCAATACTACCCTGACTAAGGCTGACATCGTGCACAAATACCAAAGCAATGCCAATGTAACTTAAAATCATGGCGGCAATTACTTTTGGCGGAATAGCACGGCGATGCAGCAGCGCAGCCAGAATTACCGTCATAGTGGGATAGAGAAACTGAATTAATCTTTCTAGCCCCGCTGAGATAGACTGAAGGCCAAGAAAATCCAGATAATTGAATAAATAATAGCCAAGACCTAGGCCCACCAAAATGGCCCATTCCTTCTTACCCAAGGGTTCGGTGTGTTTAAGCCAAGCCCAAATAGCGATTACTAAAAAGAAGGGTACCGCAAAAGCCATGCGTAAGGACAGCAGTGTGACCGCGTCAACATGGTAGACATAGGCCAGTTTGACCAGAATGGATTTGATCGAAAAACCAATCGCGGCCAGTAAGGAGAAGATAATTCCGAATAATACTTCTCGTTTGTGCGTGGAGGGATACAAATTGAAAGTCATTTCGAAATAGCAGATAAAAACAGTGAAATAGGCATTAGAAAAATTGACGGCATGTTACACGCCATCATCAGCCATTCAAAATATTCTGTGTTACTCTAATATCAACAAGAGATATTCTTAGCAGGTTTGCTTGAGGAAAATATGGATCAAGATCTGGAAATTATGACTCGTGAAGCGTTGATAGTGGAAATTAAGAAACTCAGGTCGGCCATTCGGCAGCATAGAGATGCAAGCGGTCACGATCTTTGTTGGTATCACCCAAAACTTTGGGCGTTGCTTCCCGAAAAATCTGATCCCGCGTTGACAGTTCCTGACTGGTCAGAGTTTATGCAAGGTTGCGTCAAATATCGAAAGTCGCTGGATGAGCAACTTCCTGACGTACCGCGCAACAATCAGGAATATAAATAATGAACAAGCTTGCAACCATTACCAACAGAAACAAAATCAGGTTATGGAAATGCCGATTAAGTCCGTTCGTGGTGAGTGTTTTCCGTTTGCACCCCTCGTACACTTTGCTATGCAAGGCACTCGGGGCGAACGGGAAATGTATCGAACCATAGTTTAGGACTTATTCGGCATTTCCTTAAATTAATCAAGTAGACATTGATGAACGAAATAATCACACGACTTGCCAGTAAGAAAGATGTTGAAGATGTCGCAACTTTATTTGATTTATATCGCCAGTTTTATGAACAGGCTCACGATATTCAGTTGGCTAAATCTTACATTCATGCACGCATCGAACGAAATGAGTCTGTAATTATTGTGGCTACAATTGGTAATCGATTGATTGGCTTTTGCCAGATGTACCCCGCTTTTTGTTCTATCGAAGCCGCACCTATTTTTATCCTCTATGATCTTTTTGTCCTTCCTGATTTTCGTCGAACGGGTGCGGGTAAAACTCTTCTGCTTGCGGCGGAGCTCCACGCAAAGCAAGCAGGATTTGTGCGATTGGATTTAACCACTGCGCGAACCAATGTTCAGGCACAGCATCTTTACGAATCCTTGGGCTGGATTCGTGATGACGTTTACTTTGCTTACAGCAAATCAGTTTTTGTCTGATTTGCACCACCAATTTCCATTTCATTAAAGGATCACTTCATGCCTCGAACTTCCCCTGATATATTTGCACAATCATTCAAGGAGCGTGGTGTTCGCGATATTGAATGCATCTTCCCAGATATCTCGGGTTATCCACGCGGCAAGCTAATGCCGTCCGGCAGTTTTGCTGCCGGTGGGGAATTGCGTATTGCTCAGGCAATTCCCATGCAAGCGGTCACGGGAGAGTATTCATATGATGCGATTTTTCCGGATGAAGATCCCGATATTCTGCTCGTCCCCGACTATGACACCTTGAAGCCGGTGCCTTGGGCTACCTCTGCTCGCGATATGGCAATTCATGATTGCTACGAACAATCCGGAGAACTATGCCAATTTGCGCCCCGGTCAATTCTTAAACAAGTGTTGTCGCGCTACGAAGCCATTGGACTGACACCCGTGACTGCACCGGAAATCGAGTTTTATTTGACTGCTGCAAGTGGCGATCCCGCAGAAGTACTTAAAGCACCGGTTGGAAGAGGAGGTCGGGCAGAAGTGGGTCAATCCGCATTCAGTATGAATATGCTCAATGAGTTGGCACCGTTCTGGGATGAATTCCACGCCGCAATTGATACGCTGAAGATACGAGGTGACACCTGGATTCATGAGGTTGGCATGACCCAGTATGAAATTAACTTATTACATGGCAACGCTGTTGAGGTCTCCGATCAAGCGTTCCTGTTTAAATATGCCGCCAAAGAAATCGCGCTTAAGCACGGTCTCAATGCTGTTTTCATGGCTAAGCCGATTGCAGGCGAAGCGGGGAGCTCGATGCATTTGCATCAGAGCATCGTTGATGTTGCCGGGAACAATATTTTTAGTAACGCTGATGGCAGTGAAAGCGAACGTTTCACCCATTTCATTGGCGGCTTGCAAGCCTATCTGCCCGACATGATGCTGGTGTTTGCACCTTTTGTGAATTCATATCGGCGCTTCATCAAAGGTAGCCTTGCGCCAGTCAATCTGCTTTGGGGTTACGACAATCGCACCACAGGTCTGCGCATTCCACGCAGCGGACCGGCGGCGCGGCGCGTGGAAACACGAGTTGCCGGAGCAGACGCGAATCCATATCTGGTATTAGCTGCCACCCTTGCAGCCGGTCTGGCCGGAATTGAAGAAAAGATTGCTCCAACCCAGGCTTTGGAAGGAAGCGCGTACGACCACTCTCATGACTTGGCACGCACCTTTTTGGTTGCTCACCAACAATTTGAAGCCAGCACTAGCGCACGACGTCTACTCGGAGATCGTTTCGTTACAGCCTATGCGTCAGTCAAAGAAATTGAATATCAAAACTATTTAGGCGAGATTGGTGCTTGGGAGAGGAGATTTCTGTTGCCTCTGGTCTGATGAGAGTTTAAGCAGTCGTATTGATGTTCTGACCCAAGTGGCTTGGCATATGGGCAGTGCTATCAGCAATCAACTGTATTGCTGGTTCAGTTTCGACTTCAATTGCTTTCTTTAATACTGTCATTCCTGCCGCATCCGTTTTGGACTGCGTAGTCGTTCTGGTGTGAATGAGGGAGGCTTCCATAACAATATTCAATAAAAATGTTGAAGATAACTAAGTTATCGGCAACGTCAAACAATTCTTTAGTGCATTTTGAATAAATCAATGCTTAATGATTGTCAACTGTAAGGTTCAATAAATCAATTTATTCACTGGCAACTTCCTTACCACCCCCTTGTGAAATACTTCCATTCAGTTTCCATAATAAAGAATATTCCAAGCAGAATAATAAAGGATCAACTTATTGTTTTATTTGGATAACTAATTGATAAAACGGCATGGCACGGAAATTGTATACATGCCTCCCTAACCGGTGGTAAGTCGGAGTGAGTACATTCGAAAAGTTGACTTAATCCAGAGCGGTGAAAATTCAAATTTTCGGTTCAGATCGTTACTAAACAGGGAGAAATTAAGAATGCAAACTGAAACGTTCTACGAGGTAATGAGACGGCAGGGGATTACACGCCGTAGTTTTCTAAAATTTTGCAGTTTAACAGCGGCTTCACTCGGGCTTGCTCCCAGCTTCGCGCCAAAGATTGCGCATGCAATGGAAACTAAACAGCGTACCCCGGTGATCTGGCTGCATGGTTTGGAATGTACTTGCTGTTCCGAATCGTTCATCCGTTCGGCACATCCGCTCACCAAAGACGTGGTTCTGTCCATGCTCTCACTTGATTACGACGACACGCTGATGGCAGCAGCCGGACATCAGGCTGAAGAAATCATCGCCGACATCCGCAAGAAGTACAAAGGTAATTTCATTCTGGCTGTGGAAGGTAATCCTCCGCTAAATGAAGATGGAATGTATTGTATCCACGGCGGACGTCCGTTCGTTGAAGTTTTGAAAGAAACGGCCGCTGATGCAAAAGCAATTATCTCTTGGGGGTCATGCGCTTCCTGGGGGTGTGTGCAAGCCGCCAAGCCTAATCCGACGCAAGCTACCCCAGTGCATAAAGTGATCACTGACAAACCAATCATCAAAGTTCCGGGTTGCCCTCCAATCGCGGAAGTGATGACAGCAGTTGTTACCTATATGCTGACCTTTGATCGTATTCCTGAACTAGATCGCCAAGGCCGTCCGAAGATGTTCTACGGTCAGCGCATCCATGACAAATGCTACCGTCGTCCGCATTTCGACGCGGGACAATTTGTAGAAGAATGGGATGACGAAGCCGCACGTAAAGGCTTCTGTCTGTATAAGATGGGTTGCAAAGGACCAACAACTTATAACGCTTGCTCAACAGTTCGCTGGAACAATGGCGTCTCCTTCCCGATTCAATCAGGTCACGGTTGTATCGGGTGCTCTGAGGACGGTTTCTGGGACAAAGGCGGTTTCTACAACCGGGTTACCGACATTAAGCAATTTGGAATCGAATCCAATGCCGATAAAGTGGGCGGAACCGTAGCTGCTATAGCGGGTGCTGCAGTTGTGGCGCATGCCGCAGTCAGTGCATTGAGTCGTGCGCGTAATGATCAGAGCAAGGGAGGCAAGTAATCATGTCATCATATGAAACACAGGGCTTTAAGCTCGACAACAGCGGCAAGCGCGTGGTGGTTGACCCGGTCTGCCGTATCGAAGGTCACTTGCGCGTCGAAGTTAATCTGGACAGCAATAACGTAATCCGAAACGCAGTTTCAACCGGCACGATGTGGCGAGGCTTGGAAGTGATACTAAAAGGTCGCGATCCACGCGATGCTTGGGCATTCACAGAACGTATCTGCGGCGTTTGTACCGGTACTCATGCGTTGACATCAGTGCGTGCGGTTGAAGATGCATTGGCGATTCAGATTCCGGAAAATGCCAATACTATCCGTAACATCATGCAATTGAATTTATATGTGCATGACCATCTGGTGCACTTCTATCACTTGCATGCATTGGATTGGGTTGATGTTGTTTCTGCGCTGAAAGCCGATCCGAAAAAGACCTCTGAACTGGCTCAAAGCATTTCCGACTGGCCTTTGTCTTCACCAGGATATTTCCGTGATGTACAGAATCGTTTGAAGAAATTTGTTGAATCTGGTCAACTTGGCCCGTTCAGCAATGGTTATTGGGGCAGCCCGGCTTACAAGCTCCCTCCGGAAGCCAACTTGATGGCAGTAACGCACTATTTGGAAGCGCTCGATTTCCAAAAAGAAATCGTCAAGATCCATACTATTTTTGGAGGTAAAAATCCTCACCCGAACTGGTTGGTGGGTGGAGTACCCTGCGCGATCAATGTTAACGACACCGGGGCTGTGGGCGCAATCAACATGGAGCGCTTGAACTACGTCAAGAGCATCATCGATCAATCGCGTGAGTTCGTCGAAAAAGTTTATATCCCTGATCTGTTGGCGATCGCTTCATTCTATAAGGGTTGGGGATATGGCGGCGGCTTGTCATCCAAAAATATAATGTCTTATGGTGATATTCCGCAGAAGGCAAACGATTACACAGCACCGAATCTTTTGTTACCTCGTGGCGCGATTATCAATGGCGATCTGGGTAAAGTTAATGCAATCGACCTCAGGAATCCAGACGAGATTCAAGAATTCGTTACCCATTCTTGGTACAAGTATCCTGATGAAACCAAAGGATTGCATCCTTGGGATGGGGTGACTGAGCCAAACTATCATCCAGAAGGACCAAACTTCAAAGGTACTCGCACCAAGATCGAAAATCTTGACGAGAGTGCCAAGTACTCATGGATCAAGGCACCTCGCTGGAAGGGGAACGCAATGGAAGTCGGTTGCCTATCCCGCATGGTGCTCGGCTACGTGCAACCCAAACAGTACCCATTTATCAAAGAAACAATTGATAGCGTATTGCACAAACTTGACCTACCGGTCACGGCATTGTTTTCAACACTTGGACGGACTGCAGCACGTGGAATCGAAACACTCTATTGTGCTCAATTACAGTCGGAACAATTCGACAAGTTGATTGCAAACCTCAAAGCGGGTGACACCTCAACTGCAAATATTGAGAAATGGGAACCTTCGAAATGGCCGAAAGAGGCTAAAGGCGTCGGGTTTACTGAAGCACCTCGCGGATCACTTGGGCATTGGGTCAAAATCAAAGATACCAAGATTGATAACTACCAGTGCGTAGTCCCAACAACTTGGAATGGTAGTCCGCGCGATCCAAAAGGGCAGATTGGTGCATTCGAAGCTTCATTGATGGATACACCATTGGCTAAGGCAGATCAACCTTTGGAAATCTTGCGCACCCTGCATAGTTTCGACCCTTGTTTGGCATGTTCTACACACGTCATGTCACCCGATGGTCAGGAATTAAGCAAGGTCACGGTACGCTAAAGCGGAAAAGGAGACTGTTATGTCTAACGAACCACAAGCAATAGATCCAACTGCGTCAGGCAATACCGTATTCGTGTACGAGGCACCCGTCAGAATATGGCATTGGATAAACGCGTTGTGTATTGGTATCTTGGCGATAACCGGGTATTTGATTGCCAGTCCGTTACCCAGTGTTTCGGGTGAGGCTAGTGAAAACTTCCTTATGGGATATATCCGCTTTACGCATTTCACTGCAGCGTATATTTTCGCAATCGCATTTTTGGCTCGTATCTATTGGGCTCTGGTGGGTAATCACCATGCTCAACAGTTATTCAAATTACCAATTACCGACAAAGAGTGGTGGAATGGAATGATCGAAGAGTTTCGTTGGTATTTATTCCTGGTGAAGCAACCAAGAAAATACATAGGACATAATCCATTGGCACATCTTTGTATGTTTTTGGGAATAACATTGGGCGGCGTCTTCATGATTACCACCGGTTTTGCGTTGTACGGTGAAGGAGCACAAGAAGGAAGCTGGTCTCACGCCGTATTTACAAGCTGGGTTATTCCTTTGTTCGGTCAAAGCCAAAACGTCCATACTTGGCATCACATGGTAGCCTGGATGATCGTATGGTTCATCATCGCTCACGTATATGCTGCATTGCGTGAAGATATCATGTCACGTCAAACCATGGTGAGTGCCATTGTGAGTGGAACAAGAACATTCAGGGATTAACCTGAACTAGCATCTTCAGTTATTCGGACGCGGGCGTTTGCCCGCGTTTTCTTTTTGATATCTAGCATTTTTTCAAATTCCGTAATTCAATAATATTGGATTAAAAGTTATCAACTCGGAAAGTCAATTGAGCATGAAGTACACATCTTTATTGTCCTGAAACAATTTACGGATATAATCTTTTCGAAACGAATTAATACTGGAACAATTTATTTCGTATTAATTGCACAGTTGCAATATTAGCTCTCATAATTGCCTGAATCTTAACCATGTATGCAAAAATAGATTTTTGGCATGACTAGTGCTGTATGGATGGACCGGCATTACTTTGGGTGGGAAATGAAAAATACTCAACTACTTATTTTGGGCATAGGCAATATTCTTTGGGCTGACGAAGGCTTTGGCGTGCGCTGCGTTGAAACTATCAATGCGGCATATCAATTCGGAGATGATGTGACTGTGATGGACGGCGGCACTCAGGGATTATATTTGCTCCCCTATCTGGTTGATGCGCGTCGACTGATAGTATTTGATGCAGTTGATTATGGTAAAAAGCCAGGTGAAATTGTTGTTGCAAAAGATGATGAAGTACCCCGTTTCATGGGTGTGAAAAAAATGAGTCTGCATCAAACAGGTTTTCAGGAAGTGATTGCCTGTGCAGCACTGA
>CAIRAO010000378.1 GCA_903876625.1 uncultured Gallionellaceae bacterium | reverse complement strand
CATTCTGACTACGCTTAACATCACGAGCATTATATCGGAAAAGTTTTGCTGAACTTTAGGGTGGATGTCAGATTTATTTTTTGAGTGTTGAAATTTGTTGTTGCTACAAATTTGTTCGTACTTTCATTGAATTGAAAATAAAACTGTGCGAATGAATCCTCACTCATGATAATTGGATGAGTGATTGATAGATTTTTTGACATATTTCAACAGGGGATTTGAGGTTCAAGGTGCAATTTCCACAATACCACCGGCCCGTGCAATCCCGCTGACCACGCGGCCTGAGGCGACCCGTATTTGTACATTCTGCCCTTCTGTCGCATTGCCGAGCGCCACGCCTTCGTAGCGTATGCTGAAATTGCTGCTTTGCAGGCTGAGTTGCACGATTTGGCCCTGGGTAATGCTGTAAGCCGGGCGCAGCATATCTGCTCGCAGCACCTGGCCTGCATTGATGCTGTAGCGTAGTACTTGGCCCAGCACCTGTGCGGGTTCGGTAAAGGTCCCTGGCGGAGTAGATTCGATCGACTGGCTGGCAATATCCTGCTCTTCTATTGGGTGGCCAAGCGGCAGCTGGCGTGCGCTGACTAATACCTCAAGGCTCTGTCTGATTTGCACCGGAACAAAAATTCGCCAGGCTTGATGTGTGTCGCCGCTAGCAGGCTTGCAACGCACGCCGATCATCGCCTTACCGATCAGTCTGGCGCCTGCAGGTAAAAACGCCTCCAGAGTGGAGCAACTGGCTAAAGTCAGTCTGCTGTCCAGTTCGTCAATTTGAAAAGTGATCTTGCCTGGCAGGGTTGAAGTTTGCTGTTGCACGAAATCATTCACGGTTTTTTTGATCAGCAACGGATCCTGGTATTCCTGGCGGGCAGGTGTCGCCGCTACGGCAGTATGCAGCAGCAAGAAGCTCAATAATAGATACTTGTACATGGGTGTATTGTGCGGGTTGCGGGTCGAGAAGGGAAGAGATGTATTCTGGGAATTGACGGGGTAAATGGTCGCTTATCACTAGATAACTCTTGGGGGCAATGGTTTAGCATGCTTGGTATATCAGTGCGTGTTGCGTAGTCAGGGAGTGGGATGATCAATAAATTGGATGAGGTGCTGCGCTTTCATCACCGTATCATAACGACGTGGAATTGCCAGCTGCGCTCGTTGCCTTTCCAACACCTCATCCATTGCGGCTTGCAGTGCAGCAAGCGAACGCTCGCCTGAGGCTTCACGCACTTTCCAGACTGACAGAACTTCATGCCAAAGCAAGGCGGCAAACAAAAATGCAGGGGAAGTAGGCTTTTCATCTCTAATGCGCTGATCAGTGTTCTGCAAAGACAGCATGACGAAGCGTTCACCCAACGGTTGCTCCAGGATGACATCCAGCATCGGCAGCATGCCGTGATGCAAATCCATTGCGCGCAATTTTTTTATGCATTCTAACGCGTGCCCCGATAACAACAACTTAAGCATCTCGTCAAACATGCGTGCTTCTGGAACGTTGGCCAGCAGCCCTTTCATCTGGGCGATGGGCGCCGCAGTCGCTTCATCCAATTTCATTCCCAGCTTTGCTGACAAACGAACTGCCCGTAACATACGCACCGGATCTTCACGGTAACGCACTTCCGGTTCGCCGATGATTCGCAACGTGTTGGCACGAATATCGGCGTACCCATTGTGGTAATCGAAAATTTCTTGCGTTGTTGGATCGTAGAACAATGCGTTAGCGGTAAAGTCTCGCCGTGCTGCATCTTGCTCCCGATCCCCAAACTCGTTGTCTCTCAGCAAACGACCATGCTCATCGGTCTGTGCATCTTCGACTTCAATCATGCGGCGAAAAGTTGAAACCTCGACCGTTTCATCTCCAAACATGACATGCACCAAACGAAATCTTCGTCCGATAATGCGGGCACGTCTAAACACCCGGCGTATTTCTTCGGGAGTTGCATCAGTCGCCACATCGAAATCTTTTGGTTGGCGATTCAGCAGCAAATCTCGCACTGCTCCGCCGACAACAAACGCCTTGAATCCGGCCGCCTGCAAACCATCTGTTACTCGTTTAGCCCCGTAACTAATACTGTCTCGACCAACCTTATGCACCTCAAACGGAATAACAATTGCTGAGTCAGGCGATTTTTTTTTAGCAGATTTACCAAACACCCGCTTTAACAGTTTTTTTATCATCACTTCCGACTAATTGGCTGCGATATACCACCGCAATTTTTTGAATGGCGAATTATACACCCAGGAAAACAATTGCCTTTTATTCAAAATTAGCTCAAATATGCACAATAAATATACTTGTCGCCTACATTGTTCCATTTTTGGAACGGCTCATTCCACATCTAGACTTTATCAAACTTAACAGTAACTCTAACATTACATGCACTTTCTTTATAATCGTGTCATGCTTGAGAAGTTTGAAAACAAGAAAGACGGGGCAGCGCTGATCAGCTGCAAGTAACAGGCTAATTTCCCAAATTTGATTTATTTTTTAATGGGAAAGACTGCCTTTCAGAGGAATAAAACATGTCCGACATCAAACCCCATATCGCTCAAAAATCTCCCTACGCCGTAGAAGTTGAAGCTGGCAAAAGCTACTGGTTCTGTTCCTGCGGCAAAAGTGCAGGTCAGCCATTTTGCGACGGCAGCCACAAAGGAAGTACTTTTACTCCAAAAGAGTACAAAGCAACGAAAGCAGAAACCGTCTATTTTTGCGGCTGCAAGCACAGCGGCAATGGCATCACTTGCGATGGAACCCATCAGAAGCTTTAATTCATCAGGTTTGTCCATTAGCAAAAAGTTTGTCGTTCCGGCGTAGGCCGGAATCCAGATGATTAAAAAATCCCCACGAAAGTGGGGCAACATCAGTTTTTGTTCGCTTCGCGGAGTACTTTTATTTCTGGATACCGGCCTTCGCCGGTATGACGGCCAAATGGATTATATGGGTTTAATTTATTTGGTTTTTATAACTTTACCGCCTGAATTATTCGTATCATCTTAATGAAATTATTTTCCAGCCCTGCTCTTCAGCATGCTTGCGCAAGGTCGGATCAGGATCGACCGCTATTGGATTTTTTACTTTCGATAGCAATGGCAGGTCGTTCAGCGAATCGCTATAAAAAGTAGTCTCTTCAAAGCTGGACCAATTCCAGCCGCGATCCGCCATCCAACTTTCCAAACGGGTAATCTTACCCTCGCGAAAACTGGGTATACCCGAGACCCGCCCAGTGAACTCGCCATTGATCAGCTCCGGGTCGGTTCCAATCAAATGTTCAACACCGAATTCGCGTGCGATTGGTGTGGTCACAAAACTATTCGTCGCAGTGATTACCACGCAAACATCACCGGCACCACGATGCCTCGCAACAAGTTCTTTGGCTGCTGCCCCCATCATCGGGCGCACTTTAATGCGCATAAAATCTTCGTGCCAAACATCCAAAACCTTGCGTGCATGCCTCGACAGAGGCTGTAACTGAAAATCCAAAAATTCGAGGATATTCAAATTTCCGGCCTTGTACTGTTCGTAGAACATCAAATTTTTGGTCTCAAAAAGTTCGCGGTCAAGCACACCTTGTTCAACCAAAAATTGCGCCCACTCAAAATCACTATCGCCACTCAACAGCGTATTATCCAAATCAAATAAAGCCAGATTCACAAACTGCTCCTCAAAACAAAATTAATAACTTAATTTCACGCGTGCAGAAACTGCACACAATAATTCATAACTCACCGTTTCTGCCGCCTTTGCAACCGTTTCCACTGGCAATCCCTCACCCCACAAAGTTACCTGGCTACCAATATTTGCATTGGGAATATTGCTTAGATCAACACAGAGCATATCCATCGAGACTCGACCCAAAGTGCGCGAGCTTGCTCCATTGACAAGAATTGGCGTGCCT
>CAIRAO010000377.1 GCA_903876625.1 uncultured Gallionellaceae bacterium | reverse complement strand
TATTGACCTTTTACTTTAGACCGGACCTGTGTGCAGGATCGTTTCGTACGACTGCATTTGTCGATGCGCTAAAGCACCTTATGCCAACCGATGGGCAAATCGATGTTCTTACAACGCTTCCCAACCGTTACAAAAGTTTTTCGGTTGATGCTCCTGAGGAAGAGAAACTCCCCGGAGTGTCGATAGTTCGCGTCGCGTTACCACCGCATCAGAGCGGCATGTTCGATCAGGCTAGAGCGTTCCTTTCATTTGCGCGTGAGGTGTTACTTAAGACCAGGGGGCAGGAATACGATCTCGTTTTTGCGACGTCCTCACGCTTAATGACCGCCGTGTTGGGTGCATGGGTTGCGCGCAGAGGTCGGACAACATTGTATTTGGATATACGCGATATCTTTGTCGATACGATCAAGGATGTACTTCCCAAGCATTTGGCAATACTGGCAAAGCCCGTGTTTTCTCTGCTTGAACGCTGGGCGATCAACAGTGCAACCAAAGTGAATTTAGTATCGAATGGTTTCTCTGGGTATTTCTCTGCGCGCTATCCAAAGCAACGATTTACATATTTCACCAATGGAATTGACGATGAGTTTTTGTCTGTGCTAATGCATGAATCCGTGCCACGGGCGCGTGGTGTGGTGGAGGTTCTCTATGCTGGAAATTTGGGTGAAGGGCAAGGACTGCATGCGATCATTCCTGCTTTAGCCAAGAGGATGCGGGGACGAATACGCTTCAGCATCATTGGGGATGGTGGTCGAAAAGAAGCATTATGCGCGGCGCTGGTCGATGCTGGCGTTGACAACGTCGAGCTTCTGCAGCCGATGAATCGAACGCAATTGCTCTTAGCATATCATGCGGCTGATGTGCTATTTCTACATTTGAACGACTACGATGCGTTCCGAAAGGTATTACCCTCGAAACTTTTCGAATATGGTGCGATGGGTAAGCCAATTTGGGCCGGGGTCGCCGGTTATGCTGCTGATTTTGTGCGAACCGAGCTGAACAATGCGGTAGTCTTTCAGCCCTGCGATGCTGCGGATGCTGAGCGCGTATTCCGTGAGCTTCGGTTGCAGAACGAGCCGCGAGGTCGATTCACTGCCAAATTTGCCCGGAAAAACATTGTGAATGAATTGGCAAAAGACGTTTTGAACACGGTTGGCTAGATTTTGGAAACTGTCAACGATATATGCGCCCGCGTCTTTTAGTAACAGGAGCCGCCGGTTTTGTTGGGACGGCCATGTGCGACCTGGCGGTGAGTCGTGCTTTTGCGGTCAACGGTGCATTGCGAAAAACTGCTGCAGTTCCAAATGGTATTGATCCATTCGTGGTTGGCGAAATCAACGGAGCAACAGATTGGGCCAGCGCGATGCGAGATGTTAACGTCGTAGTGCATCTGGCAGCCCGTGTGCACATCATGCGGGACACCGCAGCCAACCCGCTGTCTGCGTTTCGCTGCGTCAATGTTGAAGGCACTTTGAACTTGGCCCGTCAGGCCGCCACGGCCGGGGTGAGGCGCTTTGTGTTTGTCAGCTCGGTGAAGGTCAATGGTGAGTTCACTCTTCCTGGGCGACTGTTCAGTGAAACCGACACGCCCTCGCCGCAAGACGCATACGGTTTGAGCAAGCACGAGGCTGAGTTGGCTTTGCGCGAATTTGCCGTAGACACTGGCATGGAGGTGGTCATCATTCGGCCACCGTTGGTGTATGGCCCTGGTGTCAAGGCCAACTTTGACGCCCTCATGCGCGCTGTACAAAGTGGCTACCCCTTGCCGTTGGGGGCTATACACAACCAGCGAAGCTTTGTCGCGCTGGAAAATTTAGTGGACTTCATCACCACGTGTGTCACTCATCCACAAGCGGCAAATCAAACGTTTTTGATAAGCGACGGGCACGACCTTTCCACAACTGAGTTAGTGCGTCGCATGGCACGCGCGGCTGAAGTGTCACTACGCCTACTGCCGGTTCCCGGGTTGGCGTTGCAGGCGGTTGCCCACCTTCTAGGAAGAGGCAACGCGGTGCGACGCCTCTGCGGTAATTTGCAGCTGGATATTTCAAAAGCTCGCGATGTTTTGGGGTGGGTGCCTCCGGTTTCGGTTGACGAGGGGTTGCGACTGGCGATGGGGGTTGGATTGCCTCGGGTCGCGGAAATAGTCGGGATTGAAGGTAAATGAAGAGATTATTAGGACGGATTGCCGGCAGCGCTTGGAACTGCCGAATGTCGGGCTGGCACTGGCAGGCCACCTGACATCAATGGGCCGGTTTTATATTGGCCTGCTGTGCGGCGCGCGACACATCCCCCCTTTGACGCACGCCGCATATCAGCTCTGAGGAAGATCGTTGGTATCGATACGCGGCAATTGAAGCAGATCACCATTGTTCAAGTCCGCGATCGAAACCGTTGTGGTGAAGGCTGCAGCACACTCTAATTCGTTCAAAATTGCGAGGGTTTCGTTGTTGTAAGCCCCATAGGGGTAACAGAACAAAAAGCGAGATCGCGGAATACCGACTTTTCCGAGAAAATCGAGAGACGACTCAATATCGGCCCTTTGATCAGCCTTCGTGAGAGTGTCAAGCCAATAGTGACCATACCCATGACTACCGATTTCCATACCATCGCTGGCCATCTGGCGAAGCTGCGGAACGGACATGTACAGGTCTTCGGAAAAGCTTTTCTCGTCAGCTGAAACATAATTCCGAAACAGTTCCGCTGCGATACGCGAGCGCAACTTCATAGGAAGTCCAGTCTGAAGCATTCGCTTGATGTAAATTGTCATCGCCGAATCAAATCGATTGGCCTTAAAGTATTTTTCCCTATATTCCAGCAAAGAAAGAACTTCGAATTCGTTCGTCGCCGATGTAACTTCAGACTCAATATATGCAAAGAC
>CAIRAO010000376.1 GCA_903876625.1 uncultured Gallionellaceae bacterium | reverse complement strand
CGAAACGGGAGGCTGTATTTCACTTCCCTCTCCCACCGGGGGAGGGGGTGTTTGTGATTGCCCGCCAACATGTTTTGAAAAAAGACAAATTCAATTTACAAACCTAGCCTAAAAAAATTGGTTAATATTAGCCGTCGTTTACACTGAGAGAGCAAATATTTAGCAAGAAAGCTGAAGGTCTTGAACTGCACATTTTTACTTGCAGTTCAGCTTATTGAAGCTTCATATAAAAACAAGGGGGCAATATGGATCCGCAAGATAAAGCACATGGCGTTAGTTTAATAACAAAAAATACTTACGCCATGATTCTGGCAGGAGGGCGTGGTAGCCGTTTACATCAGTTGACGGATTGGCGAGCGAAACCGGCGGTTCCTTTTGCGGGCAAATTTCGAATTATCGACTTCGTTCTTTCCAATTGCGTCAATTCCGGTATCCGCCGGATCGGTGTTGCAACGCAATATAAAGCCCACAGTTTGCTTTTGCATATTCAGCTCGGCTGGAGTTTCCTAAATGGTAAGTTCAATGAGTTTATCTATTTATTGCCGGCGCAGCAGTGGATGCAGGAGACCTGGTACGAGGGCACCGCCGATGCGGTTTATCAAAATCTGGATATATTGCGCGATACCCATCCCGAGTATGTTTTGATTCTGGCTGGTGACCACGTTTATAAAATGGACTATGGCAAATTGCTGGCTTTTCACGTGGAAAAAAATGCCGATATGACCGTTGCTTGTATCGAAGTGCCGGTGAATGACGCGAAGGAATTCGGGGTGATGGGAGTGAATGACGAATCAAGGGTGATCACATTCACTGAAAAGCCGGCGAATCCGCCATCAATTCCGGGTAAACCGGAACTTGCCCTGGCCAGCATGGGTATCTATGTTTTCAACACCAAATTTTTGTGTGACCAATTGATTAGAGATGCGAAAGACACTCACTCATCTCACGATTTCGGCAAGGACATTATTCCGCATTTAATGGCTAGCGGATATCGCGTTTTTGCGCAGAGCTTTGAAGACAGCTGTGTGCGCGAAGAGGGTGGCAATTCGTATTGGCGTGACGTGGGTACGATAGATTCCTATTGGGAAGGCAATATGGAACTCACCAAAGTGGTTCCAGATTTGAATATGTACGATAAAAAATGGCCGATCTGGACTTATCAGGAACAATTGCCTCCGGCAAAGTTTGTTCGTGGCGAAGGTGACAGTTGTGGAATGGCGATAAGTTCACTGGTGTCGGGCGGTTGCATTATCAGTGGCGCAACGGTTGCGCGCTCTTTGCTTTACTCCAATGTGAAAGTGCGCAGCTTTTCAACCGTTGTGGATTCAGTTCTTCTACCGAACGTAGAAGTGGGGCGTAATGTAAAAATTAGACGCGCCGTGGTCGATAAGAATTGCATCATCCCCGAAGGTTTGATTGTCGGTTACGACCGCGAAGAAGATTCCAGACGATTCCATGTCAGCGCTAATGGCATTACGCTGGTTACGCCGGATATGTTGGGGCAGAATATGGGAAGGATTCAATCCACCCGGAATTAGATTTGGGCATACCGTAATTTGCATGCTGTATCATTTTGACAACAAATTGCATGCAATTTGTTAAGAAGTGTAAATTTTTATAACTAATTGTAGCGGTCGGTTCAGTCATTGGCGCTACAGTCTCTTACCTACCAAGTCAATCATTGGTGACGTACCTGCCCATTTCAGGTTGCTTTCATTTGTAAAGAAATATTTCAAGCCAGCTTGCCATTTCTATTAAAAACATAATAGTTACATTATGTTATGTATTTCCTATGCAAATACTCAACTTCATGGTGTTACAAAAAGTCTGATGCTATGTTGCCGCCACTTCTGGAAACCAGTCAGTTTCACGACTTTTTCAGCGATCGATTCAAATTAGTTTTAATTTTTAAGTGTAACCGGGCAGGCGTTTACGTAGTCTAAGAGTTCGATTAAATAAATATAGTTCCATGATTTTTAGTTGAATTGACATCTCCGCAGAAGAGGTGAGGTTTTAACCCTGACAAAGTGTTGTATTGCGATGTCAGTTAGGCGTAGCAAGATGGCCCTTCTCTCCGACGGGTTCGTCGAGCAAGCCCCCCTATTTCAGGGGTTCTGGTGTGTGCACCAGTCCGGAAGCGGTTGTGGACGGATTTTTTAACTGATCGGAGAGGAGCGATAAAATGAATATAAGAACGAAATGGATCGCCGCAATGGTATTGGCATTTGCGGCTCAGTCTGCGATGGCTGAATATAATTTCAACGGCTACATGCGTAGCGGATCGGGTACCAGCTCGAACGGCGGTATGGTGGATTGCTACCATGTAAATGGCGGCGTTGCCTTGGCTGCTGGTGATATCTCAAATGCCGGTCGTTTGGGTCAGGAATGTGGAACCTATGCTGAATTGCAGTTTGGTACGACGATGGGCGAAGTCGAAGGAACCAAGTTCGGCATTCAGACCATGATGGCGACAGGTATTAGCCAGTTGCAAGATTGGGAATCAATGAACCCAGCATTCAGACAATCCTATGTAACAGCAACCGGGTTTGGCCACGGCGCATTCGCCAAGTCAACTGTCTGGATTGGAAAACGTTATTACGATCGTCACGATGTACATATCGTTGACTTCTTCTGGATGGCTGACACAGGTCCTGGTGCTGGTATCGAGAACATCGATCTTGGTGTGGGTAAGTTCTCTTATGCCTTGATGCGTTCAGGCAACACTGTAACAAATACAGGAGATCAGCAGATAGCCCAGCATGACTTCCGCTTGCAAGGTATCGATCTTGGCGCGGCAGGCTCGCTTGGTGTCGGCACAATCGTGGTTCGCGGCAACAATACAAGTGCGGTCAATGCAGCGATTAGCACTGCCGGAACAAAGCAGGATGGCGAGTCATTTTGGCTGTCATACAATACAAAGCCAATTCTCGGGATGCAACACGATATTGTTTATCAAACATCGACTGGTGCAGCCAATCTGGGCGGGGATAATCAAAGATATGGCCTCGGCAACTTATATGTTAAAAATGATCAATGGAGATTATTTGATTCCATCAACTTCGAATACGGCGATCATATAAACGGTGCAGCGTTTATCGCCTATGGAAAAGCGGAACAAATTGCGACTCTTGGTGGAGCAGACACTAAAACTACAGACTCGTCTATTGTAGTTCGTCCCGTGTATCACTTCGACGAACTGTATAGTCTCGCCGTAGAAGTGGGCCAGACCACCTTTGCGAAAGACGGCGCGACAACTAACCACCTGACCAAGTTTACCATCGCCCCGCAAATGTCGATGGGTAGTGGCTTCTATGCTCGTCCGGTACTGCGTGCATACTACACTAATGCTAGCTGGAATCAGGGCGGTGGTGGTGGTTCATTCACTTCAGCTACAGATACCGGAGCCAGCACTTACGGTGTCCAAATGGAAGCTTGGTGGTAGGCCGACGCAAAGTTGGCTAACGTTAACCGGGTGTGCATTTGATCTTGTGTGCATCCGGCGCAACAACGAAGCAGACGGGTTCGCCCGTTTGTTTCATAGTTGCTCTTCTATCCAGCTTCGCATCTGGTTTTTGGGCAAATGTGTATATTTGTCTGGAAAATGCGGCACACATAACAAATTCCTTTGGCGGGTATTTTTTCTACAGAGTTGATTGATACTCTCCCGAACAAAAGAAAAATTCGAATCAGGGATGGAGTAGACAAATATGTCCGAAGTCGTCTTGCGCGGTATCCGTAAGTCGTTTGGAAAATTCGAAACATTGCACGGCATTGATCTTGAGATCAAGGACGGCGAGTTTGTGGTTTTTGTCGGTCCGTCGGGTTGCGGCAAATCTACCCTGTTACGAGCGATAGCCGGTCTGGAAGACATCACCGCCGGTGAACTGCATATTGGCGGCAAATACTGCAACGATATTCCTCCTTCCAAGCGTGGCATTGCAATGGTTTTTCAAAGCTACGCGCTTTATCCTCACATGACCGTAGCCGAAAACATGGCTTTTGGTCTGAAACTGGCAGGGCTGAACAAAACTCAAATGAAGGAAGCGGTTGATCGCGCAGCAAAGATTTTGCAGATTGAGCCTTTGCTGGAACGCAAACCAAAAGAGTTGTCAGGCGGTCAGCGTCAACGCGTTGCCATCGGCCGCGCCATCGTGCGCAAGCCGGAAGTGTTTTTGTTTGATGAGCCATTGTCAAATCTGGATGCAGCGTTGCGGGTGCAGATGCGCATAGAGATTACCAAACTGCATCGCGAGCTGCGTACCACCATGATCTATGTGACTCACGATCAGGTTGAGGCCATGACTTTGGCCAACCGGATTGTGGTGTTGTCTGACGGCAATGTCGAGCAAGTGGGAACGCCACTTGATCTGTATCATCACCCATGCAATCTTTTCGTGGCCGGTTTTATAGGGTCACCCAAAATGAATTTCATTGAGGGAGAGCTTATAACCGCAGGTGAAAATTCGGCTAATGTGCAACTTGCGGATGGAAACATGCTTAACGCGAAAGTGGATGCGCGTAATGGAAAAATTGGCGCTAAAGTCACCGTTGGAATTCGACCGGAACATTGGAAATTTGATGTAACCGGCAATAGCATAAGTGGTGAAGTCATCGCTGTCGAAAATTTGGGCGAGTCCACCGTGCTCTATTTGCAAGCTGTGGGGGCGCTGGGTCACATCGTTGTCCGTGCTGATGCTTCACATGCGGCAAAGGCAGGCGAGAAAATCAGCGTGCACCTGCCGTCAGAGCGGTGCTATCTGTTTAATGATGCCGGGGTAGCATTCCGGCGGGTTTGAGGTGTAAGAAAGTAAATTATTAGGGAAAAACCGATATATTCGTCATCCCCGCGAAGGCGGGGATCCAGTGCTTCAATCTACTGGGTTCCCGCCTTCGCGGGAACGACGGAGCCGAATAAATCGGTGCTTCCTTGGAGTTGTTGTTAAAAAAGATGGTATTTTTCAAAACACTTACTGATTGGAGTGATCATGAATTTGAATAAAACGCTTTTAGTGCTGGCTTTAACTTCTATTTTTTCAGCAGCACATGCATCTGAGCCGGGCAAGCTTTCGCTCTGGATCAATGCCGACAAGGGGTATGCCGGCATCCAGAAGGTTGGCGATGATTTTACCAAGAAATCCGGTGTGCCCGTAGTTGTAGAGCACCCTGAAGATGCACCCGGAAAATTTCAACAGGCTGCGGCTGCAGGAAAAGGACCGGATATTTGGTGTTGGCCGCATGATAGAGCAGGCGAATGGATCGCCGCGGGTCTCATCGATCCGGTAAAGCCTTCCAAGAAATTTACTGAAGAGATCAATCCGATGGCATGGAAAGCTTTCACCATGGGCGGCAAGGTATGGGCGTATCCGATCTCCATTGAGGCGATTGCGCTGGTCTACAACAAAGACCTCGTACCCAAGCCACCAAAAACTATGGAAGAGATTCCGGCTCTGGACAAAAAATTAAAAGCACAGGGCAAGAATGCAATTCTGTGGGAATACCAGAATACCTACTTCACTTGGCCATTGCTTGCAGCAAATGGCGGTTATCCGTATAAACAAAAAGCGGACGGTTCGTATGATGCAACTGATGCGGGTGTAAACAACGAAGGTGCCCTAAAAGGCGCTGCAGTGCTGGCCAAGTTCGTCAAGGAAGGCATTGTGCCGGAAGATACGTCAGGTTCTGATGCCGAGGCGGGCATGAACAGCGGCAAAACGGCGATGTGGATCACCGGCCCGTGGTCTTGGGACAACCTGAAAAAATCAAAGATCAATTTCGGCGTGGCATCGATTCCATCAGTGGCAGGAAAACCGTCTTCTCCGTTCATCGGCGTACTGGGTTGCATGATCAACCATTCCAGCGTGAACAAGGAATTGGCGGTAGAGTTTCTGGAAAAGAACTTGCTGACGGTGCCGGGGCTTGAGGCGATGAATGCTGCAACGCCACTGGGTGTGCCTGCTAACAAGGCTTTCTTTGACAAACTGAAAAATGATCCAAATATCAAGGCGACGATGGAATCAGCGGCAGCGGGCCACCCGATGCCGAACAATCCTGAAATGAGTCGCTTCTGGGCTTCGATGGCACCGGCTCTGGGCAATCTTGCCAACGGTCGCCAAACCCCCCAAGAGGCTTTGGATAACGCGGCAAAGCGCATGACAACGAAGTAGTTGGTGCGACGGCGGATTTCATCCGTCGTCGTCACGGGCCTTCCCTCGCGGGAGGGCTCGGACCAGTCGATTATTCTGACTTCATTGAATAGTCTATTTGTCCGAGCCGGTGCCAAGTTCATAGAAGATGAAAGGACGTATGAGTCTCAGTGTGGAAAAAATTAGCCAGCAGCTTGTCTCCGCCATTGTGGTTTTGTTTGGCTTGTACATTACGGGCAAAATTTATATGGCGGGCCAGTTTGTTCTGGCGCTGGCTTGTCTTGCCATCCTTGCCTTCGGTGTATTCGTCTATTCCTCTTCTCGTGCTTACCCATACCGTTACTTGTTTCCTGGATTGATCGCGACGCTGGTATTTGTGGTTTTCCCGATTGTATATACCTTTGCCATCAGCTTTACCAATTACAGTTCACGCAACCTGCTCACGTTTGAACGTGCCAAGCAGTATTTTCTGGAGCAGACCTATACGGTGGAAAATGGGAAAACTTACGCCTTTACCCTGCATCGGGACGGACACGCATTTCGCGTCAGACTCGAAGACGAGCAGGCAACAGTCTATGTCAGCCCGGCGCTAGCACTTTATAAGGGCCCCATCGTTGTAGAAGCGAATGTTCCGGCGCCCGGAGCCGCGCCGCTCGGAGACGCCGTCGAAACCAAAGTGTTGATCAGTTATCTCAATAACCTTAAGTTGGTT
>CAIRAO010000375.1 GCA_903876625.1 uncultured Gallionellaceae bacterium | reverse complement strand
CACTTTCGTGAAAAACGTGAAACCCACGGGTTCCGTCGCCGGTGACAAGCATACCGACGGGCAGGGACTGTACCTGCATGTCAAGGAAGCAGGGAAATACTGGCGCATGAGCTACCGGTATATCGGGCGCCAGAAGACACTGGCGTTGGGCATCTACCCTGCGGTTTCGCTGGCCAAGGCAAGACGTCGCCGCGACCAGGCGCGTGAGCTATTGGCCGATGGGGTCGATCCAAGCTTTGTGAAGCGTCAGGAAAAACAGGCCAAGGCGGATGCCGCTGCCAATACATTCGAAGCGGCCGCACGAATGTGGCTCACGAAAACAGCAGCCAAGCGCGCGGAAGTTACGCAAACCAGAATCGCCCGGTTGCTGGAGCTGGATGTTTTTCCCTTCATTGGCAATATGCCCCTGTCGACCATAGGTCCGCGTGACGTGCTGGACCGCGCTGTACGAAAGATTGAGGCACGAGGATCCATCGACACGGCACACCGGGCGATGCAGATTTGTGGACAGGTATTTCGCTATGCCGTGGCCGTCGGCTCGGCAGAGCGTGACGTGACTGTGGATCTTCGTGGTGCGCTCGCTGCAATTCCGGAATCGCATTTCTCGGCGATCACGGAACCCAATCATGCCGCCGAGTTGATGCGTTCTATTTTTGATTACACGGGACACCCTTGTACCGTGGCTGCGCTCAAACTGACTCCACTGGTGTTCGTGCGCCCCGGTGAACTGCGCACGGCGGAATGGGCAGAAATGGACCTGGACGCGGCTGAGTGGCGGATACCCGGTAGCAAAATGAAAATGAAGAACGACCACATCGTGCCGCTGTCCACGCAAGCGGTCGCATTGTTGCGCAGTGTGCATCCCATCAGTGGGCACGGTCGTTACGTGTTTCCAAGTTTGCGTACCGGCGAGCGCCCCATGAGTGAAAACACCATCAATGCCGCCTTGCGTGGCATGGGTTACAGCAAGGACGTGCACACCGCCCATGGATTCAGGGCCATGGCACGAACCATCATGGACGAAGTGCTGGGCGAGCGGGTGGACCTGATAGAGCACCAGCTCGCGCACGCAGTGAAAGACCCCAATGGCCGCGCCTACAACCGCACGGCTCACTTGCCAGCGCGGCGCTTGATGATGCAGCGCTGGGCGGACTACTTGGATAAACTGCGCACGTGACGACGCATGCTGATCATCAACTTTGGGGCAAACAATTCGAGGCGTCAGCTCATCGCCCGCTGAGTTCTATGTGACTCAGACATTTCATCTGTCTGTCTCTTGAAGGCTGGTCGAAACCGGACGCTCAACATCCAGGTTGATCTTCTAGGTCAGCGGAATATTGGCGCCCAGCGTCACGCCCGCACCCGCTGTGGAGCTGGTAATTTGAAAGACTGGCAGTCGGGACCCGACCATCAACGACCATCCGATCCATTCTCCCATTGCCGACGTTGGGTGGCTGCCGGCTCCCAGCAAACTGCCGTTAGGTTCCAGGTGCGCCGAACACCTTCATGCGGAAAAATATAGTGCCCGCGAAATGGCGCTATCAACCTACCGTAGTTGATAGCGCCAGGTCTTCGTATTGAATGGCACCCGGATCACAATTGGTGGGCTATGCGTCTCGCCTTGCCCGGTGAAACGCTTGGTCACAATCAGAGGAAAAACGGCCTGGTTCGGTTGCGTCGCGTCGAACGCGATTTCATATGTGTAATCTTGATCTTGCTCTGGCATTTCTGGGATGTCGCTCATGTCGACAAACCGTCTGCCGCGTGGAGCAACAATGTGGTGCCACGTCACAGTCGTCCCCATCCACGTTCCGCCACTGGCGAAGGCCCAGCCGTAGAGATCAGGCAGTCCAATTCGCAGAAACTTAGCATCGCCCGCGCCAGCTGCTCCAAAGGAACCGAAGTGAAGTTCCTTCGCCGCTGCCAGATATCTCGGCTTAGCTGCACTAGCGATATTGAGGGCGAACGCACCCACCACGCCCGGTGCCGCGTGTACGCCCAATTCCGAAATTTTTCCATCGGAACTCATTGGCCTGCCCTCTGCGAGGACGTAGAGCCGGGCACCATCGCGAGCACTCACCCGTTGAACCTTGATCGGCGCCATGCAATATGGACCCCATTCCTTCGATTGGTAGATCCAGCACTTTTGCTCAGCGTTGAACTTCGTGCCATAGTGGTCCCGCATGATGGACGCGGCAAGCTCCATGTCGGCCGACTCCGCGAGCAGTCCCAGTGGTAATGTCAGCAGCAAAATCCCCGAAAACAGTCTCACAAATTCTCTCCAGGAATCTAAACACCGAACCAACATCCCTAACAATACAAAGCGCAAATGATCGGGCGTCGCGCACTTTGGCAACCTAGAAAACCGCAAAACTGGTCACGCGTCGATCGTAGCCGTAGCTTCACCGTCGGCGGCGGAAGTCCATCGGTTACATTCCCCCCAAGCGACAGGGAAGAAAACTGCCATCGACACGTCGCCAGCGACGCAGTTCCGCTTCCTCGCACCATAAAGCGTAAGACATCGATGGCTCAGCGGGGACACGTTCGACCTAAAGGAAGCGCATGAAGTCAACATTCCAACAAGAGTACTTTGACGTATTTGTCAGCTATCGCAGGGACGGGGGAAGCGCTATCGCGTCGCTGCTAAAGCACAAGCTACTTGCCGATCCCAATCTCAGTGTCTTTCTCGATACCGAAGAAATTAAGAGCGGTGACTGGGCTGAGCGGATCGAGTCATCGCTGGTTCGCTCCTCCAACTTTTTGTTCTTGCTCACACCAGGCTCCTTGAAGAGATGCTTTGCTGATCCTGCCAATGATGTTGTACTAAAGGAAATTAAAAAGGCATGTGACCTGCGAAGTCGTTGTGAGAACTCTATGGAGAAAGGGAGTGCCGACAGCCAATTTCGCATCATTCCCGTCTTTTTGGGCGAAATGGTCGAAAGCTTGTGTGAAGAACACAAGAACAGCCATCCGGACGTAGTTGAAATAATCAGTTCTCTTATTCGCCACAATGGGATCAACCTTGCAGATGCAAGTGGCGTTGAGAGCGAATTGAGACGCCTGGGTGAGACCATGTTACTCAAGCGAGCTGGAAGGTTTGCTGGAACTCTCATTGAAAAATCGTTGTTCCAAAAAAGCGATGTGCGTGGCAGCAAGGTACGTGAAAATTTGGAGGAACTTTTTTCTTGCTATCTCAACATGTTTGACCCGTCTGAATATTCGCGTGTGCGCGATGCACTCCAACCACTCGTTCACGGTCGACTGATGAGCGTACTAGACAGTGTCAACAGCGAAAAATTCGATGAAAAATTGAAATCGTTCAGACTTGGCGTACTGAAATCCGCTTGTGCCGTGCATGTCAATGCATCTGCCGCACATGGATCGCGATCACGAGTTATGCGAAACACCGAACGGTGGCTTAGAGGTGAAGAGGTAAATCCATTTCCGGAAACTAAAAAATGCACTGAAATTGTTGATCGATCGCTTCGGGTCTGTACCTACTTCACGGAGTTCATTCGCAAGAATACGCTTGTTACTCGCACACGGCTTATTGAAGTAATCAGAGCGAGAACTGGTCCGGGAGGCGATTTTCACTTTTTTTCGCCAGACGAATGGAAAAAGTACCAGGCAATAGGCGAAGAACTTTTTGACCGAATTTCCTACCGTCAAATTTGCCTTGAGTTTTTGAGGAAGAATTGGCTGTCCTTGCAGAAACAACCCAGCAACAATAAGCTTACCCCCACCGAACGAAGCAGTCGCAAGGTGTTTATGACGGAATTGAGAATTTAAGATTAGAACAATCTACGGGTGTACATTTTATAAATAATCATTTGAAGAAACGTGACT
>CAIRAO010000374.1 GCA_903876625.1 uncultured Gallionellaceae bacterium | reverse complement strand
CGCTGTACCAGAAACCGCGTTGGCTGATATTGAATAAACTCGATCTGCTGCAAGATCGCGATAAGAAAGTAGCAGCTTTCCTTAAGGCATTTGGTGAAAACACGAGACACTTTGCCATCTCAGCCATCAATGGTGAAGGCTGCAAGGAATTAACTTATGCGATCATGGATTACTTGACACAACTGACTGAGCAAGAGCGCGAAGCGGTTGCAGAAAGCGCACAAGAATCTGAGATTGTTATTCACGAACAGTAAATAGAAAAAATATCTGATGAAAACCGTACTACTCCAATCTAAACGCATTGTCGTCAAAGTCGGCAGCAGCCTTGTGACCAATCAAGGCGAAGGTTTGGATATGGTTGCCATAGGCAATTGGGCTCAGCAGATCGCCATTTTGCGCGGTCATGGCTGTGAGGTAGTACTGGTTTCATCAGGGGCCATTGCCGAAGGAATGCAACGCCTGGGCTGGAAACAACGCCCAAGTGCTGTACATGAGCTTCAGGCTGCTGCCGCAGTGGGTCAGATGGGCTTGGTACAAGTGTATGAAAGCAGTTTCAGCAAACACGGATTACGTGCCGCACAAGTGCTGCTCACCCATGCTGATTTGGCTGATCGTGAACGCTATTTAAATGCGCGCTCTACCCTGCGCACCCTGCTCACTCTGGGCGTTATTCCCATCATTAATGAAAATGACACCGTCGTCACCGACGAAATCAAGTTCGGTGATAACGATACGCTAGGTGCTTTGGTCACCAATCTAATCGATGCGGATGCGCTTATCATCCTCACAGATCAAACTGGCCTGTTTAACGCCGACCCGCGCAAAGATACCAAAGCCATGCTTATCAGCGCAGCACAAGCTGGCGACGAAAAACTTGAAGCGATGGCCGGTGGTGCGGGCAGCCATATCGGGCGTGGCGGCATGATCACCAAAGTGCTTGCCGCCAAACGTGCCGCTCGCAGTGGCGCGCACACTGTCATTGCATCTGGTCATGAGCACAACGTGCTTCCACGCCTGCTGCAAGGCGAATCTATCGGCACACTACTGACTGCCAGTACCCTACCTCTGGATGCGCGCAAACAGTGGCTCGCGGATCATTTGCAAGTCAGCGGCAAAATTAAACTCGATATGGGTGCAGTGCTTGCACTTCGAAACGAGGGTAAAAGTCTGCTGCCTATTGGCGCAATTGAAATAACAGGCGAATTTCAACGCGGAGCTGTTGTCGCCATTCTGGACGAGAACGGCAAAGATATTGCGCGAGGATTAGTCAACTATAACGCCGACGAAGCACGCCGTATCGCTCGCCATGCGAGTAGCGAAATCGAAGCGATTCTGGGTTATGTGGACGAATTAGAATTGATTCACAGAGACAACTTGGTTTTACTTTAATAACAATCTGAGCCATCGAGTGTCAGCCTAACCTTGTTTCGGTTTAGGTTGCACCAACATGGTAGCCTCACCTTCAAGCACAATAGTCTCGCCCACTTTACAAATGGTGATCAGGTGGACACGTTTCTTTTCCCGAATGACTTCTTTCACTGTACAGATCGTCACGACCTTGTCGCCAGGGCGTACTGGCGCGCGAAACTTTAGTGTTTGCCCCATATAGATAGATCCTGGTCCTGGCAATTGAGTGCCTAATACCGTCGAAATGTAGGCGGCTGATAAAATACCATGGGCGATCACACCTTTGAACTGTGAAGTAGCAGCGAATTCCGGATCAACATGCACAGGATTGTAGTCACCCGAAACTTCAGCAAAAAGGTTGATTACTTCTTGTGTTACTTCCCTCTCCATAGTGGCGAAATGTCCGGGCTCGATTTCATCGATATACATTTTCTCTCCTTTTGGCTTTAAATCGAATGGCAAATCATGAAAGCAGTCTATCTCCAAATTCGCCAATTGACTATTTTCTAACTCAGGGGGACAGAGTTGATGAAAGTTTAAGCTACGTAATCAATACGCTCATGATTTTTTTAGATCAATCGATAGTACTTTGATAAAATGACAATGCATCAATTTCGAACTAAATTCTTCTACCAAAGTAGTGTGATGCAAACTGAATTGTATTCGCTGACTGCCTGACTTATCACAATCGTCAATTGCAAACGTATATAGGTATTGCGTAACATGAGAATAATTTTTTTGGTTTTGATCCTGACCTCAGCCTTTTCCTGTAAAGCCTTTGCAAGTACAGTTGGTGAAGTAGCGATCGGCGACTTCCTGAGGGATACCCCGATGCACGGGTTCTCAGGTCAAACAAAAAGGTTTTCTGATTTCCGTGGAAAACCGCTGCTTATCAATGTTTGGGCAAGTTGGTGTGGCCCATGCCAGGCTGAAATGCCGTCCTTGGAGCGGCTTGCACAACGATACGGAGGCAATCAATTCAATGTCATCGGGATTTCTACCGATGATGATGGCTACGCTGCTGCTGCAATAATCAAAAAATCTGGTATCACTTTTGAGAATTTTCTTGATCGCAATGTGGTGTTGGAAAATATGCTGGGCGCAAATACGATTCCGTTGACCATATTGGTTGATGCCCAAGGACGCGTGCTTGAGAAAGCACGTGGGGCATATGATTGGGATAGTGCAGAAAACATAGATACAATAGCGAAAACCTTTCGCATCAAATTAGCGCATTAAATGTGAACGCGGATTTGCGACCACACGCGCCGATTCTGTATTCAAGTGTATCGTTCCTTCATGAAGGAAGGGTCATGGTAGCAAAAAACCATGCTGCTTTGAAACTGTATCCCTCGTTGCGGTAATAACGGAAGTTTCCAATGAACTGATATAGTTCAGCCAATTTGCGTGACATGTTTGCTCCTTTTGGATTTTAAATATTTCTGTCATTGCCGAATAACAGAAATATATTGCTTTATCAATGATCGAGCGGCAATCCATCTATCTTCACCTCGGAAATTAACCAATCTTGCAATGGATCACCCCCATCTAAACCTCGACTAAGTGCACGATAGTAAGCTGCTTCGGATATCATTTTAAAACGCGCATCTTCATTTTCTATGGTGACTAAAGACTTAGCCGGAGTTTTCTTGTTGACCAAGCCTGGTTTGGTTTCAATTTTACTGTTTGAGACTGATGATTGGTGTCGCACGATTATTTCCTCCAATTGTTAATTTACTTACCCAAAATTACTTTTGTGATTTTCAAATCTTAAATATCCAAAGAATTCTTATTGATGAATTTTTGAATCTTTATGCGTGTTTCATAGATCATGTTGTTGATGTCATAGACTGATTCGTTCGTTTCCCCATGAGTTTCACAACCGGGAATATGACCCAAATTTTGAATGAAATTGAGCATTTCCAAGAGCTCATGGGCAACTTCATTTCTTTCTCTTGTCAGTGTTTCATCTCTTGGCATGTTGAAGTGCTTTTGTGAGTTAAGAGATCTAAACCAATAAAGTTAACCTCTGACTACATCATCGCTACGTGCTCAAAATTGTTCCGTGCGATATCGCACAAAGAAGCCTTGCCTTTTGTTAAGACAATTCTCAGTTGCCTAAATTTTGTTCCGCACATTAATTGATACTTGTATTAATATTGCGCAGTTAAAAAACTTGGAGCTGATATGGGAAAATCTCGACTGGAAGCATTTAGCGATGGGGTTATTGCAATCATTATCACCATAATGGTGCTAGAGCTTAAAGCGCCTCACGGTGATAACTTTGCCTCATTTGAACCCATACTTCCCGTTTTCCTCAGCTATATATTGAGCTTTGTCTACGTCGGTATCTACTGGAACAACCACCACCATATGTTGCACACGGTCGAACGTGTAAACGGCAAGATTTTATGGGCTAATCTGCATTTGTTATTCTGGCTATCCATCGTTCCATTTGTAACAAACCTAATGGAAGAAAATCACTTCTCTGCCGTACCGACTATACTTTACGGGATAGTTCTACTCATGGCGGGATTTGCATATTCAATTTTGCAATACTGTATCATCAGTTCACACGGAGGAAAAAACTCGCTGCTTGCAAAGGCTGTAGCGCAGGACTGGAAAAGCAAAGCTTCTTTAGCTTTAATTTTTGTAGCAATTATGATTGCTTTTTGGAATAAATGGATATCGGATGCTATTTACATCATTGTTGCAATCATGTGGCTTCTTCCCGATCCACGTATTGAGAAAACATTGGAAGAATAAAGTACTACAAGTGCATTGGTAAGCCACAGCCGACTTTGCCGTCACAGGCTAAAAACAACAACAAGCAATAAACTCTGCTCTACAAAAGCTTCGTCTTGATCGCAAGTACAGCCTGATTACGCAATGTGCGTAGCAATGAAAGTTGTCGTTCTGAAATCTTTAACGCATTAGCTTCCTGCATGTCAGCGTAGATCAATCCAATGGCCTTCTTATTCACCATAATCGGCAATAGAAAAAAACACTGCGCATCTATTGATTCTTTATACCATGCAGGTATCTTGTCAGAAATCGTCTTGGCGCGGACATCTTCAATCACCAGATCCAACCCCTTGTCGATAGCCAAGTGAAACACATCCGAAACAAAAGTAAGAGAAAACTTCAACTTGGGCAAAATAATATCAACATGTTCTCCAAAACCGAATCTCCCCAACATTACATTCTGCTTATTGTCACGAATGAAAATTATTGTGTGCTTGAATCCAAGACTGCGATAAATCGTCTCAAGTACCATCTGCAATACATCATTCAGTTTGTAGTCCTCAACCAAAGTATTGGTAACATCCTGTATACCCGCACTGAGTATTGCGTCGGGATCATGCTTTACAGTGGAATGAGCAGTCCCATCCGATGTCAAAGTATCGAGTACGGTAAGTCCGTCCATTTCGCTCGGCTGGACAATCTCAGGTTCAACTTGTCCGCTCCATTTACGTATTTTGTTAAGAAGCGGACTTTTTCCCACAGCGATGCCTAAAATAACCGAACGATTTGATAGCTCATTTAAACAATTTTCGAGTGCTCCGGAGAGCATCTTCTCCGATACTGGAATAACCCATTCATAGCGGGCACATAATTTCTTTAACTCATTATTTTTTTCGGTTACGTCGGTGATAGATGAAATCGTAACCAGCTCATTGGCAAGATTCACTTTTACACTGAGTTGCTCAAGATCATTAGTCGATTTCTTAATTTTTCCGGATGGTAGCTTTTTCATTCCCGCCAATAAGCGTTTGGGGAAATTCCAATTTTCGGCCACACCCTCTCCCAATTGGTTATACGAAATTCCCAATACTTTGATAGCAGCTTGCTCCTCGCTTATTTTCTGGTCCTCCACCAATCTAATAATTTGCCTGCTTTCCTCAAAAAAATAGAATGTGGCTAGCAACTTTCCCAAATTGAAAAACATCGAGCAGATCATGGCCTCTTCAGCCTCACCCGGCAGTCCATCGCTTGAAAGCTCCGCCGCAAGAACACCTGCGAAGAATGCTGAAATGACCTCGTCCATCAAACCGACTGCCTGTGATTTATTTTGCAAGAACTCCAGCAAGATGAGCGTCATCGCCACATTGCGGATCGTGTCAAAACCCAAAATAACCACAGCTTTCGAAATCGTGTTGATATTACCGCCAAATTGCCTGAATGAGACCGTGTTTACCAGTTTGATAATTTTGTTTGTCAGCGCAAAGTCCTGCAATATGACTTGCGCCAGTTTGTTATGGCTTTCAGATTCAGAAGCGACAATTTTATTGATCTCACTGATGATGCCGGAGAGTGCAGGAAAGTCACTCTTGCTGCGCATTCTGCGCAATAAAAAATCCAGCGTGCTATGCGTATTTCCTACTGCATTGCCGTCAGTTCCTCCCTGACTGACATCCAAGTAATTCAGCAAATCTTGACGCATCGTTGCAGCGTCCAAATATCGTTCGTCTGTTTTTTTTGATACTGCTTTGAGAATGATTGCCTCGAGTCTCTCGTCGATAGCTGAATTAAGCCTGGAAGGACTGATCAATTTTTGATGTACTGCACGATGCAATATTTGAAACACTGAATTTCCGTCTATTGCCCGTTTCCCGGTCACCATTTCGTACAACATGATGCCTACAGAAAATATGTCCGAACTAAACTCTGCTCCTTGGGCATTGATGCGTTCGGGTGCCATGTATTGCGGCGTACCATTGATAGAGTCCGACACATCTGCTTGATTTTCGACGTGGCGCGCGATACCGAAATCCAGCAGCATCGGTTGCCCGTTTGCTGCCACGATTACATTGGCTGGTTTAACATCAAGATGCATGACTCCATGCTTGTGAGCATAAGACAAACCGTCAAGAATGCCTGCCGCCAATCTCGCCGCATAGGCCAATGACAACATTCCGGAACGTTTCAATATCTGGGCAAGCGTCTCACCTTCGATGAAGGCATAGACTAGATAAGGAATTCCTTCGTGCTCTCCCGCGTCATAAAGTGTGACGATGTTTTGATGCTGGAATTTACTGGTAATACGAGCTTCGCGAAGTAAGCTTTCTTTTTTCTGGGAGGAAGTTGTGCGCAGTAATTTTATGGCAACCGCACGTTCAAGTTGGGTATCTTGGGCCAAATAAACTGTACCCTGCCCGCCTTTGGCAATTTCACGAATAATCTTGAAACGACCAATTTCGTTTAAGGCTGGCATAGTCACTCAATACTTATAATCAAAAACATTTCTACATTTATTTCCGAATCTATGGAAATAATTGCACTTGCTATTTAAACCCGATGAATAGTCAAACCCGTGAGGTCAGATCGCAGCCTCATCGGTTTCACCTGTGCGAATCCGGATCACTTGCTCAACCGAAGTTACAAATATTTTCCCATCGCCTATCTTTCCTGTCCGGGCAGCTTTGATGATGGTTTCAAGTGCTCTTTCAAGCAAATCTGTTGCGACAACCACCTCGAGTTTGATTTTGGGGAGAAAGTCCACAACATACTCCGCGCCGCGATAAAGTTCTGTGTGGCCTTTTTGTCGTCCAAAACCCTTCACCTCTGTCACAGTCAAACCGCTTACGCCAATCTCAGATAATGCCTCGCGAACTTCGTCAAGTTTAAAGGGTTTAATAACAGCTTCTATTTTTTTCATAATGACTCCCGCAGAAATAATTCAACAAGTATAACTAAAAATCATCCTGATAACGTACTGTGATCGGATAACGCCAATCTTTTCCAAATCCCCGATCGGTGATGCGAACGCCTACTGGCGCTTGTCGACGCTTGTATTCAGCGATGCGTATGAGTTTTACAACGCGCATCACATCAGCCTCAGCATAGCCTTCAGCAATTATTTCACCTATGCTTAAGTTTTGCTCCACATAACCGGCCATGATGGCGTCCAGTATATCGTAAGGAGGCAGGTTATCCTGATCGGTTTGACCCGGTTTCAATTCAGCACTGGGGGGGCGGGTTATGATGCGCTCGGGTATCACTCTACCCATACTATTTCGATAATTCGACAATCGATACACCCAAGTTTTGCTCACATCTTTGAGCACTGCAAAACCACCCGCCATATCTCCGTACAAAGTTGCATAGCCTACTGTCATTTCGGATTTGTTTCCAGTAGTCAGCACCAATGATCCTGTCTTATTGGACAATGCCATCAGCAAAGTTCCCCGAATTCGGGCTTGCAGATTTTCTTCGGTGGTGTCACTCGGCAAACCTTTGAATAGGGGCGACAGGGTCGACTCAAGCGCTGAAAAGGCAGGGAGTATATTTAACTCTTCGTAGCACACCCCGAGCAATTTAACCATTTCACGCGAATCATCTATACTCATTTGTGCTGTATAGGGAGACGGCATCATCACCGCGCGCACTTTGTCAGGGCCAAGCGCATCTACCGCCACAGCAAGTGTCAATGCCGAATCAATACCGCCGGACAAACCCAGCAGTACACCGGGAAATTTATTTTTCTGAATATAGTCGCGCACGCCAAGACACAATGCGCGATAGATACTGCCTTCATCTTTATCTACATTGGCAAGCGTCCCTAGAATCAACTTGCCATTAACAATTTCAACCATGCCAAGTACTTCATCAAAAGCGGGAAACTGGTGCGTTAACGAGCCATTTTTATCCATTACAAAAGAAGCACCGTCAAAAACCAATTCGTCCTGACCTCCCACCATGTTGGCATAAACCACAGCCAGACCGGTATCGCCGATTCGCTCTCGAATGGTATCGTAGCGGGTTGCCTGCTTGTTGAAGTGATAGGGTGAAGCATTCAACACGAGCAGAATTTCCGCACCAGCTTCTTTCGCCAGATCGGCAGCATGTTCATGCCAGATATCGGCACAGATGATGATGCCGAATTTGATGCCATCCATCTCGATCAGACAGGGTTGATTTCCCCGCGCAAAATATCGTTCTTCATCAAATACGCTGTGGTTAGGCAATGAATGCTTGTGGTAGGTGACGATAATTTCGCCGCCACGCAATGCCGAAGCGGCGTTGTAGCAGCGATCCCCGACCTTGTCCGGATGTCCTACAATCAGAGTAATGCCATGCACCTGCTTTGCCAACTCGCGCAGCGCCTTATCGCAGGCAAAATAAAATCCATCGCGCAACAATAAATCTTCAGGGGGATAACCGCACAGACTTAACTCCGGCGTCAGCAAAATGTCTGCGCCCTGCTCCTTGGCACGTTGAACGTAATCGGCAATTTTTGCTGAGTTGCCAGCCAAATCACCCACCGTACAATTGATCTGGGCAATTGCAATCTTCATGCTTCATCTTCCAATACTTTGGGTTGATCCAATTCTACCCGTTCTATCTTGGCAAATTGTTCAGTAATTTTACGGCTGCTGATCTGCACATCATCGACATCTTTATTCGCCTGGCGAATATGCTCGGCCAGCTTCTTCATGCGCTCATCGAAACGTCCGAAATCTTTGCCCAGTTTGCCTAATTCATCTTTGATAATGTGAACCTGTTTGCGTGTCTCCACGTCTTTCATCACAGCCCGTGCAGTATTCAACACTGCCATCAGCGTGGTTGGAGAAACGATCCACACACGACGTAGCATGGCATAATCTACTATATCTGAATGATGCGCGTGAATCTCTGCGAATACGGCTTCAGCTGGAATGAACATCACCGCACCATCTGAAGTTACCTCGGGAATAATGTACTTGCTGCCAATGTCATCCACATGTTTTTTGATGTCGGCTTTGAATTGTTTTTCCGCCACCAATCTTTCTGCGGAACTGGCCGCCTCAAACATGCGGTGATAATTTTCCAGCGGAAATTTAGAATCCACTGCCACCATGCCTGTTGGTTCAGGCAGTTTTAAAACGCAATCTGCGCGTGTTCCATTCGGTAAAGTGTATTGCATTTCGTAAGCTTGCGGCGCCAGGATGTTGCGCACCAAGCCTTCCAGTTGCACTTCGCCAAATGCGCCACGAGAACGTTTGTCACCGAGCAGTTCCTGCAAACTCACTACATTGGTGGTGAGTCCATCGATCTTTTTCTGTGCTTCGTCGATCGTTGCCAAACGCGCCATCACACTCACAAAAGTTTCATTGGTTTTTTTGAAGCCCTCATCCAGGCGTTCATTTACCTTGCCGCCGATCTGCTCCAAACGGGCATCGACTTTCTTTTCCAAAGCTTCAATACTAGTGGCTAGATTTAACGTGGAATTGCGAAAAGAATTTTGAATCAATTCCTGATCAGCACGGCCCTGCTCTGCCAATTTTTCCAGTGTCTTTGACAGAATCTCGGTACGCAACAATTCTTGTTTAGCTTGTAATACATTGACTGCATCACGCGTGGCACGTAATTCTTCTCCAACCGCGGTGCGCAAACGCTCTGATAAGTCAGTTTGAGCCGCGATTAACCGATCACCCTGTTTGTTTAAGCCGTCATGCAAATCAGTCAACATGGCACGATGCTGTTGCTCCAGCACCTTGGCTGATTGCGCAGGAAGATTACGCAGCATGAGCAGCACAGTCAGTAGCAAAGCCAAGAAGATAACAGCGGCAACAATTAAAGCGATTTCAAGCATAGATATAATTAAATATGGCGCATAAGGAACCCAAGTCATATTCTAGCCGAGGTAGGGCGCAATAACCAACGGGCATTGCGCCGTCTATTCAAACAACTGCTGCAATTTATTTTTATTGGGTTGCATCACAACCCCTTTCTCTGTAATCAAGCCAGTTACCAATTCCGCCGGTGTCACATCAAATGATGGATTGCGTATCTTCACGCCTTCTGCAGCCCAATGCATATCCCGGAAACCTTTCACCTCATCGGCTGAACGTTCCTCTATAGGAATATCAGCTCCCGAGGCGATGTTCATATCGATAGTGGAAAGCGGGCAGGCCACGTAAAATGGAATATTATGCCGTTGCGCCAACACTGCCACCATGTAAGTACCGATCTTGTTCGCCACATCGCCGTTGGCCGCAACACGATCCGTACCCACCACCACCGCATCTACTTCGCCTTGAGCCATCAGGTAACCCGCCATGTTGTCGGTGATAAGCGTGACAGGTATTTTTTCCTGCACCATTTCCCATGCTGTCAGTCGGGCACCTTGCAGGAAGGGCCGAGTTTCATCGGCAATCACTGAAATCTTTTTACCAGCTTCCACTGCCGAACGGAAGACACCCAAAGCGGTCCCCCACCCCGCCGTTGCCAATGCACCTGCATTGCAGTGAGTCAACACACGCGTACCATCTGCCAACAACTCGGCGCCAAACGCCCCCATTGCACGATTGATACGAATATCCTCAGCCAATATTTCATGCGCTTCTTCCAGCAAACGTGCCGCTACTTGCTGCGGAGTCTGCGCCACAATACTGTCCCAAACCTTACGCATGCGCTGCAAAGCCCAGAATAGATTCACCGCAGTCGGGCGGCTTTGGGCAAGCACTGTAAAACCGATTTCCATACCAGACTTGAAACTATCAATTGAATTGCTTTGTAATCGCAATGCCTCTAATGCCACGCCATATGCCGCGGCAACGCCAATTGCCGGAGCGCCGCGTACCACCATGCTGCGAATCCCCTCAGCCACTGACGCCGCAGAATCGTAACTCACGTACTCAAAGGCTGTCGGCAAAATTCTTTGGTCGATCATCTCCAACTTGTTATGCGACCAGCGCAGGGTTTCGACTTTCATTGATTTAATCGCCTTCGAATTCGCAGAGAGCAAATACTTTCTGGCCAAGTTTCTCAAGACGCGCACGCCCACCGATGTCTGGCAGATCGATGATGAAGCAGCATTCAATTATGTTGCCGCCCATTTTCTCAATCAGCATACAGGCAGCTTCTGCCGTACCACCGGTGGCAATGAGATCATCCACCAGCAATACCTTTTCACCCTTTTCGATGGCATCGGTTTGGCTCTCGATACGGTCGGTGCCGGTATCAAGTGCGGAGTCGTGACCGCTCGGGGCGGATGGCAAGTTGCCTTTTGTGCGGATCGGCACAAATCCTTTGCCGAGGGCGTAAGCCAGCGGAGCTCCAAGAATAAAGCCGCGCGATTCTATGCCCGCAATTTTGTCGATCTTCATATCCTTGTAGCGCAATACCAGCTCATCTATGGTAAGGCGAAAAGCTTCCGGGTCTTTGAGCAAGGTGGTGATGTCGCGAAACTGGATTCCCTGTTTGGGGTAATGCG
>CAIRAO010000373.1 GCA_903876625.1 uncultured Gallionellaceae bacterium | reverse complement strand
CCAACCGTTATTGGGTCCGGGCTGTCGACTTTCTTGATCAGCCTAATGTACGAATTATAAGTATTGAGCGCATCTTCGTGGCAATGAGCAACGTCTGTAGTAAGATCAAGTTCGAATCTTTCCCGTGCTGATACCTTGGACTTTTCTGTTTCACGTGTTTGCTGCACGAAGTTATGCAGTTGCTTGGTGTTTTCTTCCTGGTCTAGTTTGAGGTAATAGTCCAGCAGGTACAATGTTCCGCAAGAAATTAGCACAAGGGCAACAAAGCCGATTTTTGCTATCATTCAATTTTCTCCTTTTCTGCTATTGTTTTAGCCTTGGAATTCTGTACAGACTGCGCTTTCTTGACGTCGAGGTCAATAAGTAACAGTATAAAGTAAAAGGTATGCCGTTTATGAGCAAAGCATTTACCCGCGAGAATGAAGATGCTGGCGATGATGATGATGAGATGGTGGCGTTGCCGGCAATTCCTGCAGGTACGAAAAACTATATTACTCCTGCGGGTTTTCGTCGCATGAAGGACGAATATAAACAACTTTGGGAAGTGGAACGCCCGGTGCTTGTTCAAACAATTTCATGGGCCGCTTCTAATGGTGATCGCTCCGAAAACGGAGATTATATTTACGGAAAAAAACGCCTGAGGGAGATCGATCGGAGATTGCGTTTTCTGGCAAAACGTTTGGAAAATTCAGAAGTCGTTGATCCTGTTAAACGTCAAGGCTGTGAACAGGTTTTTTTCGGCGCGACGGTGACAGTGTTTCATGGAGATGGAGTGGAGCGCACGTACAGTATTGTTGGCGTAGATGAGGCAGATGTGAGTAGAGGGCTGATCAGTTGGGTTTCGCCTCTTGCGCGAACACTACTCAAAGCTCGCCCTGATGATGAAGTCAGGTTGAAATTGCCGGAGGGTATAGAGGAACTGGTTGTGGTCAACGTACGTTATAAGAGTATCGAGCTGTGATATTACTTTTAAAGTAACACTAACACCCAAACCGCACACACATTGATTAGACTGATCAATACTGCCGCACTGCCGATATCCTTTGCACGTTTGGCAAAAGGGTTTTCATCCAGCGAGGTGTGATCTACTGCTGCTTCGATCGCCGAGTTAAGCAATTCCACGATCAAAACCAGAAATACGCTGGCAACCATCAATGCCTTGCCGGTTCCGCCTGCTGAGGTGAAGAATGCAGAGGGAATTAAAATGACAGAAAGCAGAAGCTCCATGCGGAATGCGTCTTCGAGTTCAGATGCGGCACGTAATCCTGCCATGGAATACAACAACGCATTCCAGGCGCGCTTTAGGCCGGTTTTACCTTTATATGGGCTGTTCATTGGACAATGCGAAATATATATTTGGAAAACTCATCCGAATTATAATTCAGTCTGTTCTCATATTCACTCATCTTTAAAAATAGGAATTTAAATAACCGCAATTTTGGTCGCTGGAATACCAGACAATAGAAAACATTGGCACTGAGATTCCATTACAATTCACACATGTCTGAATTCTACGCAATTGTCCCGGCTGCCGGCTCCGGTTCCCGTATGGGAAGCGAGCTACCCAAGCAATATCTCAACCTGGCGGGGCACCCGATGATTTACCACGCGCTCACGACACTAAGCAATTGCCCGATGATCAGTACCGTGTTTGTAGTGCTTGCGCCAGATGATGAATATTTTAAACGTTTTGATTGGTCGCATTGCTCGAATAAATTAGAGCCACTGTATTGCGGCGGTGTGACGCGAGCAGAGAGCGTAGCAAACGGTTTGCTGGTATCAGAACTGGAGCCGGACGACTGGGTGTTGGTACACGATGCAGCGCGACCTTGTTTAACGCAAGCGCATTTGGAAAAATTAATTACCGAATTGCGTGACGATTCAGTGGGAGGAATACTTGCCGTTCCGGTTGCAGATACCTTGAAGCGAGCCGATGCACAGCAACGCATCGAGAGCACCGAGAGCCGCGAAAAAATATGGCAGGCACAAACACCCCAAATGTTTCGGGCTGGTTTATTGGCGCAAGCGTTGCATCAAAGTCATAGCGTTACGGATGAAGCCTCAGCTGTGGAGGCATTAGGGTTGCAGCCTAAATTGGTAGCGGGTGATTCGGGTAATTTTAAAGTAACTTATCCGCTGGATATAAAGTTGGCGGAGTTGTTGTTGAAAGGGTAGCCGGCATTCCCGTTCAGGCGGGAATCCGGCTAACTCAACAAATCCTGCGAAGCAGGACAAAACCAAACTGCATATTGAATAACAACACTGGATTCCCGTCTGTGCGGGAATGACGATTAGGGGTAATGATGCGTATAGGGCAGGGTTTTGACGTTCATCAATTGGTGACAGGCCGCAAACTGATCATCGGAGGGGTTGATATCCCGTTTGAAAAAGGTTTGCTGGGTCATTCCGATGCGGATGTTCTGCTGCATGCCATCTGTGATGCGATCTTGGGCGCGGCTGCACTGGGTGATATCGGAAAACATTTTGCCGATACAGACGCAAAGTATAAAGATATTGATAGTCGAATTTTGTTGCGTGTTGTCGCGCAAAAAGTGGCTGAGAGCGGCTATCTTATCGGCAATGTGGATGCCACGATCATTGCTCAGGCACCCAAGATGGCACCGCATATTGCGTTAATGGTTTCTAACATCGCTGCTGATCTGGGCATCGCGCAAAACGCAGTGAATGTTAAAGCGACGACCACCGAAAAATTGGGGTATACCGGCCGAGGTGAAGGCATTGCGGCTCAGGCAGTCGCATTGCTAACTCGGGTTTAATAGATCACCGATATATACCATTGATGAAAATTCTGGCAGTAGAGACTTCCACTGAATATTGCTCGGTTGCGCTGTGGCAAGAAGGTTTGGTTGCGGAGAATTGCCAGCTCGTCGGACAAAAACACTCCGAGTTGCTAATAGCGATGATCGATGAATTGTTGAAAAATGCTGAAACAGGAATTTCACAGCTTGACGGTATCGCTTTTGGCAAAGGTCCCGGCTCGTTTACTGGAGTACGCATTGCTTGCGGGGCGGCACAGGGATTGGCCTTGGGGGCAGATTTGCGGGTGGTTGGCGTATGTACTTTGAAAGCACTGGCAGAAGTATCAGGACACGACAAAGTAATTGCGGCTTTGGATGCTCGTATGGATGAGATATATCTCGCTGTTTATGAAAAAAAAGGTAAAGAATGGCATGCGAGAATTGAGCCTTGCTTGTGCAAAATAGAAAATGCACCAACGTTATCAAGAGATGGTTGGTTCGGTGTGGGAAGCGGCTTTAAGGTCAATAATGAAGCCCTGTCAAAAAAGTATGAGAGGCAATTGTCCGGAGTCGATGCAAGTCTCGTTCCTCAAGCCAGTGCTATTGCTCATATCGCTGTTATCGAATTCAGCAACGCCCATGCTGTCGATCCCGAACTGGCCTTGCCACTATATCTGCGGGATAAAGTTGCGTTAAAAACGAGTGAACGATGAGTTTTGTCAAATGAACCTAACGCTGCGCGACATGAATAACGCAGACCTCGATTCTGTGTTACTGATCGAGCAGCAAGTTCATGCGCATCCATGGACACGTGGAAATTTTAACGATGCTTTGGCAAGTAGGTACGTTTGTAAAGTCTCCGAACTTGAAGGAAGTATTATTGGTTATGTCGTGTTGATGCAAGGTGTGGATGATGCAGAACTGCTCAACATTGGAATTGCTGCCGCACACCAGCGCCAAGGCTGGGGGGGCAAATTGTTGCAAGTAATGCTGGCGTTTGCACGCCAGCTGGGCCGACAGAGGATGGTGCTTGAAGTGCGAATTTCTAATGTGGCCGCTATCGCACTTTATCGCAGCATGGGGTTTGTCAAGATAGGTTTGCGCCGAGACTATTATCCGGTAGAAAATAGCGGTCGCGAAGATGCGATATTGATGGGAAAGAAGTGGTGAATATTCAAGACGAAACGATTTTGCGTGAATTTAACCTTTATCCGCTGTGGGTGAGGCGAGAAGCGTTAAACCAGATAGATACCTGTACGTCTCCATTTCAGGCAAATGCTCAAACCGAAGTTATCTCCATTCCGAGTCTGGATGCGTCAAAAGCCAAATCTCCCGAAATAGTGCAAAAACGGGAAGCGGAGCCTGCGTCATCGAATAGAATTATCCCAGATGCCGACTGGCCTGAGCTCAAGAAGAAGGTAACAGACTGTACAGCATGTAAGCTACGCGCAACGTGTACGCAGACGGTATTCGGTGTGGGAGACGAGAAAGCCGAATGGTTGTTTGTTGGAGAAGGGCCGGGCGCAGACGAAGATGAACAAGGCGAACCATTTGTTGGGCAGGCAGGCAAACTGTTAGACAATATGTTGGCAGCAATTAAATTGAAACGCGGCAACAAGGTATATATCGCCAACGTGGTCAAGTGCCGACCGCCAAATAATCGCACACCTGAAGCAGATGAGATTACGCAGTGTTTGCCCTACTTGCAACGACAGATTGCTCTGATAAAACCAAAATTGATTGTTGCACTTGGCAAAACAGCGGCGACTGCGTTGTTGGGGCGTGATGCGACACTGGGTTCTCTCCGGGGAACGAAGCATGATTATCAGGGGGTACCACTCATTATTACGTATCATCCGGCATATCTTTTACGCAGTCCGGCCGAGAAAGCCAAGGCTTGGCAAGATTTATGTTTTGCTTTGACCGCGTTTACTGCGCGATGAGAATTGAGGAAAATACGTGGATGAACTGAAAGTATTGGTGGTGGAAGACAGCAAGGTCACCATGAGAGTGTTATGCAATTATTTGGGGCGGATGGGCATCACTCCTTACACGGCTGAAACAGGCGCTCTGGCGATAGAGGTTTATCATCGCGAACAACCGGATATCATTTTGCTGGATGCACAGCTTCCAGATATTGATGGATTCGATGTGGCATTAAAGATTCGGGCGATGGAAAAGATCGAGGATTGGACGGCCATTATCTTTCTGACCAGTATGACCAAAGATGAAGATTTGGAGCGCGGAATTGAAGTGGGTGGCGATGACTATTTATTAAAACCGATCAGCGAGGTTGTATTAAAGGCAAAATTGAAAGCTATGCTTCGTTTGGTTGAAATGCAGCGAACCTTGGTTCATGTCACTGAGCAACTTAATGAAGCAAATGGAAAGTTGCTAAAGCTGTCGGCGACTGATGGTTTAACAGGCATTGCTAATCGTCGCATGTATGATGAAATGGCAATACGCGAATGGCGACGTTGCGAGCGGATGAAAAAACCATTGGCATTAGTGATGATCGACGTGGACAAATTTAAATTGTTTAATGATCAATACGGGCATCAGGCCGGCGATGAATGCTTGAAAGCGGTTGCGGCTCAAGTGGGGAAGGCTGCACCTCGTGCGACAGATTTGGCAGCTCGCTACGGTGGAGAAGAGTTTGTTCTGGTATTAGGCGAGACGGATACCGATGGTGCAAAGTGGATCGCCAATCGGCTACGACAGCAGGTTTCGGATTTGAACATTCCACATCACGCTACCGAGTCACGCCATGTCACAATCAGTTGTGGTGTTGCCTCTGTTGTGCCGAACAACAATCATTCACTGGAGGTACTGCTTAAATCTGCTGATTATGCACTTTATCAAGCAAAAGAATCCGGTCGGGATCAGGTCGGGTCAGGCGTTTATGGTGTGATTGAAAAACAGCTTTTCTAGGTGAACGCCAATTGAACGGGTTTTCTCACGTGATCTACCCAGTTGTTGGGTGTTTCATAGAGACGCACTCGTTCGAGTCGTAGATCATTGCCAAAAGTATTACGGTAAGCTGTGTCCAGTAGGTCAAAGGCAACAATTGCCAAATTCTCTGCGGTCGGAATAACATTCAGTAAAACAGTTTTGTGATCGGGTAAGGTTTTCAAAAAATCCACTACCGCATGATCCCCGCAATAGACCAGAAAAGCATGATCCCAAGCATCCACAACGCGTTCTTTGGCGATACGTTTCACATCGGAAAAATCCATCACCATGCCCTGTTCAGAAACACCCTCCGTTGTGATGACATTTCCGGATAAAGTGATTTCGATGGCATAACGGTGGCCATGCAAATGTTTGCATTGGCTATTGTGGTTAGGAATGCGGTGTCCGGCATCAAATTCCAATCGTCGTGTGATTTGCATGGTGTATTGAAGCAGATAATAAATATACTTTTATTATCGCACACAGGATCATATATCAGAACGTATTCTTCAGCGAACAGAAGTGTAAAGTGAGTTATACCGGCAGGGTTATATGGTTAACACACGGTATAATTCGTAAACGCATGCAGATATAGAAATGAAAAACAAATCGCCCACAGAGAATCCGGAAATTCGTGCAGGTCAGTCCATTGAGCTGTTAAAGGCTTTGCACATTTTGACGCGTGACGGAAAGATGAATCAGGATTCTCGCCGTAAATTAAAACAGGTTTATCACCTGTATCAATTCATAGCACCCTTACTTGAAGAAGTACGAATAGAACGCACAGGGCTTACACTGGTTGATCACGGTGCGGGTAAATCCTATCTGGGATTTATTTTGTATGATTTATTTTTTAAAGAATTGAATAACCATTCACATATCTTTGGAATCGAGACTCGTGATGAACTGGTGACACATTCGCGTGAACTTGCACAGCAACTTGGCTTTGGCGGTATGTCGTTTCTGAATTTGTCGGTTGCTGAATCCATACTTTCAGATAAATTGCCGGCCCAAGTGGATGTTGTTACAGCTCTGCATGCCTGCGATACAGCGACTGACGATGCGATCAATTTTGCTTTGAAGAAGCAGGCGCGATTTATTGTGCTAGTACCTTGTTGTCAGGCTGAAGTGGCTTCTATATTGCGCAAAAATAAAGGCAAGCAATTGGCGAAGGAGGCTCTCACGGAATTATGGCGGCATCCAATCCATACCCGTGAATTCGGTAGTCACATAACTAATGTATTGCGTTGTCTGCAATTGGAAGCTCATGGTTATCAAGTGACGGTGACTGAATTGGTGGGGTGGGAACATTCGATGAAGAATGAACTGATTGTGGCGAGGTACAAAAACCTGTCACGCAAACGAGCGACAGAGAGGTTGAATGAAGTATTGAGCAGTGTAGGGCTGAATGAGTTGAAGAATCGATTTTTTACGGAGCAAAGTATCAATGCAAATCAGTAACGACAAACGTACGCATTATGAACGCATTGGCGGCGAAGAAAAAGTACGCGCATTAGTGCAGCGTTTTTATCACCTCATGGATGAATTGCCGGAAACGCACGGCATACGCAAGCTTCATCAAGCCAGTCTGAAAGGAGCTGCAGACAAATTGTTCATGTTCCTTACCGGCTGGATGGGCGGCCCGCAATTGTATGTGGAGAAATTCGGACATCCGCGCTTGCGTATGCGGCATATCACGTTCCCTATTGGTGAAGACGAGCGCGACCAGTGGATGTTGTGTATGAATCAGGCGATGCAGGATGTGATTGAAGATAAGGCGTTGCGTGATGAATTATCGGCGGCATTTTATAAGACTGCGGATTTTATGCGGAACAAAACGGAGTGATATTTCCCGAAACGAATGATATGAGATTTATTCAGAATCGTTATTGGTTGGAATAAAGGTTTGTAACATTTTTTCTCGTGACGCAGGAGTTTCCAAGCTAACCCTTCCAAGCGTTCCATCGCGATAATCTTGCAAAAAAGTCAAAGCGGCTTTTTCCAGATCAGGTTCTCCACCTTTAATACGATAGCCGCGTTTTTTCGCAACGGCTTGGATGAGGTGAAAACCATCCATACCCTCTGCAGGGCAGCCGTAACGTTGGGTGGCCAGTGCAGGGTAACGCGCTAATACAATGTCTCCCAAAAAAGCGGCAACTTCCTCATCAATCACGGCATTACGCCCGATGGAGTGACTGGCGGCGAGCATCAGTCCATCGCTGTCGTACTTGATTTTCGGCCACATCAGTCCGGGTGTATCAATTAAAGTCATGTGGTCGTTAAGTTCAAAACTCTGCTGATTTTTAGTGACCGCAGGTTCGTTACCTACCAAGGCAACGCGGCGTTTAAGCAGCGCATTCATCAGCGTGGATTTGCCGACGTTGGGAATGCCCATGATCATCATGCGCAGCGGCTTAAGCGTGGTACCGCGATGTGGCGCAAGTTTGAGGCACAGCCCCGGCACTTTGGCGACATCGCCGGGTTTCTTGCAAGACAACGCCAAGGCATGCACATTTTTTTGCTTGTTGAAATGTTCCAGCCAGGCCTTTGTGGCGTTAGGGTCGGCGAGGTCGGTTTTGTTAAGAATTTTGAGGCAAGGGCGCTGACGGTGCTGGAGCAATTCGTGGATCAGCGGATTGCTTCCGGCTGCTGGCACGCGAGCATCCAGCACTTCGATGACAACATCGATGCGTTCCATCGTCTCGGCGGCCTTTTTGCGCGCCGATAGCATATGGCCGGGGAACCATTGGATAGCCATGCTTGGAATTACCTGAAATTACCAAAGGCGCGCATTCTACCTTTAATTCGTCCATCGTTTGGACTCGGCCTGCATGACGGACGAGTTTTCAAATTATTGAAGGTGAGTGAAAGGGTTAAATTCCGGTAATTTGCTTTAAGTTGAATCCCCATTTATCAGCAGCCTCGACGTTGGCGATGCTGTCTGTTGATTTGGTCAGGTCGAGAGTTTCCTGCATGATAGGCATATTGGACTTGGTCGAGAAGAATACCTTGACAATCGGTGTGAGAAGGCTTTTTTCTGTTTGCTCAATGACGACTGCGAGACGATTGGATTTAAGCTTGACCAATGTACCGGAAGGATAAATGCCGATGGTTTTGATAAAAGCATGGAAAATACGCTCATCGAAGTGTCCGTTTTTCCATTCCGCCATCTTGCGTATAGCCTCTGCCGGCTCCCAGCCATTTTTGTAGCAGCGGTTGGAGGTGAGGGCATCATACACGTCGCATACTGCACCCATACGGGCGAACAATGACAGTTTGTCGCCAGAGATCATTTCCGGATAACCTTTGCCATCTACGCGTTCGTGATGGTGGAGGCATACATCCAGGGCGACAGCGTTAGCACCTTCAGAAATGTTTAAAATTTCCCAGCCTTTGCGCGGATGGTTTTTGATGATGTTAAATTCTTCGTCAGTGAGCTTGCCGGGTTTGTTAAGCACTTCACTGGGAATCATCATCTTGCCGACGTCGTGCAGCAAACCTGCCATGCCGGCATCTTTCAAGTCCTGTCCGGCAATTCCCATTATTTTGCCAAGTGAAATCATTAGCGCACAAACAGCAACTGAGTGCATGTAGGTGTAATCGTCTACATTTTTGAGTCGAACAAGATTTAGAAAAGCTTCTGGGTTACGCGTGATAGATTGACTGATTTCATCTACCAGCGGTTCGGCATCGGCTACCTTAAGCGCATTGCCCATGCGGACTTCACTAAACATCGAGGTGATAGCTGCCTTGCTTTTAGCTTGCAGTTTGCGCGCACGATCCAACTCCTCTTGGATGGAAATGCGCGGTTCCGCCTTTTGATTTGTTTCAATCGCCTGAGTAAGCTCAAGTTCGATTTTTTCTTTATCGTCACCGGTTGAAATGACTTGTGTTGGGGACTCAACATCCAGGCCTTTGTCCGTATCGATCCAGACTTCATATACAGCACAGTTTTGCAGTGTGTGCATTTCTTTGGGATCACTGAGTTCAAAAGATTTTTTCCAGAAAGGATGATCCATCCAGCTTCCGCAAAGTTCTTGAATGAACATTCCTAGTCGAATGTCACGAACGTGGATTTTTTTTAGCATATCTAAATATTTGGATAAAGCAGAAACTTAGAGGGTAATTATAACCAGTGTTGACCTATTCAGCCAAAACGGATTTTCATGATTAATACCGCGCTTGCCAAACATACTGTGATGCCGTTGGCAATGATGATGGGCCAAGAATCTAGCATGATGCCGTAAACAAGCCAAAATGCAACGCCACTGGTGAAGGCGATATACATGGCTAGCGAGATGTCGCGGGTGTGGCGCGTCTGCCATACTCGCCATACTTGTGGGATGAAAGATAGGGTGGTCAGGGTGGCGGCCACGCTACCGATCAAGTCTGCTATTTGCATTTTGAAGAATCCGTGTTTTTTTGTGCTTATAGGGTTGAAATTAAGAAAAAAGGGATAAGTCGCTAGATTAACCTAAAGCATAAGCAGGCTGTGAGAGGATTTTTGCTTGCGAAAATAGTGTTATATTAGTAAGTTCGGTTGCATCTTCAAATTTCATGTTCTTGATAGCATTGACGTCATTAGCGCAGACTCCCATAATTAAAGCTGATTAATATCCATATTCAAATTATGACCACAATTCGGCAACAAGATTTCATCGATAGTATCGCTGATGCGCTGCAATTCATTTCTTACTATCATCCCAAAGATTATCTTGACGCATTAGCAGTGGCCTACCATGCGGAAGAATCTCCTGCCGCCAAGGATGCAATGGCGCAGATACTGACTAATTCACGCATGTGTGCACAAGGACATCGCCCGCTTTGTCAGGATACGGGCATTGTGGTGGCCTTCGTGCGCGTGGGCATGGATGTTCGCTGGGAGGACGCTTCCATGAGTATCACCGAGATGGTGAATGCAGGGGTGCGCAAAGGCTATCTGTTACCCGATAACATTTTGCGCGCTTCTGTCGTTGCTGACCCGGCGGGCAAGCGAAAAAATACCGGCGACAATACGCCTGCTGTTGTGCATTTTGACATCGTACCGGGAAACAAAGTTGATGTTCGCATCGCTGCCAAGGGGGGGGGCTCGGAAAACAAATCCAAGATGGTCATGCTCAATCCGAGTGATGATCTGGTGGAATGGGTGGTCAATCAACTGCCGCACATGGGTGCTGGCTGGTGCCCACCGGGAATGCTGGGAATTGGTATCGGTGGTACAGCTGAGAAGGCAGTGTTGCTGGCAAAAGAGTCGTTGATGGAAAATATCGATATGACCGAACTCAAAGCGCGCGGGCCGAAGAATCGCGTAGAAGAATTGCGTATTGAGATATTCGATAAAGTGAATGCACTGGGTATTGGTGCGCAAGGGCTGGGCGGTTTGGCGACCGTGCTGGATGTAAAAATTCTGGATTATCCGACGCATGCGGCTTCCAAACCGGTGGCGATTATTCCCAACTGTGCAGCGACTCGACATGTGCATTTTGAATTGGATGGCAGTGGTGCTGCGACATTTACACCACCGAAGCTGGAGGATTATCCCGATGTGCATTGGCATGCGGCGGCTGATGCGCGGCGAGTGAATCTTGATACGGTAACACGTGCTGACCTCGCTCAATGGCAACCAGGCGAGACTTTGTTGCTTTCAGGCAAATTGTTGACGGGTCGCGATGCCGCGCATAAGCGTATTGTTGATTTGCTGGCAAAAGGTGAAAAATTACCCCCCGGCGTGGATTTTAATGGTCGATTCATTTACTATGTCGGCCCGGTCGATCCGGTGCGCGACGAAGTAGTTGGCCCCGCCGGCCCTACAACAGCAACGCGCATGGATAAATTTACCGAGACTATGTTGGCGCAGACCGGTTTGATCGGTATGGTCGGCAAAGCCGAGCGCGGCAAGGTGGCTATCGAGGCAATTAAAAAGCATGCAGCGGTATATCTGATGGCGATAGGAGGGGCGGCTTATCTGGTGTCCAAGGCAATACGCAGCTCGAGAGTGGTCGCCTTCGCTGATCTCGGCATGGAAGCTATTTACGAATTCGAAGTGGAAGATATGCCGGTGACTGTTGCTGTGGACTCGCAAGGTCGCTCAGTACACGAGATCGGCCCGGCAGAGTGGAAAAAAAGGATCGGATTGATTCCGATCAAACAGGTTTAGGGAAACACCGAATAAGTCCGTTCGTGGTGAGTGTTTCCCGTTTGCACCCCTCGATACACCTTGCTACGCAAGGCACTGAGTGAGACAACTAGCCATTCGACTAAGCTGGCAGACAACGCCGGCAAAGTCGATGGTTATCGGGGCGAACGGGAAATGTCTCGACCCATGGTTTAGGACTTTTTCAGTGTTTCCTTAGTTTAATGCTTTTACAGTTATAAAAACTGTAGAAGCGTAAAAGTGGTTCAGCAGCCGTAGCGAGCAGCATCAGGTCAAGGCGCGCAAGGACGAGAAACCGGAATGTACACTAAGTACATGAGGATTTAGAGTTCTTGCGCAACGCCGACATGATGATGCGCAGTAGGCTGATGAATTACTTTAAGAGTTTGGCGGGTCTCCCCGCATTGCATCATGGTGAACCTGGTCAGGTCCGGAAGGAAGCAGCCACAGCCAATCGTTGCAAGTGCCGGGGGTAAGGCTCGCCTCCTATTTTTCGAGGGGGTGATTCATCAGTAACACCCCGCTTGATATTTTTTAACAGACCAACAGGCGACTATGTCAGCGACTTCTGTATTAGCCCGCAAGTGGCGCCCTAGAAATTTTGCACAATTGGCGGGGCAGGAACACGTTGTTCGGGCACTAACCAATGCGTTGACACAAAGCCGCCTGCATCATGCCTATCTTTTTACCGGCACACGCGGCGTTGGGAAAACGACCATCGCGCGGATTTTTGCCAAATCATTGAATTGCGAAACGGGTATCACGGCAACTCCGTGCGGAATTTGTAGTGCTTGCACCGAAATAGATAGTGGGCGTTTTATTGATCTGATCGAATTGGATGCAGCGTCCAATACGCAAGTAGATAACATGCGCGAATTGCTGGATGGCGCGTTGTACGCACCGACCAGCGGGCGTTTCAAAGTGTACATCATCGACGAAGTTCACATGCTGTCGAAATCCGCCTTCAATGCGATGTTGAAAACGCTGGAAGAACCTCCCGCACATGTGAAGTTCATTCTCGCAACAACCGACCCGCAAAAGATACCCGTTACGGTGCTGTCGCGCTGTTTGCAATTCAATCTCAAACAATTGCCGCCCGCACTGATCCATTCACATCTGCAATATGTGCTGGGAGAAGAAAATATTCCGTTTGAAATGGGCGCGCTTAATCTGGTGGCGCGCGCCGCGCAAGGTAGTATGCGCGACGCGTTGAGTTTGATGGATCAGGCTATTGCTTATTCTTCCGGCAAAGTCGATGAATCATTGGTGCGCACGATGCTGGGGGCGATTGATCAAGGCTTCCTGTTCGATCTGTTGCAAACGTTGCGTGCAGGCGATGGTGCAGGACTGTTGCGCATCGCGGATCATATGATGGAACGAAGCGTGGCATTTGAAGCGGCGTTGCAGGATTTGGCGACACTATTGCACCGTATCGCCCTGGCGCAAACTATTCCGAATGCCATTGCTGAGGACGAACCGGAGCGCGCGCGGTTGTTGGAGTTGGCGCAGCAGTTTTCACCCGAAGAAATTCAGTTGAATTATCAAATCGTCATTCATGGGCGAAAAGAGATCGACCTCGCGCCGGATGAATATGCCGGCTTTACCATGACGTTGCTGCGCATGCTGGCATTTGCACCGCAGGTGGCGGGTCGTACAGCAGAGACACGCACCCCAATGGCTCAAGCTACGCCAAGCCCGGCGTATGCAATTTCACGAACTGAGAAAGTTGCTACTGCATCAAGTGCGTCTGAGGTGTTGCGACCTTTGCCACCGCAGAATGGGGCTTTAGATTGGAATGTTTTGCTGTCTCAACTTAATCTGCAGGGAATGGCGCGCGAGTTGGCAAAACATAGCGTGCTGGGAAATTATTCTGACGGGCGAATGGTTTTGCATCTGGCTCCACAACACAAACAATTGCAGGGTAACAAAATGGCTGTGGATAAATTGCAGTCAGCATTGACTGAATATTTTGCCAAGCCGGTCAAATTGTCAATAGAGTTGGGAGATACGAATAATGTTGCAACACCGGCTGCTGTGGAGCAAGAAGTAAAGCGGACGCGTCAGCAACAGGCAGAAGATGCGATCAAAAATGATGCTTTTGTGCGCGAGGCACAGGCCGTATTTGGCGCACAAATAGTAGAAAATTCAATCAAACCGATTCAACAGTAACGAGGAGAAAATACACATGATGAAGGGTGGAATGGCAGGGCTGATGAAACAGGCGCAACAGATGCAAGCCAATATGAAAAAGGCGCAAGAAGAACTTGCAACGATAGAAGTGGAAGGGCAATCCGGTTCGGGAATGGTCAAGGTAACCATGACCTGTGCTCATGACGTGCGCCGGGTAACTTTGGATGCCAGCGTGATGGATGATAAAGAAATGCTCGAGGATTTAATTGTCGCTGCCCTGCAAGACGCAAACAAGAAGGCGGGAGAGACCTCGAAACAACGCATGAGTGGTTTTACTGCGAGCTTGCCACCGGGCATGAGTTTGCCGTTTTAATTTTTAAATGAATACACCTTCCAGTCTGGAAGACCTGATCAAGGCGTTGCGCTGTCTGCCCGGGGTAGGCCCCAAGTCAGCACAGCGCATGGCGTATCACTTGTTGCAGCGTGATCGTCCTGCAGCTTTGCAGTTGGCGCGTTCACTTAATCACGCGGTTGAAAGCGTCAAGCACTGCACAAAGTGCAACAATTTTTCCGAAGAAGAGATTTGTATTTTGTGTCGCTCGGAGCGACGTGAAGCGAGCTTGCTTTGCGTTGTCGAGATGCCTGCTGATTTACTGATGATGGAACAGGCGCAGTGCTTTCGCGGCATGTATTTTGTACTGATGGGGCGACTCTCGCCCTTGGATGGAGTTGGAGCGCGTGAGTTGCCTCTTGAGCGTTTAGTCCGGCGCGCACAGGAACTGAGTTGTGAAGTAATCCTGGCCACAAACTTTACTGTTGAGGGGGAGGCAACGGCCCATTATCTGGCGACACTTCTTCGGGCACAGGGCATCAAAGTTTCAAGGATCGCGCGAGGTTTGCCTGTAGGCGGAGAATTGGAGCATGTCGATAGTGGAACGTTGGCACAGGCGGTGCTGGAAAGACGAGTAGTAACAGAATGAATGAAGCGACTGAAGTTGCACCCCAAGGCGAACGCTTGCAAAAATTGCTGGCGCAGGCCGGGGTTGGTTCGCGCCGCGAGATGGAAGAATGGATCGCAGCCGGACGAGTGACGCTGAATGGTGAGATTGCCACACTAGGAATGCGCGCTGTCGAAGGCGACATTGTGTGCGCCGACAAACGCGTGATTCATGTTAAAAGTCAAATTGAACAAGGTTTGCCGCGCGTCATGCTTTATCACAAGCAAGAGGGAGAGATCGTCAGTCGCGACGACCCTGAAAGCCGCACCAGTGTGTTTGATAATTTGCCCAAATTGAGAGGGCAAAAATGGACTGCAATCGGGCGCCTGGATTTCAATACCAGCGGTTTGCTGATTTTTACCACTTCCGGAGAATTGGCGAATCGTTTAATGCATCCGCGTTTTGAAGTCGAACGCGAGTATGCCGTGCGCGTGCAAGGCCAGATGACACCCGAGCAAATGCGCCAGATGACCAAGCAAGGTATTGAACTGGAGGACGGTTTGGTAAAGTTTGAGAAACTTAGCGATGAAGGAGGCGAAGGGTTTAATCACTGGTATCGACTGGTATTGAAAGAGGGGCGCAATCGGGTAGTGCGACGCACCTTTGAGGCGTTGGGTTTGACGATTAGCCGCCTGATGCGGGTACGCTTTGGAATAGTCAATCTTCCATCAAGCATCAAGCGGGGAAAAATGGCAGAACTTGGCGAAGAAGAAGTCAAAATGATACTGGATTGGGTTGGATTACAGTCACATTTCGTCATAAAGCAAGAGTCCAAAAAAGCAGATCGATCCATATCAGACAGGCGACTTGATACAGGGTTGAAACCTGTCGAGGCAAAGTCGACGAATACAAATAAAACAGCTGGTCGCCGGGGGCAAGCAGATAAATCTCGTGCCCGTGCCCACCGGAAAATTAAGACTGGCGCGAAACCTTAGCTATCGATTAAAATTCGCGAGGTTAAGTGTGAAATTTGAAAAATTTTTCAATTAGGTAGAGTGGGATACCGGACAAGGTCGAATGGAAGAGCGGGTAAATAAGACCATCATATGTAGCGTATTCTTTTTGGATATTATTGAATATTCAAAGAAATCCGTTACAGATCAAATTTCTCTGAAAGAGAGATTTAATGCCTTTTTGTCTTTGGCTATTCGGGACGTGCCGATCAATGACCGCATCATCCTGGATACTGGAGACGGCGCTGCCATCAGTTTTTTGGGTGATGTCGAGGATGCACTCCGTGCTGCACTGAGTGTGCGTAGCAGTTTGTTAAGTGAAGAAGGAGTCAGGCCGCCGTCTTTGCAAGTGAGAATGGGCGTCAATCTGGGACCAGTGCGCTTGGTTAGGGATATCAACGAGCAACCCAATCTTGTTGGCGATGGTATCAATGTGGCTCAACGGATTATGGGTTTTGCGAGTACCGGTCAAATACTTGTATCGCGTTCTTACTACGACGCGGCTTCTCGTTTGTCGCAAGAGTATGCGGGAATGTTTCATTTTGAAGGATCTCGAACAGACAAGCATGTGCGTGAACATGAAGTTTATGCGATCGGTTACCCGGGTGATTTTACGGGTACTCAAAGGAAGTATCTTCAAAGATCAAAGTCTAAATTATTCAGGATCGCGAGTGAGATTGGCTTCAAAGCCAAGACTTACTGGGGAGTCTTGCTGGATTGGCATAATGAATTGACCTCACATTGGCGTGAGGTTTTCGATCAGGCTTCAAATAATAAAAAAGCACTTTATATTGGAATGGTCACTCTACCAGTATTGTTAATGTTATTGTTGGTGATCAGATTGGCCTATCTGGATGAAGTGCCGAAAGAGGATTTAGCAAAAACAACGTCGGAAACTGCGCTGGCAGTATCATCAGCTTCATCCGGGGTTGTTCCTGTTCAGTCAGCACACATTACTAAACTTACCACTCCTAAATTAGCTTCGGAGGTCGAAGAGGCAAAAGCCAGCGAGGTTTTAAACGCAGTTAAGAAAGACACGCAAGAATCGGCGAAGAAGGAGAAGGAGAGTTTTAAGGTGGTTCAAACACCTGCCTTATCGCACGCCAATGTTATTTTAAAAATCAAACCCTGGGGTGAGGTGTTTGTTGATGGCAACATGGTGGGTGTTAGTCCTCCCTTGATCAAACTGCAGCTTTCTCTGGGAGAGCATGTGATTGAGGTTCGAAATACCAAGTTCCCCGTGAGCACTCGGGTTGTTACCCTAAAAGCCGGTATGAAAGTGACTGTTAAACACAAATTCGGCAACTAAATAATTAAGAGCTCCTATATCTAACTGAGTTGGATAAGTTTGGAGCAAAAAATAATGCAGTACAGGAGAGCCAGATGTTAGATCGGGGTCGTGTCTTTTTGATCGGGGTATGCATGACATTGCTGACAGGTTGTGGCGCGATGCTTTCTTGTGATGATGGACGCGATGTCTTATGGTTTACCAGTTCCACTGAGCACATGTTGAATAACGGGATAAGAAATTTTGAAGACGGTAATTATTCCGGGGCAATGACACTTTTTCAGGGTGTGGTTGATAGTAAGGATGCGACTAACGCCCTGAAAGTTGAATCATATAAATATTTGGCATTTATTCACTGCATCTCTGACAGGGAAAAATTGTGTCGAGACTCGTTTAAAAAAGCACTCGAGATTGAGCCGGAATTTACCTTGACTCCGGCTGAAGCGGGACATCCGGTATGGGGTTCGGTGTTTTATAATATGAATAGCAAACCGGCGAAATAAATTCTTGAATACTAACCATGATTAGCAATTTGGGACGTTATGAAATCATCTCCGAGCTCGGGCAAGGAGCGATGGGCGTTGTCTATAAAGCCTTGGACCCGCTGATTGATCGTGTTGTTGCTATCAAGACGATCAATCTGGGTTTGGCTCTGGATGAAAAAGAAGAGTACGAAGGTCGCTTCTATCAGGAAGCCAAAGCTGCAGGTCGTTTGAGCCATCCAAACATCGTAACGATATTCGATGTGGGTAAAAGTGGTGATGTCGCCTACATTGCAATGGAGTTTTTGCAAGGCAAAGAGCTGAGAGATATTCTAAATGATGGTGAAACTCTGCCAGTGGAGCAGATCCTCAATATTGTTTATCAAGTGTCCTCGGGTATCGCCTATGCACATGATAATGGCATTGTCCACCGGGATGTGAAACCCTCCAATATTATGGTGAGTTCAGAAGGGCATGTAAAAATCACCGATTTTGGGATTGCCCGCATGGAATCAGCAACCGTGCGAACCCAGACAGGGATGGTTCTTGGATCGCCCAAATACATGTCTCCCGAACAGGTTGTCGGTAAACTTATTGATCAACGCTCGGATATTTTTTCTCTGGGCGTCGTGTTGTACGAAATGTTGACGGGGAAAGCGCCTTTTGTTGGCGATAATGTGAACGCTATCATGTATCAGACATTGAATAGTATTCCACCTCCCCCGGGCTCGGTTAATCATGCAGTGCCCGATATGCTGAATTTCATTGTTGCAAAGGCGCTGGCAAAGGGGTTGGATGACCGCTATCAAAGCGCAAAGGATCTTGCAAAAGATTTGAATGCTTGCCGGGATAATATGCTGCGCGCTACTGCTCTTTCGACAGCGCCAAAAGCAATTTTGTCAGTGGCTGATGCGACGGCTATCGTGCCGCGACTTGATGAAAAAGATCAGTCTGAAATTGCATCCTTGGGATTATCCTCCGCATTTGATTCTTTTGGAGCGACTTTGCGTTTGGCTGCGCTGACCGCAAGTAGCGAAGAGGTGGATTTACTTTCAAAGACATTCAAGATGGTGCGTCCCAAATTGGATGATATCAACCTCGCAGCGAACAATGCTGCAGTTGCCGAGGTTGAACCAGTTAAATCTGTTTCTGCATTTGCTGCCGATTCTCCCAAAATTGATGAAATTGAGAAACCCAAGTTATCCCCGGAAAAGAAAGGGATGATATTAATTACTGTCGCAGTGTTAGTCTCCATTGTCCTTATCGTTGCCATATTGCGTTAGTAATTAACTGCGTATTTCCCTGAGTTGACAAATAAGGTACTCCAAAACTTTTCCTTTTGCCCGTCACGCCAATTGGAATTGTGTATTTTATTTGGGCATGCGCTTGCGATATCGGCTCTTTATTTTGTCCCCATTCCACAACTCGCTTTCAATTTATTGTTCGTTGTTTTGTTATGCAGCGCGCGTTATTTAATTCTTCGAGACGCGCGATTAATTTTGGCTGATGCCAGAGTTGCACTTAGACTTGAGGGTGAGCATGTTGTTTTGTTCAACCGCAAGGGCGATGAGTCGGTAGGTAAACTATTGCGCAGCAGTCTGGTGATGCCGCAGATGGTAATATTGAATATTGCGCTTCCCAAGCATTTCTGGAGAATAAATATTGTGCTCATGCCGGATAGCATGGATGCAGAATCTTTTCGACAGTTACGAGTTGCCTTGAAGTGGGGTGTAATTCTTGCTGCTTAAATCTGACGGGAATAGTAATGGCGAACTTCGGTAAATTCAGTATGATAAGTTCTCGGCAGTTCGCATAGCGGTCAGTGGATTTAGGGAATAATCTACTGGATTTGTCGGACATGAACCGACTTTCATGAGGGTAAAGGAAGGCAGTTAGTATTCATTTAATTCGAACTAGCCAAAAACCGTAACTTGCTCCCTAAAGTACTATTCTTCCCACTAAAGCACTAATCCTAGCCTTTCTGGCTGTAGCTTCATCAGCTTTATCGCGTGAACTTAATAAGGGTTTCACCTAGTACTTTCAAAAGTATCTATGTACTTTCATAAAAGTATACAGGCCAAACGGCATATTGAACTTTAAGTTCAAGTGGCTAATATTGATACTGTCAAGAATGCATGTAGTTAAATACTTTGCAAGCAAAAGTTAATGAAACATCATCAAGCAACGAACGAGCGTAAAAGCATCGAATTCAAATCAGCTATGGTAGCTGAATAATGTTAAAAAAATTGATATCCACCACGCACTCTCAGGTCAGGGGACTAATCATCCTAGTCTGCACGCTGGTTGTCACACTGGCCATTGGCGTATACGCCCTGAAATACAATGCGCTTGCGCCAACGCCATAACCAACACAGAGCGACTGCAACGGCAAGACCTTTGGTTTGCTCTCTACATCCGCCAACATCGGCTTTGATGAACTCAATATGGCATGATAAAGTGAGGTCATGTGCCATCTGGTTTTCCAATCATTGCTGATTTTGCTTGATGCCATCCATCGGGAATTGTTGATTTTACTGATACAAAGTAACTTTACGACGGCTTTACGATACAAGCGATTTTGCGTCCAGTGTGAAACCTGAGAGGCAGCTTGAATTGTTAAAATCAATGATCGATAAAATTCTTCGCAGAACAACTCCAAACCTGTTTGCCAGGCCACTCGACTCTACCGTTTGGGGCGATCTGAACGGGATTTTGGGTGGAACGCTCGGCGCTTTACCGCAAATTGTTGCCATGGGAATGATTATTGGAGGAGCGCTGGGAGGGCCGTTAAGCGGGGTTGGTTTGTTAATTGTGCTATATTGCTCTACTTTGCTGGGACTTTTTGCCGCAATCTTTGGAGGATGTCCGTTTATTGTAGCCGGTCCGAGAGTTTCCACTCTACTGGTTTTTGCTGCCTTAATAACACAGCTTTCACATTCTGCAACGCTTTCACATTTACCCGATCCCACTTCAGTCGCATTAATTCTAGCCAGCACCGCGGTCCTTGGTTCAGGCATATTGCAATTATCTTTTGGTTTGTTCCGCTTGGGGAAACTTGCCCAATATGTTCCATTTCCCGTCATGGCTGGATTTGTTAACGGATCAGCCTTGCTTATCATCCTTAGTCAAAGCTGTACCGCAATGGGCATTTCTGAGCAAAAGTCTTTATGGACCTTTTTTAATCACATTACTGAGATAAAACCGGCTACGTTAGCACTATCACTTTTTACTGTGGCATCGATGTTGTATTTTCCCCGGTTAACCACACGCGTCCCACCAATGCCGATGGCCTTTATTGCCGGGACTGCGGTGTATCACGTATTTGCCCTGTTCGGTTTCGCAGATGCCCTTGGGGGAACCATTCCCCCGCCGCCATTACACTACGAAGTGCATTTCATCGGTAGCGATGTACTTGGTATAGTCTCAGGTCCCATTGGGTCTGAATTATTTACAACTTTGCTGGCCGCAGCATTTTCCATGTCGATTTTATCCTCCCTAGAAACGCTTTTCGCCACTGCGGCAACCGATGAATTAACGATGCGGCACTCGAATACAAACAGGCAATTAATGGCCGAAGGGTTTGGCAATGCTCTGGCAGGAATGTTTGGCTTGTCACCCGGCTCGGGGTCTCTGATACGTTCAAAAGCTGCACTCATGAATGGAATGAAAAGTGCTGTCACCCCTATCGGCATTTCCCTGATTTCGCTTGTTGTGGCTTTGTCACTGGGTGCGATAATTGGCTTCCTGTCGCAGGCAGTCATGGCGGGATTACTCATTTCGCTGGGTATTAGCCTGATCGACAAATGGACCTTGGAAAGGTTGCGCCGTCTCTTTTTCAAAGGTGATATACCCACCGCATCACACACTGACTTGATCGTGGTTGGAGTCGTAGTCACTGCTGCATTAATGGCTAATCTGACTACAGCAGTAGGTATTGGAATGGTGATATCAATCCTGCTCTTTTTAATGCAAATGTCACGCAACCCTATGCGCCGTTGCTATCGAGCCAGCAACCTGATTCCACGAATTTATGGTGATTTTGCTCGACAACATTCTCTGGAGAAATATGGTAATAGTATTGCGATAGTCGAAATGGAAGGAATTCTGTTTTTTGGCAACGTGAGCGAATTAGAGTTGCGAGTTGAGGCCTTGACAAACGAAGGTGTCTTTCATGTAGTTGTAGATCTAAGACGTGTTACTCATGTCGATTCTACAGGTGCTCGTTCTCTGGAGCGAATGAACACAAAATTATCAAAATTGGGAGGAATGCTTGTTGTGGGTTTTGTTGATCGTGAACAGCGAATTACCCAAATGCAATTGCTAAGTGAAGATAAGCGTCATTACTTTGTATCACGCAAGATATGGGTAAATCTGGCTGATTTTGGAACAATCTCGACTATTGGGGCAGATCGCTTTTTAAGCGACACCAATTCAGCAGTTGCAATGTGCGAAAAACATCTTGCTTCAAAATCGGTAGACGCATCAGCAATCTGTAAACTATCTGCTGGTAATAGTCCATTGATACGTAACATGGAACGTTCCAAGCTTCGCCGCCTGCGCAGGTACTTAACGCGATTTTCTTATCAACCGGGTGAAATGGTGTTCTTGCAGGAAAGTCCTGCAGATGGTGCATTTTTCGTTGTACGGGGCCAAGTCGAAGTTGTGTTAGATCTCCCCGGAACAGATCGTAAGAGAAAAGTGCGAACACTCACCGCAGGCTCTATTTTCGGGGAAATGGCATTGATCGACCTGTTTTCACGTTCTGCGAGCATCATCGCTGTCGAATCAACAACGTGTTACCACTTGAGTGCAGAGAATTTCGAGCGTTTAAAGACAGAGCAGCCTGACATCTCATTTGCATTGTTTACTGTCACTTCAATGATTTTTTCTGAACGTTTACGGACGATTACAACTATGCTGGCAGAGATGGAAGCATAAAAAGTTTTCAGTTAATGATATGTGTCGTTTGAGTTCATTAATGACCGCTAACGGGAAACGATTTCGCGATGGTCAATGACGGCTCAGTGTCAACGGTAACTGAAGTACACAAATTAGCACATTGTTCTACAACTGACATGCTGGACATAACGTCTTTTTAACATCCACACTAGCCACTGTAGATTATGAAGACAGCTGTTTTTCTACCGCTTGAAATTAGCCGGGCTGAGAATTGTTGATTTTGCCAGTGGTAGCGTGTCTGGATAGTCTTTGCTGAAATGGAGTCCCCGGCTTTCGTGCCGTGAAAGTGCGCTTTGTACAATCAGGTCTGCAGTGAGGACGAGATTGCGCAGCTCGAGCAAGTCCGCGGAGACATGAAAGTTGCTGTAATACTCATTGATCTCTTCGTGCAATAAGAGGATACGATGTTGAGCACGCTCCAGACGCTTGGTGGTGCGAACGATGCCGACATAGTCCCACATGAAGCGTCTTAGCTCATCCCAGTTATGGGATATCACCACGGCCTCGTCGGCATCTGTTACTTTGCTTTCATCCCAATGTGGCAAGGAAATAATACTGCCTCTTGGCTTGCTCAATATATCCTGTGCTGCCGAATCGGCATACACGAGGCATTCAAGCAACGAATTACTGGCTAATCTATTTGCACCATGCAGGCCGGTGTATGAGGTTTCTCCGATTGCATAAAGATTCGAAATGTCTGTGCGTCCCTGCTGATCTACCAGTAATCCGCCGCAAGTGAAATGCACTGCCGGAACAACGGGAATAGGTTGACGCGCAATGTTGATTCCGAGGTCCATGCAGCGGCGATAGATGTTGGGAAAGTGTTCCAACAAGAACTCCACCGGTTGGTGAGAGATGTCCAGATAGACGCAGTCCAAACCGCGTTTTTTCATTTCGAAGTCAATGGCGCGGGCGACAACATCACGCGGAGCCAATTCCGCGCGTTCATCGTGCCAAGGCATAAAACGTGTTCCATCGGGAAGTTTCAAGATGCCGCCTTCACCACGAACCGCCTCACTGATCAGGAAGGACTTTTCATGCGGATGGTAGAGGCACGTCGGATGAAACTGAATAAATTCCATATTGGCGACGCGGCAGCCCGCACGCCAACCCATGGCAATGCCGTCTCCTGTCGCTGTGTCGGGGTTGGTGGTGTATAGATAAACCTTGCCTGCCCCGCCGGTAGCCAAAATTGTATTGCGTGCAGCGATGGTAATAATTTCGTCGCTCAAGCTGTTTAGGGCATAAGCCCCGTAGCAGTTGTTATCACTGCGCTGTAATTTTTGTCCGGTGATCAGGTCGATTGCGATGTAGTGTTCCAGCAGTGTGATGTTGGGATGGGCAATCACTTTGTTGGCGATTGTTTCCTGTACGACTTGGCCGGTTGCATCCGCAGCATGAATGATGCGGCGGTGACTATGTCCACCTTCGCGCGTCAGGTGATAACCATATTCACTATTTGAATCGCGGCTGAAAGGAACGCCCTGCCGGATGAGCCACTCTATTGCGGCCGCACCGTGTTCAACGACGAAACGTGTGGTTTGCGGGTCACATAGGCCTGCGCCCGCGATTTGAGTATCCTGAATGTGTTTGTCAAATGAATCTTCCGGAGATAAAACAGCAGCGATGCCGCCTTGCGCCCAGGCACTCGCGCCTTCAAGCAGTGACTTCTTCGTGATAACGGCGACTTTTTGATCGTTCGCAAGTTTCAGCGCAAGCGACAGACCTGCCAGGCCGCTCCCGATAATGAGTGTATCGAATTGCAACACGCTGTCTATATAAGTTGGTTATCCATTCTGCGAACTATACCAAATTTGTCGGAATTAAACTCAATAAACAATATGAATTTTAGTGAACTAAATTTTTAGCCGCTTGTCTACGTTGCGATACGAGCAAAGCTGCGCGCATGTAATACTCCGGTTATACTAGCCAGCCACGTTAGTGGTGAAGAATTAAGGGTTAGGGATGGGAGATCGGGAAGTAGATCAGCAACTAGTAGAGCGGGCTCAGAGTGGTGATAAGCACGCTTTTGAGTTATTGGTTGCCAAATATCAGCGCAGATTGGGCAGGTTGATATCGCGATTTGTGCGCGACGCAGCCGAAGCCGAGGATGTGACTCAAGATGCTTTTATCAAGGCCTATAGGGCCTTGCCCGCTTTCCGCGGAGATAGTGCGTTCTACACCTGGTTGTACAGGATAGGAATTAATACCGCAAAGAACCATTTGCTTGCGCTTGGGCGTCGTGCACCGACAAGTACCGAATTTGCTTCCGAGGAAGCGGAGGATTTTGAAGGTGCAACACTTTTGCAAGAGGTTTCAACACCTGAAAACGAATTGATGAGCAAGCAGGTTGTTGAGGTAGTGAATTCATCATTGCAGCAACTTCCTGACGACTTGCGGGTAGCTTTGACTCTGAGAGAAATTGAAGGGCTGAGTTATGAAGAGATTGCGGCGGTAATGAACTGCCCGGTTGGAACGGTAAGATCGAGAATATTTCGGGCACGAGAAGCGGTTGCGGTTAATTTGCGGCCGTTGTTGGGTACTAACGATAATCAGAGGTGGTAAGCATGAAACAAGATATTTCCGCATTGATGGATGGCGAGTTGTTCGAAGACGAGGCTGATGCCCTCCTTAATAAAATGAAGAAAAATCCGCCAGATACCAATGAGTGGATAACATACCATCTGATCGGGGATGCTCTGCGCCAGCCTGATCATGTTTGCAAGGATTTCAGTGCGGCTTTTCATGAACGTTTGAAAACAGAGCCGACCGTTTTTGCGCCGCGTCGCAGGGTGGCATTAAAAGCGCGATATTTCGCCTTGTCTGCTGCTGCATCCGTGATGGCACTAGCGCTGGTTGCCTGGATGTCGATGCAAGCGGGTACAGAGCCTGCACCTCAATTAGCCTCTGTTCAGCCTCAAATAGAGGTTCGTCCTGCAAATTATTCGTCGCCTAACGGAGTGAATGATTATGTCATGGCGCACCAGGAATTTTCACCCAGTACAGATGTGAAAGGTGCCGCATCCTACATTCATTATGTTGCAGAGAAATAAGGCGAATCTGCATGCACCCTAGGTACAATGTACTATTTTTAATTTTGCCCTTGGTCTGGTGGCAAAGTGCTTACGCTGATCCATTTCTGAATGACAAGGCCGATTGGTTGGAGACCATGGCTTTCGCTGCTCACCAAACAGACTATAGCGGAACCTTTGTCTATCAGGATGGCATGGGTGGGCATGTTCAGGTATCACGCATCACACATATTTCCGATTCAGCTGGAGAGCATGAAAGATTGGAGGGACTTAACGGCTCCAGACGCGAGATTATCAGCAGCAATAATCAAGTGTGGTTGTTTACGGGGGATCGCAAGATTCGAATAGATAAGCCGCATGGAGATAGAGTTTTTCCAGCGCTATTGCCGGAACAAATAGCTTCACTCAAAGAAAATTATTTAGTTACACAGACAGAGGAAGACCTGGTAGCCGGATTTCACGCTCATGTGGTTTTGTTTCAACCCAAAGATAATTTACGCTATACACATAAAATGTGGGCGCATACCAATTCAGGATTGTTTCTTAAAGCAGTTGTGTTTGATGAACGCTCTCGCGTTATCGAGCAATACGCATTCACCGAATTGACGATTGGCGGACAAATTGATCGTTCCTGGATAGAACCCAATAGATTCGCGCCATATTCACTTAAATCGAATCAGATACAACCGGCAGTAAAACCAACTGAGACACTTAAACAGAAGGGTTGGCAGGTTGATGCTTTGCCGGTCGGGTTTAAAAAAATCCATGAAATCTGTCGCCCAATGCGCGACACCAATATGCCTGTTACCCATCTTGTTTTTTCAGACGGACTAGCCGCGATTTCAGTTTTCATAGAAGACTTGGGAAATAGAGAAATAGTTAATTCCGGTCTCTCCAGTCAGGGTTCAATTCAAATATTCAGTCGTGTCAGCGGGGATAAGTTGATTACAGTAGTAGGAGAGGTTCCTCCCCGAACAGTTATCCAAGTGGCAGACTCGGTACGCTACGCAGGGCAATAATCATGTTAGAAACACGAGCTATCGTTATACAAGTGCATGGAAGTGAAGCGCTGGTCGAAGCCAGCGGTGAAGGTGGGTGCGGTCACTGCAATAGTGAAAAAGGTTGCGGCAGCAGCAAGCTGACCCAACTATTTTGCAGCAAGCCGCGCCAATTCAAAGTGCAAAATGAGGCTAATGCTGGCGTAGGCGATGAAGTGCAAATCACGTTGCAAGACGGTGTATTGTTGCGTAGTTCAGTGTTGATTTATGTGTTACCGCTTGTGTTACTGCTTGGTGGGGGAATACTGGGGTCACATTGGTCAAGTGATGAGGCAAGCCGGGATGGATTTGCCGCAATCGGTTCGTTACTCGGCTTGATAATCGGTTTTGTTGTAGCAAAAAAGCTGGCCAAAAATCATCCTGTAATGGCTGTAGCTCGAAATCTCGTCCATTCACAAACAAAGTAGTCTTGAAAAACTGCAGGGCAATCCCTAAATTGCTCTTGCTTGATTCCATACCCAAGGAGAAAAAATGTTGAAGAGAATTTTTTTCATCGCGTTGTTTGGCTTTATTTCGACCACATTGCAGGCAAAAGACCTTCCTGATTTCACCGAGTTGGTGGAGAAACAGGGGGCTGCAGTAGTTAACGTCAGTACCTCCCAGATTGTTCATAATACACAGGCCTTTCCGGGAATGCCAAATTTGCCGGAAGGTGATCCATTTTATGAATTTTTCCGCCGCTTTGCGCCTCAGCAAGCCCCGCGAGATCAGGAGACACAGTCTCTGGGCTCGGGATTCATCATTAGCGAGGATGGCTATATTCTGACCAATGCGCACGTAGTTGATAGCGCAGACAAGATAACGGTCAGGCTGACGGATAAGCGTGAATTTAAAGCCAAGGTGATCGGGTCTGATAAGCGTACTGACGTGGCTTTACTCAAAATTGAGGCAACCGGTTTGCCTAAAATATCCCAGGGTGATCCAAATTTACTCAAAGTGGGTGAATGGGTATTGGCTATTGGTTCGCCATTTGGTTTTGATAGTAGCGTAACTGCAGGGATCGTCAGTGCCAAAGGGCGCTCTTTGCCGCAAGAAAACTTTGTGCCTTTCATTCAAACCGATGCGGCAATTAATCCGGGTAATTCAGGCGGGCCGCTCTTTAATATGAAGGGTGAAGTGATCGGCATCAATTCGCAAATTTACAGCCGTTCAGGTGGTTATATGGGACTGTCTTTTGCCATACCGATTGATGTGGCAATGGATGTCGTTAAACAGATTCGCGCAACGGGTAAAGTGACTCGAGGGCGTATCGGGGTAGGAATTCAGGAAGTAACACGCGAGTTAGCAGAGTCTTTTGGTTTGCCCAAACTTGGGGGTGCTCTAATTTCGGATGTGGAAAAAGGTGGGCCCGCCGATAAAGCCGGGATACAGGCCAGTGACGTGATTTTGAAATTTGACGGCAAGACCGTAAATGCGTCAATTGATTTGCCACGAATTGTTGCGTCAACGCATCCGGGCAGCAAAGTGAGCGTGCAGTTATGGCGTAAAGGCGAGACGCATGAAGTAACGGTCACTGTTGGAGAAATTGCCGATGAGGGTCGCGTTGCGCAACGCGGTAATAAAAATGGAGGAAATAGCGCCGCGCCTTCCTCCGAAAGTAGTGAACGGCTCGGTTTGGAATTGGCCGAACTAACAAGCCAGCAAAAAGCAGAATTGCAGGTTGAAGGCGGGCTTCTGGTAGTAGATGCTAAAGGTGCCGCAGCTCGTAGTGAATTACGCCGGGATGATGTTATTTTGCAACTAGGAAATGTGCCAATCAAGACAGTTGCGCAATTTAATGAACTGCTAAAACAGATTCCCAAAGGAAGAAACGTGGCATTGCTGGTGCGTCATGGCGATGCGACATCCTACGTGGCCATTAAACTGGACGAAAAATAAGCGAAATTTATCCGCGTTCATTCGCTTGTCATACAACGTATCCCGTCAAAATCGGCTAGAATCGCGTTTTTGCGAATTCCCGCCGAGTTTGGCGGGATTTTTTAATGTGAAACTCACACCCGTTACATAGATTTACTTGGCAGTCATCGCGGGCTCCATAGTTACGGGTGACAACAGCTATGCCCTTTAGGTAAGACAGATGCAACTAATTCGTAATTTTTCCATCATCGCTCACATTGACCACGGGAAATCCACACTGGCAGATCGTATCATTCATCTTTGTGGTGGTTTGTCTGACCGGGAAATGGAAGCACAAGTGCTGGACTCGATGGACATTGAGCGTGAACGCGGCATTACCATCAAGGCGCAGACGGCAGCCCTAAGTTACAAAGCCCGCGATGGACAGATTTACAACCTGAATCTGATCGATACGCCCGGACACGTTGATTTCTCTTATGAAGTCTCGCGTTCTCTTTCAGCTTGTGAAGGTGCGCTACTGGTGGTAGATGCGTCTCAAGGTGTGGAAGCGCAGACCGTGGCAAATTGTTACACCGCGCTCGATTTGGGTGTGGAAGTTGTGCCCGTATTGAACAAGATCGACTTGCCATCAGCCGACCCTGACAATGCGATTGCCGAGATCGAAGACGTAATTGGCATTGATGCGCATGATGCTGTGCATTGTTCAGCCAAAACCGGGCTGGGTGTGCAAGATGTACTTGAATCACTCATCATCAAAGTGCCGCCACCCAAAGGCGATGTCACTTCACCTTTGCAGGCACTCATTGTGGACTCGTGGTTTGACAATTATGTCGGGGTTGTCATGTTGGTGCGGATAGTCAACGGCACACTTAAACCCAAAGACAAAATACTATTCATGGCTACCGGTGCGCAACATCTTACCGAGAATGTCGGTGTGTTCACGCCAAAGTCGCAACCGCGCGAAGAACTTTCAGCAGGTCAGGTGGGCTTTGTCATTGCCGGAATAAAAGAACTTAAAGATGCCAAAGTTGGCGACACAATTACCTCCCTTACCCGACCTGCGAGCAGCGCTTTGCCGGGATTTAAAGAGGTGCAGCCGCAGGTGTTCGCCGGCTTGTTTCCGGTGGAATCGAACCAATATGAGGCGCTGCGCGATTCTCTGGAAAAATTAAAACTTAATGATTCATCCCTGCGCTACGAGCCTGAAGTGTCTCAGGCGCTTGGCTTTGGCTTTCGCTGCGGCTTTCTCGGCTTGTTGCATATGGAGATTGTGCAGGAACGTCTTGAGCGTGAATTTGACATGGATCTCATCACCACTGCGCCCACGGTGATTTATGAGGTGGTGCAACGTGATGGCACAGTACTGTTGGTAGACAACCCATCCAAACTTCCCGATTTATCCAAGATCGAGGAAATCAGGGAACCGATCGTCGCGGTCAATCTCTACATGCCGCAGGAATACGTTGGCTCGGTGATTACCCTGTGTACTGCGAAGCGTGGCACGCAGATCGACATGAGTTACCACGGCAAGCAAGTCCTTTTGAAATATGAATTACCCATGGGCGAAATCGTACTGGATTTTTTTGATAAGTTAAAATCGGTTTCGCGGGGATACGCCTCGATGGATTATGAATTTAAAGAATATCGTTCTGCAGACGTTGTGAAGGTGGATATTCTTATTAACGGGGAGAAAGTGGATGCCTTGTCCATCATTGTTCACCGTGCAAACAGCCAGTATCGCGGACGCGAAGTGGCAGCTAAAATGCGCGAATTGATTCCGCGCCAAATGTTCGATGTGGCGATTCAGGCTGCGATTGGTGCGAATATAATTTCGCGAGAAAATGTCAAAGCCTTGCGCAAAAATGTGTTGGCGAAATGTTACGGTGGAGATATTTCACGCAAGCGCAAGTTGTTGGAAAAACAAAAGGCTGGCAAGAAACGTATGAAGCAAGTAGGTAGTGTGGAAATTCCGCAAGAGGCGTTCTTGGCTATCTTGCGTGTTGATGATAAAGAGACAGGACAATAAATGGACTTTGCTTTAATTATGTTTGTACTGCTGCTTGTAACTGGCGGCATATGGTTGCTGGATAAATTGGCTTTGCGCGCAAAGCGTTCGGCAGGAATTGCGGATCCATGGTGGATTGAATATGCCAAGAGTTTCTTTCCGGTTATTTTGGCAGTATTCATGTTGCGATCATTTCTGGTTGAGCCGTTCAAAATACCTTCCGGATCAATGATTCCAACTTTACAAGTCGGCGATTTTATTTTGGTCAATAAATTTACATTTGGAATTCGTCTGCCTATCATCAATCAAAAAATCGTCCAGATTAACGATCCGAAACGTGGTGATGTGATGGTGTTCCATTACCCTGAAAATTCCTCGGTTGACTATATCAAGCGAGTTGTTGGCTTACCTGGAGATATTATTGTGTACCGCAACAAAAAACTTTGGGTGAATGGTGATGAGCAAATTCAACAACATGAAGCTGAATATAATTATGTAGAAAGCGGATTGAGTTTTGTACATACCGAACGGTATACTGAAAATCTGAGTGGACACTTGCATCCTATTCTGATCAACCCCGATATGCCTTCGGTACATTTAAACAGTGTTGCAGACTTTCCACATTTTGATAGTTGTACTTATAGTTCTGTAGAAGTTCGCTGCAAAGTACCGGAAGGGCACTATTTTATGATGGGCGATAATCGGGACAACAGCCGCGACAGTCGCTATTGGGGTTTTGTGCCGGATAATATGGTCGTTGGAAAAGCGTTCTTTATCTGGATGAATTTTGGCGAGTTGAAACGTATAGGTTTGTCGATTAACTGAGCAGAGTTGAGAAGGAGCGAATATGAAAGTTTGGGCAAATAAACAACAAGGAATCGGGTTTAGCAGCCTCATCGTGATCATAGCGGCGGTATTATTTGTGGTGATATTGGGAATGAAACTTGTTCCCGCCTACATGAATAACATGCAGATTGAGCATATTTTCAAAGCGGTCGTCAATGATCCGGAAATGCAGAATGCCAATGTCAAAGACATTCGTGCGTCATATCAAAAGCGAGCTTCCATCGATTACATCAATCTCGCTTCAGATGATGTCGAAATCAGCAAAGACGAGGGTCACATTACATTGAGTGCGAGCTATACAGTCAAGGTACCGGTCATTGGAAATGTTAGTCTTGTGATTGATTTTAATCCTATGGCAACAAAATAAAATAGCATATGAGCCTGGATTCATTGTGTCGGCAGATCGGGCATCAGTTTTCACAGCCGCAATTGCTGCAAAAAGCGCTGACACATCGCAGCTACAGTTCAACTCATTTTGAGCGATTAGAATTTTTGGGCGATAGCGTCTTGAACTGTGCCATTGCCAAATATCTATACGATCACTATCCGGAATTGCCGGAAGGAGATCTGTCCAGATTACGCTCTAATCTAGTCAACCAAAAAACGCTCTTCACCTTGGCCCAGGGATTAAATATCGGGGATCTGCTGTTAATGGGGGAGGGGGAGCGCAAGAGTGCCGGTTTTCGCCGCCCCTCTATTTTGGCTGATGCAATGGAAGCCCTGTTTGGAGCGGTTTTTCTGGATGCCGGTTTTGCGGCAGCAGAGCAAGTAGTTTTACGAATGTATATTCCTTTTATCCGGCAGATGGATGTGCAAAGTTTGGGCAAGGATGCCAAGACACTGTTGCAAGAGCATTTGCAAGCGCGCAAGTTGGCTTTGCCAAAATATTCAGTGGTCGCAACACATGGCGAGGCGCATGCGCAATTATTCGTGATTGAGTGTGAAATTCCTCAACTGAAAATAGCATCTCGAGGGGAGGGCAGTAGCCGACGCATCGCAGAGCAGGCTGCAGCTGAAGCTGCTTACAATATGATGGATCAGGCCAAATAATGACAGATACCACACAGCAATTTCATAGCGGTTTTATTTCCATTGTAGGTCGTCCCAACGTTGGAAAATCAACGCTCCTCAATCATCTCATCGGGCAGAAGATCAGCATCACTTCTCGCAAAGCGCAGACAACGCGCCACCGTATTACCGGTATTCTTACCCAGGAACAAACCCAATTCGTTTTTGTTGATACCCCGGGGTTTCAGACTCAATATCTGAATACTTTGAACAAGGGTTTAAATCGCGTAGTGACAAGTAGTCTGCGTGATGTGAATGTTGTCTTGTTTGTTATTGAGGCGCGTCATTTTGATGAACGCGATCGTCAAGTGATGAACTTGTTGCCCACTAATATTCCAGTATTGTTGGTTATCAACAAAGTGGACAACATGGAACATAAAAATGAATTGCTGCCCTTTATGCAAGACATCGCCAAAGAAAGACATTTTGCCGCTATCGTACCGGTGAGTGCCAAACAAAACAAACAACTCGAGACCTTGCTGGATGCGATTCGCCCATATCTTCCAGAAGGCGAAAAAATATATCCTGAAGACGAAGTGACCGACCGTAATGAGCGTTTTCTGGCCGCCGAAATCGTGCGCGAAAAAGTATTTCGTTTTACCGGTGAGGAGTTGCCCTATTCCGTCAGCGTTATCATCGAGCAATTCAAACTCGAGGGAAAGTTGCGCCGTATCCATGCCGCTATCCTCGTGGATAAGGAAGCACATAAAGCCATGCTCATTGGTGCAAAAGGTGAAAAACTGAAAGAAATTGCCACCCAGGCACGCCTCGATATGGAAAAGCTCTTTGACGGAAAAGTTTTTCTCGAAGTGTGGGTCAAAGTGCGCAGCGGGTGGGCGGACAGTCCGCAAATGTTAAAAAGTCTTGGTTACGAATGATCGATGACACAGGCGCATAAACACCGCTTAGAAAATGAATTGGCATTTGTGCTGCACAGTTATCCATTTCGCGAAACCAGTATGGTGGTGGAAGTGTTCAGTCGGCAGCACGGACGTGTGCCTTTAATGGCTCGCGGAGCGCGCCGGCCAAAATCCGCGTTGCGCGGTTTACTGATGAGCTTTCAACCGCTCGAACTGAGTTGGTTTGGCAAGCATGAGCTGCGCACCTTACACAGCGCGGAATGGGTGGGAGGACAACCACTGCTGCAAGGAACCGCGCTAATGTGCGGGTTTTATTTGAATGAACTTTTGCTGAACCTTACTGCTCGAGATGACCCTCACGAGACTCTGTTTGATTACTATAGGCAAACTTTGCAGAGATTGGTGCTGGAAGAAAATCACGCCGCGACCTTGCGTTGCTTCGAAAAGCATTTGCTGCAAGAATTAGGTTATGCTTTGCTGTTGGAGCATGAGGCAGGTGGCAATAAACCCATCGATGCAGGCAGGAATTATCGTTATATTCTGGAGCGTGGCGCGATTCCGGACGAAAACGATTTCTCTGAAGGATTGTTGATAGCAGGGAAAACGTTGCAAGATATTGCGGCAGACGATTACACTGACGTGAACAGTGCCCGGCAGGGAAAAAAATTAATGCGCATGCTGTTAAATCATCATCTCGGCGGCGTGGTTTTGCATACGCGGGAATTGATTAAGGACTTGATGAAATATGATTAAACTCGGACTCAATATCGACCATGTTGCAACGCTTCGCCAAGCGCGTGGTTCGCGTTACCCCAACGTTGTTCGTGCCGCACTTATTTGCGAAGAAGCGGGAGCAGATGTCATAACGCTTCATCTGCGCGAAGACCGACGTCACATTCAAGATGTTGATGTGGCAACGCTGAGGAGCATGTTGCAAACGCGCATGAATCTGGAATGTGCAGTCACTGAAGAAATGATTTCACTCGCTTTGCGAACCAAGCCACATGATATTTGCTTGGTGCCGGAAAAGCGTGAAGAGCTGACTACTGAAGGTGGTTTGGATGTGGTCAAATATTTTGATCAGGTAAAACGCGCAACTCAGCGTTGTTCTGAAACAGGTATTCGGGTGTCGCTGTTTATCGATGCTGATGAAAGACAACTCGATGCGGCAAAAAAAGCGGGGGCACCGGTTGTCGAAATCCATACTGGAAAATATGGTGATGCAGACAGCGTCATCGAGAGAGAAACTGAATTGGCTCGAATTCATCGTGCTGCGTTGTATGCGCGTTCGTTAGGTTTGCATGTGAATGCCGGACACGGACTCAATTATCACAATGTTCGCCCTATTGTTGCTATCCCGCATATAGAGGAACTCAACATTGGACACGCCGTTATTTCTGAGGCGGTATTCATTGGTTTAGAACAAGCGGTGAAAAAGATGAAGGCATTGCTGGCTGCATGATCATCGGCATTGGCACCGATATTGTTTCCGTTGCTCGAATTGAATCCGCGATAGCGCGGCACGGAGTTGCTTTTGCCAAGCGCATCTTGAGTGAGCAAGAGTTGCCTGAGTACACAACTCATTCCTTTCCTGCGCGTTTTTTGAGCAAAAGATTTGCGGCTAAAGAAGCATTTGCCAAAGCAACAGGAAATGGATTGCGTCATCCCGTTAGTTTGCAGCGCATTACCATTAGCCACCATCAGTCAGGCAAGCCGGTATTTTTATTTGACGCAGTATTGTCCGCGTATCTGCATTACCTAGGTGTGACATGCCATCACCTAAGCATGAGTGACGAACGAGACACGGCGATCGCATTTGTAATTTTGGAAGGAGAGGCATAATGGTCATGGGGCCGGTAATGCTGGATGTGGGAGGAAAAATACTGACACCCGAAGATGAAATAAGATTGTGCCATCCCTCGGTTGGAGGAGTGATTTTGTTTGCCCGTAATTATGCCTCGTCGAGCCAGCTTATTGAGTTGACTTCAAGTATTCGTGCTCTGCGCGCGCCCTCTTTGCTCATTTCGGTTGACCATGAAGGCGGGCGGGTACAACGCTTTCGCGATGGATTCACCCGAATCCCTCCCATGCGTGAACTTGGCAAGTTGTGGGATGCTCACCCTAAAAAATCGCGTCATTTAGCTGAACAAACGGGATGGATATTGGCATCTGAATTACGTGCTCATGGCGTGGATTTTAGTTTTACGCCGGTGCTGGATGTTGATTATGGAAGCAGCGGGGTGATCGGCGATCGAGCATTTCATTCTGAACCTCAGGCCATCGCCGAACTGGCTCATAGTTTAATGCTGGGGATAAAGAAGGCCGGAATGGCGACAGTAGGCAAACATTTTCCCGGGCATGGATACGTGCGCGCTGATTCGCATTTGGAGATTCCTGTTGATGAACGTGATTTTGCCGACATCGAGATGTGTGATCTGATTCCTTTTCGTCAAATGGTTGATTTCGGTTTGACAGCCGTCATGCCGGCACATGTGATCTACCCCAAAGTCGATCCGCGTCCCGCAGGCTTTTCCAAAGTGTGGCTGAAAGACGTTCTGCGAGGAGAGATGGCTTTTGAAGGTTGCATCTTCAGTGACGACTTGAGCATGGAAGGTGCGACTGTCGCAGGTGGGATTGTGCAGCGTGCCGAAGCTGCGTTGCATGCGGGATGTGACATGGTTCTGGTTTGCAACAATCCAGCGTCGGCTGATGAATTATTGGACGGATTGGTTTGGGAAATGACCTCCACCAGCAAAGCTAGATTGGCTCACATGCGTGGACATCAACATCCTGATACGATTGTGCAATTACATGAAAATGGTGAGTATGTTAAGGCACTGCACGAAGTTGCCGGCATAGGCAGTCCTAGTGGTGATTTGCTTTTGACATAAATGATCAATGAAGTTTGTTTTAGGATCAACTGATCGATAGTGTTTAGTATAATCTAACCATAGATTCAATCGGTGTCACAACATGAGTGAATTACAAATCGGTTTACTGTCCATCGGAATTTTGCTGGTGGTAGCAGTTTATATATACGGCTTTTGGCAACAAAGAAGCTATCGTAATAAATTCGGTTCTGCATATAAATCGCAGCATGAAGATGCGTTGTATCGATCGAATTCGGCCGCATTTGATGCATTGCTGGTTGAAGATGTTCCCGATACCGGAGACAAAGACTCTCATCGTTCGACAAACGGTGATGACATCTGTACTTTGCTGAGTGCCGAGACAGACTACGTGGTGTCAATCAAACCCAAGGTTCCGCTCAGTAGTGATGTACTGGCGCCGCTTTGGGCTCAGCGTTTCGATTTTGGAAAGAGTGTCAATGCTTGTGGTCAAAATGTGAGTTCCGGGTTGTGGGAAAGACTTATTCCAGACAGTCATCAGTCCTATAGTGCATTTAACCTTGGTTTGCAATTGGTTGATCGTTCTGGATCTGTTAATGAGATACGGTTAAGAAATTTCCACGAAGTACTTCGTGAAGTGGGCGAACAAATACAAACAGACATTGTATTTCCTTCCCTGACGAATGCAATGTTGCAGGCAAATTCGCTGGATGAGTTCTGTGCCGAAGTCGACAAAATGATCGGGCTAAATATTATACCCGGTGGTGATCGACTTCTTTTTGGTAGTGAGATTTCACAGGTAGCTGAACGTCGCGGGTTGTTGTTGCAATCCGATGGCTCATTTCATTTGTTGAACGACAATGGATTGACAATCTTTAGTTTGGGAAACCAGGATGGCACGCCATTTCAACATCACACTCTTACTCAAGTTCGCGTCAAAGGGTTGACCATATTGCTTGATGTTCCCAGAGTGGAGCGTCCGGTTCAACATTTTGATGAAATGGTGGTTTTAGCGAGAGAGATCGCCATGGATCTAAGGGCCGGGCTGGCTGATGACCATAGAGTCTCTTTGGGTGAAAAAGCGATTGCACAGATACGCGAACAGGTTGCTGCAATTGAGAGCAGCATGTTGGCAGGAAAAATCGTTCCAGGTAGTCCTCAAGCGCTTAGATTGTTTGCCTAATGGTGACTCAGGAAGTAACACGCCGTGTGTATCAGTTGCGTGAAGAAATCAAACGTCACGAATATCAGTATTATGTGCTGGACTCTCCGCTCATACCCGACGCGGAATACGACAAGTTATTCCAAGAGTTGCAATCGTTTGAAACACAATTTCCAGAACTGATCACTTCTGATTCACCAACACAGCGCGTTGGTGGAAAAGTGCTGGTTGGCTTTGCACCTGTTCGCCATGTTGTGCCTATGCTTTCCATACGTACCGAGACTGATATCAGTGATCAAGGTGCCTTCGCTTTTGATACACGAATTCGGCGTGAGTTAGATTTTAGTGAAACCGACCCTCAGATAGAATATCTGTGTGAACTTAAATTCGATGGCCTCGCTATTAATTTGCGCTATGAGCAGGGGGTGTTGATTCAGGCTGCAACGCGAGGGGATGGTGAGACGGGAGAAGATGTGTCTCAGAACGTTAGACATGCTATCCATCAGATTCCATTGTCGCTGAAAGGATCATTTCCCGCTGTTTTGGAAGTTCGTGGCGAAGTGTACATGTGCCGTGGAGATTTTGAGCGCTACAACGAACGCCAGCGTGAACAGGGGCTGCCAACGCTGGTTAACCCGCGCAATGGCGCGGCAGGCAGTATACGTCAACTTGATCCGACGTTAGCCGCGCGACGCCCTCTAAAATTCTTTG
>CAIRAO010000372.1 GCA_903876625.1 uncultured Gallionellaceae bacterium | reverse complement strand
CGGGGTTGCGTCGTAAGGTACCAAGCCCGCTACAAGGTGCATCAACCAGTACACGATCGATCTTGCCTGCGAGTCGTTTGATCTTGTTGTCGTTCTCATGCGCAATGAGTTGGGGTTGCACATTGCTTAAACCGGAACGCGCCAATCGCGGTTTCAAATTAGCCAGACGTTTTTCGGAAATATCCCAGGCATATAGGCGACCTTGTGAATTCATCATCGCGCCAAGCATTAGCGTTTTACCACCAGCACCGGCGCAAAAGTCCACCACCATATCATTGCGTTTTGGTGCGAGTAAAAGACTCAATAATTGACTGCCCTCGTCTTGTACTTCGAATCGACCAGTGAGGAACAGCGGACTTTTATTCAATGCAGGTTTGCCGGTGACGCGGATTCCGAAGGGCGAGAATAGGGTGGCACGTGCTTCAACTCCTTCGGCGCTGAGTCCTTGCAGTATTTCTTCGCGGTTGGCCTTGAGCGAATTCACACGCAGATCAAGCGGGGCTGAAGCTTGCATCGACAATCCGAGAGCAAGGATTTCGTGATCGGCGCAATGTGTGCGCAGTTTTTCGATGATCCATTCAGGCAACTCAGCGTGAATCGACAAAGGCAGGTCATCAAGTTTGATGCCTTTAACTTGTCCCAGCCATTCGGCTTCGGTAGCTTTAAGCAATGGTGCCAGTTCGCGCACGTTATAACCGCCGAAGCGCACCCAATAGGCCAGCGCCATGCGCCGTGGTGTCGCTTTGTTGACGGTATTAACCGGAGTAGTGCAAGCGTGCTCTAAAAATAGACGATGACGCAATATGCCGAACACCGTTTCCGCGATCAGGGCGCGTTCGTTCGAACCAACTCTTTCGGCTTGGAAATAGTAACGCAGCGATGTGTCCGCAGGATGCACCAGAGGCAGGATTTTTCGCAGCGCTTCCAAGACGAGGTCGAGACGGTATTCGGTGATGAGCATGTGAACCTTAGATGGAAACAGTTTGAAGTCTTTAAACGTTAGTGGGTAGTTGGTTTTGTGAAACAAACGACTATCGAGAAATGGCTAACGAATGATTATGAGGTGCGCAGTTTAACAGTTTATAAAACTTGGGTAGAAGCAAATCTTGAGGAAAAAACGAAGATTAGATACAGCGTTCAACTTCTCCCCCTCTCCAGCCCGATGGGAGAGGGAGTTGAAATTCCTATCCATGTTTCGGAGCGTTGAATTTGCTCCCTCTCCCAACGGGGGAGGGTTGGGGAGGGGGCTGTGAGTTTTCACGATGATATTTTTTGAAAATGACCAACTGTATTTACTGACATTATTTTTTCATCGCCGCTTTGACAATGCCACATGCCAACCTGCCCATGGAGTGATTGGCAATACCATCCAAAGAAGAATCGAAGTTGTAGCGTATCTCGGATATGGCGGGGTCAATTGCAGAGGGAGGAATAACATAGCTGGTGAGCAATCTGACATAGGCCAATATCTCACCGTGTTCAAATATCCGGTCAATTTCGAGAGTTTTGGTATTGATGTCACGCTGTGCAGAGGGCACAGTATTATAGCCGGTCACAGGTGAAGTATTAAAAGCATAAACCTGTGTTATTCGCGGTACACCGGGTTTTTCTGGTAATGCGTAGGCAAATTCTTGTGCCAGCCCACCACCCAATGAGTGACCTACGGAAACCAGTTTCACGTCCCTGTTCAAGGAACCATTTGAAATGCGCTCGCTGACTTCTTCGGCAAAATAATTGGCCAGTTTTTCAGCGGCAATCGTGTATTGGTCTTCGTGTAACGGAATAAACCAACGAAAATCAGCCAGCCAGGTTTGCCATTTGCTGGGTACTGTTCCTCTAAATACGATGGCGACTATTTCTCCGGGAACACCCTTTTGCCAAACTTCAAAAAATAGTTGTTGACGGTCTGCGCTTGTGACGAGTGCCGGATCTTGAAATGGAAAGTCTCCCCAGCGTGACCAGCCCGGCAGTGGTATGGGCTCATCAGAATTGGCATTGCATTTAGCCGGCATAGGCTCGATAGGAACAGCCACAAGTGAAACTTGCGGGTTTGCGACAGGTTTTTCTTTTGTCCAGTGATCGCGATAAGCGTTCTCGCTCATGATCGCATATTCCCATTCAGACTTGTCTTTGTCGAAATCGGGTTCATCACGATAAGTTCGATTGCCCGGATCACGGATCTTTACGATGTCTGCTCTTTGACTCATGTTGCTGCATCCACCAAGCAGGCCAAACAATATTGCAATGCACAATAAAATTAACAGTCTGCTTAACATCTACAATTTGCTACTCATCCGAAACGCGGATATCGGTAATGATTGCTTCACCGTCGATTTTGCCACTGTTATCAAGGTGTCGAACCTTGACAGGTAGTAGTCGATATTCTTGAGCGAACCAGACTTCAAGGCCTTCTTGATGGGAATTATGAAGCCTGCGAAAGTGAACTGTTTGCAGGGTTCCCATTTCGGTTTTTAGAGGTTCTTCTACATCTACTTGAAAACGATAATTTTCTACATTTTTACCAGTGGCGATACTGATCGTAACAATTTGATCGCGTTCGCGCATAGGTGGAAATTGATAAAGTGTGCTCAATATATCCATCGTCTGCGGCGGTAATGAGGCTTCGGATCCGTTGGAAAAATGAATCATTTTTCTTATCCAGTCGAAATCACCGCGATTAATTTCCTGGTCGCTGCTTTGAGTGATGATTTCGGTAAAGGTATCCGGTTTCAGCGTATGCGCGGTTGCGGTACCCGAGCTGGTTTGTTCTATGTGATAGGTTTTAAAAATATGCACCAACCCGGTTGTGTGAGCATCCGCTTTAAGGGTGTAATGCCCGTCAGCAATATCCAGCGTGTGTACCGATTCACCTACTTTGATTCCACTTTCACCAAGGTAGACCGAGAAACTGAGTTTTGCGTGTTTGGGTAAAGGCGGTCGCTTGGCTTCAACTTCTGTGGCAACCGCTGCCACTGGTTCTGCAACAACCGGCGAACTCGCTGCAAGTGGTGCTTTTGCCGCTACGCGCTCACTTGCCGAAATCGGTGCACTAGTTGCAACAGGTTCGCTTGCTTCTATTGGGGCGCTAGCTGCGTTTGTCGAGCTTGCAACTACAGGTTCACTTGCGGCTAGCGGAGCACTCGCAGCCATTGGTTGTTCGGGTATCGCCTGTGCTACCGGTTCAGGTTGTGGTACTACGCGCGGTTTCGTTCTGTGTTTGTGCGAACCGGTTTTTCCGGCAGGTATGGGAATTAATTTTGCCTCGAGAGGGGGAAGTGTTTTTTCGAAAACCGGTAATTGAATAAGCGGCAACCACAATATCAACCCATGTGCCAATATCGACATAACAATGGCTACTGCTATGCGTCGAGTTGGATTGATTAAAATTCTATTCATGATTTCGTGGTGCGTGGTGGGCAGGTTCGAAGCCCTGATTGGCAATCAAAGTGAATAGTTTAACTCAAGCCGGGGCTGATCAATGGTGCGCCAGGTTGCTCAAGCCGGTTATTCGCAACCCGGCCCTCAGCATCCATCCATACTTGTTCACGACATATCCAGTGTATTGCCTGCGGATAGATCCGATGTTCTTCTTGTAAAACACGACAAGACAAAGTCTCAACCGTATCGTCATGCAGTACCGGCACGGCTGCCTGAATGATGATAGGACCTGCATCCAGAGTAGGGGTGACAAAATGCACCGAGCAGCCGTGAATCTTTACACCGTCCTGAATAACTCGAGCGTGGGTATTGATCCCGGTATAAGAGGGAAGCAGAGAGGGATGGATATTGATGAGCTTGCCGAGATAGCGGTCTACAAAATCAGCAGTAAGAATACGCATAAAGCCGGTCAACGCAATGACGTCCGGCGTGAAGCGATCAATTTCTTTGGCAAGTGCGGCATCGAAGGAAGCTCGGTCAGCATAATAATTGTGCTGCACAACAACGGTTGAAATGCCATGCGCCTGAGCTATCTTCAATCCGGCTGCATCTTCACGGTTACTGATGACCGCGACAATCTGACAAGGCAGTTTTGCCGACAGAATCGCTTGCAAATTGCTGCCGCGACCGGAGAGAAGGACGACGATTTTTTTCATGCAAAGAGTATGCCTGTCAATCAGCGAACTTGAGTTTGATGTTCGTCACCATTCCGTGCGCGAATCATACCTATACGGAAAACGGTTTCACCCGAGGCTTGCAAATGCTTGATTGCGACGTCTGTTTCTTGTGCGGCAACAACCACGACCATGCCAATACCGCAATTAAAAGTACGGAACATTTCCTGCGCAGCGACATTACCGCCTTCACGCAACCAGTGAAACAGTTTAGGCATCTGCCATGTCTTGCTATCGATGTCTGCGACGACATTGGCGGGCAATACACGCGGTACATTTTCGGTAATGCCGCCGCCGGTGATGTGCGCCATTCCTTTAGCAGTGACTTGTTGCATGAGCGAGAGTAGAGGTTTCACATACAGGCGTGTGGGTGCCATGATGCAATCGGCCAGGGTGCGTTGACCGTCAAATTTAGCATTCAGGTTTGGGTGCGAGCGCTCGATGATTTTGCGCACTAGCGAATAGCCATTGGAATGGGCGCCATTTGAAGCAAGCCCCAAGACAACGTCGCCTGCTTTGATATGCTCGCCCGTAATGATCTTGGATTTTTCGACCACACCAACCGCGAATCCAGCGAGATCATATTCACCCACCGGATACATGCCGGGCATCTCGGCCGTTTCGCCACCGATCAGAGCACAGCCGGATTGCTCGCAACCCAACGCAATGCCTTTTATGACTTCCGTGGCGGCAGGTACATCCAATTTGCCGCAGGCGAAGTAGTCGAGGAAAAATAAAGGCTCTGCGCCCTGAACCAGAATATCATTTACACTCATTGCGACCAGATCAATGCCGACGGTGTCGTGGCGATTCAATTCAAAAGCAAGCTTGAGTTTTGTTCCAACTCCATCGGTACCGGAAACCAGTACCGGCTCTTTATATTTTTTTGAAATTTCGACCAAGCCACCAAACCCCCCGATGCCGCTGAGGACTTCGGGGCGCATGGTACGCTTGGCAAAGGGTTTAATATTCTCGACTAACTGGTCGCCCGCATCGATATCGACACCGGCATCACGGTAGGAAAGGCTATTGGAAGGGTTGCTCAAGTTGAGTTCTCGCTTTCATCAGGATAAAGTGCCGTCCTTTCGGATCGACGATTTTGAATGGTAGATTCTACCTGAATTGGCTTTAATTCGCTTTGCAGAGCAAATTGTAATTTTTATATTTTTGGGAATTTTTTTCGGAATTGATATGACTCAACTGCTTTTGGGTATAGCACCGCAATGGGTGCCAACCTTGGATAATTTTGTGATCGGGCGCAATTTGGAATTGCACGCCGCTTTGCGTCACGCGCTTACCAGTTCGGGCGGCGATAGGGGAATCTATCTTTGGGGCGAGGCGGATAGCGGCAAAAGCCATTTGCTGCAGGCAATAATCGAACGCGCTAACGAACTTGGTCAATCGACTAATTATGCATGTGGAACGGTGCCTGATGCGGCACAAGTCGTGGCAGTGGATGACGTCGAAAGCCTTGACGAGGCATCCCAGATAGAACTGTTTACCCTGTATAACCGCTTGCGCGAAAGTGGAAACATGTTGGTTGTGAGCGGCAGTGTAGCTCCGGCCCATTTGAATCTGCGTGACGACTTGCGCACTCGTCTTGGTTGGGGTTTGGTTTACCAGATTTACACATTGAATGACGATGAAAAATCCAAAGCTTTGCAAAGTCATGCTAAAGCGCGTGGCTTTGAGTTGCCAACTGAAGTGACAAATTACCTGTTGCGCCACGGCAGGCGCGATATGCCCTACTTGTTGAATATTCTCGACGAGTTGGATGGGCAATGCCTGCGTTTAAAAAAACGTGCTGCCAGCATACCCTTGTTAAAAGAGATCATGCACCTTGAGTAGTGGAATAAATATTTAAAAATAATAAGTTACGAATTCTTATCGCAGTCCCGTATACTGATTTTTCTTTGATTTAAGTGGTTTCTTGTATTTATCTATTAAAGATTTTGCTGAATCGGTCGATAAGCACTTATCAGATAAAAATACTGTTTTGTTGAGAATGCCGACAACGTGATTTTACAAAGCAGTTGTGAATAGAATCGAATAAGCATTATTTGAAAGTTTTAAAATCTTTAAACAGGAGAGATAGCATGAACAAGAATTCTCAACAAACAAATTTGAAAACATCGGTG
>CAIRAO010000371.1 GCA_903876625.1 uncultured Gallionellaceae bacterium | reverse complement strand
TGAGAGTTGATTGAGTAGTTCTGCCAGGGTCTTGGTGTAGCCGGCTTTTCCGCTCATATCCATCTTGGTGGCGAAGCTGCCGCGCTGGGCGGCATCTTCGACGATGTTCTTGATCTCTTCGACGATCTTGGTCAGGGCATCAACAGTGCTGTTGACGCCGTTTTTGGTTTGGCCGAAGACACCGGGATAGTCTTTGGTGATCTTTTGCGACAGGTCGCCATTGGCCAGGGCTGTGGCTACACGGGTGACATCGTTTAAGCCGGTCTCAGAGACATTGGACAGACTATTTAACAAATCGGACAGTTCTTTGGTGTAGCCGGCTTTGCCATTCAGGTCCATCTTGGTGCTGAAGTTACCCCGTATCGCGGCATCTTCGACGATGTTCTTGATCTCGGCCACGATCTTGCGCAGGCTGTCTTGCATGGTTGCCATTGCTTGTAACAGCTTGGCTGCTTCGTCATTACCCTGCACAGTAATGTTGGCTGACAAATCTCCTGCTGCGATCTTGGTTGCCACATCGACAGCTTGCGACAAGGCGCGAACAACTGCGCGGGCAATGAACAATCCCAATCCGATAATAACGATCAGTATCAAACCGCCCAAAATGATCGAAATCCAGGTAGAGCTACTTTTTGCAGAAACAGCATCTGCAGCTGATTTGGCTCCAACCTCAACGTTATATTGAATATGGTCTGCTATATCTGAATTGAGTTTTTCAGCAGTGACTGCATATTTAGAAAGTAATTCCAAAGCTTTGGCATTTTGCAGATTGCGTGACGCTTCCAATATTTGCGCCATTCCGGGAAGGTAAGAATCGTATGTTGCTCTGTCTGCGAGCAAAAGTGCTTTATCTTTGTCGTCGCCAACACACGAAGCGCCACCACAACCGTCTTTATCGTAGCTAGTGAATATTTTTTCGAGGTTGGTCTGTGCTTCTTTGATCTTGGCTTCGATCTCAGCCATTTTAGCTTGATCGGTGTTTAGAACATGGCGATACACGCGAACGCGTAACCTGCCGAATTCCTGCGAGGCTTTATCCAGTATAACCAGAGAAGGAACAACATTAACGTTGGAATAGTTTGCCGCCTCATACACCTTGACCATCTGGTACAAGTTGATACCCGCCAGTAAAAGCAAACCTATTACTGCTGAGCCGATTAAAAGGTACAGACGCTGAGCGATTGTCATTTGATTTCCTCACTGAAAAAATTATGTTAAATTTCCTCTCAAAGTGAATTGGTTGTTATTTACTCTATTTCTTGTGATGCGCTGCCAATGCCGCAACATCGAGGATGAGCGCAACTCTTCCGTCACCCATGATGGTTGCGCCGGAAATACCTCGCACTTTGCGGAAATTTGATTCCAAACTCTTGATCACCACTTGATGCTGTCCGAGCAACTCATCCACCATGAGCGCAGTTTTTTTGCCCTCTGCTTCAATGATGACGACAATTCCCTTGGTGTAATCCGTGACGGCATTTTTAATATCAAAGACCTGATACAACGACACCAAGGGCAAGTACTCACCTCGTACTCGCAACAAATGTCCTTCACCGCTAACCGATTTCAAGTCGTCGGGATTGACTTGCAACGATTCCACGATCGAACCCAATGGGGCGATAAATGTCTGGCCTCCTACCGACACCGATAGTCCATCCAAAATAGCCAATGTCAAGGGTAGACGAATCGTGGTACGAGTACCAAAACCCTCAGCCGAGTCGATCTCGACACGCCCGCCCAGTTCGGCAATATTTCGTTTCACCACATCCATACCAACACCGCGGCCAGAAACATCGGTCACCACATCAGCAGTGGAGAAACCCGCTTCATAGATCAGTAACCAAACGGCTGAATCTGGCATATCGTCACTGACATTCATGCCGCGGTCTCTGGCTTTGTTGAGTATCTTTTTACGATTCAGTCCACCACCATCGTCTGCCACTTCGATCACGATATTGCCTCCCTGATGAAAGGCATTCAGCGTAATCGTTCCTGTGGGTGACTTTCCGGCTGCTTCGCGCACGTCCGGCATCTCGATACCGTGATCCAGACTATTACGGATAAGATGCGTCAATGGGTCGGCGATCTTCTCGATCAGTCCTTTGTCCAACTCAGTTCCTTCGCCCAATGTTTTGAGTTCGATATGTTTGTTGAGCTTAGTCGCCATGTCACGTACAACACGAGGAAAACGACTGAACACAAAAGAGATCGGCAACATGCGCACTGCCATGACCGACTCTTGAATGTCGCGTGTGTTACGTTCCAATTGACTTAGACCGCTTTGCAACCGTTCAATCACCATCGGATCCAATTGCGAGGCTGATTGCGTTAGCATCGCCTGAGTGATCACTAACTCACCGACCAGATTGATCAGTTGGTCGACCTTTTCCACACTGACTCGAATCGATGAATCGGCTGCAGGAGGCGGAACTTTGTCTGCTGCGCGGCGTGTTGGGTGTGCTTGCTCTGCGACCAGGGTAGGTTTCGCTTGATTGGCGGTTTCAGTCGAAGTAGTTTGAGCTGACGCCCCCGGTTTGCTATCAGGATTGGGCTCCTGCAAAAATCCATAGCCACGGTTATTTTCGCGTTCTGTTTTTTGTACCGGCGTCTCTTCAAAGAATCCGTAGCCTTGCTGATTCTCGCAAGCAGCAGTTTGCTCGGCTGCAGTTGGCTCATCATCGAAGAATCCATAACCCGGATCAGCCGTGGGCGGCGTAGCTGGCACATCATCAAAGAAACCATAAGCAGATTCTGCCTGCTCAACAACTTCGGCTTTTTTGGTTTTTTTAGATTTACCAGTAGTTTTCGGCTGGTGGGATGATTCTGTTTTCGACGCAGATTTATCAGCAGATAGACGCTCCAGATTGGCGCGTGCATTTTTAACCACTTCCTGGTCTACTTCGCTTGAATCACGATGGCCTGCCAATTGCATGTTGATGGCATCACCGGCTTCTAAAAATGCATTTACCATTTCGTCGGTCAATGCAATTTCTTCCTTGCGCAATTTATCGAGAAGCGTTTCGAGCACATGAGTTACTTCGATCATGTCGTTAAAGCCGAATGTTCCCGCCCCGCCTTTGATAGAGTGGGCAGCACGGAAGATGGCATTTAAATCATCCATGCTGGGGTTCGCAACATCCAACCCTAAAAGCAATCTTTCCATATTGGAAAGATGCTCTGCTGCCTCTTCAAAGAAAACCTGATAGAACTGACTTAGATCGATACTCATGGCAATTGATTACCTCTGTTCAAATACAAGAGGGGGAGGTTAAGAGGATACAGAATGATGAATATTTCTGCGTACTTCACCTTGATACGCAAGCTGCAAAGGTGCGATCCATTCTCCCTGTCGTATTATTTACCCAATAACTTTCTTTACAACTTCCAACAATTTTTGAGGATCGAAGGGCTTAACGATCCATCCGGTGGCGCCGGCAGCTTTACCTTGAGTTTTCATCGTATCGCTTGATTCGGTAGTAAGCATCAGGATGGGCACACTCTTGTAGGCAGGCATACTTCGAAGCGTTTTAATGAGCGTCAAACCGTCCATGCGCGGCATGTTCTGGTCAGTCAGCACCAGATCGACCGTCTTCGACTTTGCCTTGTCCAAGCCTTCTTGTCCGTCAACAGCCTCAATGATCTCATAGCCAGCACTCTTCAAAGTGAATGCGACCATTTGTCTAATGGAGCTCGAGTCATCCACACTCAATATCGTCTTTGCCATAACGTCCTCACAACGAATTAATCCAAAAATTATTTAGAACAAATCAATATCACCTGATTCCAACTTGTTTTGCCTCACTGGAGAGCGTTCACCCAAGCGTTCAGATTCGGAGAATATATCATTAATTTCTTTGCGCATTTGCGAAATTCGTTCCAGCGAAGCGGTTTGACCTTGTTGCGCATGACTAGACCATTCACCTAAGCGCTCCCATGCTTTTTCCATATTCGAAATTCGCGTGTGCGCATGCTGGATTAATTGACCTACCATATCTTGAAATTGCAGGGAAGTAACTGCACGCCCAACGACCTGATCCACTTCTATTGAAATTTTGTTTTGCTCCTCAATCACTTTCACCATATTTCTATTCATCGATTTGACGTGCTCCAATGTTCCGTCGACCTTGTTTTTCGCGACCAAAGCAAAGTCCATATCCAGTGACGCCATTTTGCTGATGGATTTTTCCGCATCCAAAATTGAGGTTTGTGCGGCTTTCACATTGATGCCTATCTCGCGGCTGAATTGCTCCGAACGAGAGGAAAGTTTTCTAACCTCATCAGCGACAACTGCAAAGCCACGCCCGGATTCACCGGCACGAGCCGCTTCTATAGCCGCATTCAGTGCCAACAGATTGGTCTGTTTGGAAATACCGTCGATCTCGCCCAACACATTAAGGATGCCGGTGACTTGGTCACTCACCTCATCCATTTTCTCCACCAGCTCCATTGAAACTTTGCTGTTATTAACGATACTCCCGACTAACTCCCGGAGCGTTTCTGCAGTTTCATTGATAAAATGTTCCAAGCTTACCGCATTTTTATTGTCTGAAGAATTTTGACCTTTTATAATCGTACCCGCCACATCGCGCTGACTTTGGATATGCTGTTGCATACCGCCAAAGCTTTCCATTAATTTATCGATTGCATCTTTAAGCAGATTCTGCACCTGATTAAGATCTGTATTGGTACCGGAAAAATGTTTGGCGAATTGTGGGTGTGTCTGCGTCAACACATTTTCGACCGCACTCTGGGGAGAAACGGCAATCCTTTCTGCTTCTTCAGCTTTGTCTTTACGCTTTCCGTTATAGCGCATAAAAACGTAGATTGCCACAACAATGCCAAGCTGCACTATCACCTCGGCCATTAGCGATTTTTCATCCGCCAATACCCATTGCAAGGCAACCAAAATAACAGCAACAGCCAGCATGAATGCCAGCTGATGTTTATTGCTATTTTGATTTTGCCCGGTTCGCATGATCGTCTATTCTATGCTTTGATTCTACATTAATGTATCTTTTGAGACCACTCTACTCTGCCTAATGCCCGCTCTCCCCGAGCAGTTCCTTGATGTCCAGGATCAAAACGATTTCACCCTCGCTGGACATGGTAACGCCAGCCACTCCTTTGGGTCGGAAAGTGTCGAGCGATTTGATCACCACATCATCATGGCCTGCAAAACCGTCTGCGGATAGAATAAAACTCTGGTTGCCAACCTGCATCAGCACACCTACTTCGGACTTGCCTGATTCGGTCCAGCCTATCAAATTCGCCAGCGACTTCACCGGCAACACTTCGCCGCGCACCACCATTGTGGGACGACCGGAAATCAGTTGTTGTCCCTCCTGCGTTACAGACATGATCTCGCGCACCATTGATAGTGGAACGGCAAATGGTTGATCGCTGAGTCGCAATAACAGCACGGGCAAAATCGCCAGTGTCAGCGGCAACGAAATCGTAAAGACAGAGCCTTTTCCGGGTTCGGATTCAATGTTGATCGAACCGTTCAATTTCGAGATATTTGTTCTGACGACATCCATGCCGACTCCGCGGCCTGACACACTTGAAACTTCATCCTTGGTTGAAAAACCCGGTAGGAATATCAAATTCAAACTAGCCGTTTCATCAAGTGCGCTCGCTGCCTCCGGTGTCAGCAAACCTTTCTCGATGGCCTTAGAGCGCAATACTTCCGGTCTCATTCCTTTGCCGTCATCTGAAATGCTGATCAGAATGTGATCACCTTCCTGACGCGCACCCAGATACACCGAACTCTTGGAAGGTTTGCCTGCGGCAGAGCGTTGCTCCGGACTTTCCACACCGTGATCGACCGCATTTCGTACCAAATGGACAAGCGGATCATTCAAATCCTCGATCATGGTTTTATCTATTTCTGTTTCTTCCCCTGACAGTACTAATTCAACATCCTTACCCAACTGTCTTGCCAAATCTCTGGCCAAACGCGGATATTTTTTGAATAACCGCCCTATGGGTTGCATACGCGTATTCATCACTGCATTTTGCAAACTAACCACTAGCATATCCAACTGGCTTACAGCTTCATCCAATGATTTGAGAGTTTCCGGGTCGGAACGTCCAAGTAAAATGTCGCTGCGTAAATGCGTCAAACGGTTTTTGGTCAACCCAATTTCACCGGACAGATTAAGCACCTGATCGAGACGATCAGTGTCGACCCGAATCGTATTATCTTTTGCTGCCGGCTCTGATTCCCGTCGTGTCGGCGCTGCGCGTCCAGGTACGTCTTCAGAGCGACGTCCAAACGCACTTTGTTTGAGCTTCTCTTCGTCTACTTCCGCAGGGGCAACAACGGGCTCGGTAACCGCGGCAGGCGTTGATTTAACAGCCGCAGGGGAGGAAGTGGTCTCTCCGACAATTGTTTGATACAACGCATTCCAATCGGGGCCATTTTGAGCCGCATTTTGTAAAGCAGTCGATATCACGGGGGGTTCAGGGGCTGCTGCGGCTTTGGCTGCGGGCGTTTTGGCGGCATTCAACGATACTGTCTTCCCATCCAATGCAGCTTCCAATGCATCCAGTACAGATTGAGGTGCGCGCTGAGGTTGCACACTTCTACCCAGGTCATTAAACATCAGGCGAACTTCGCCTGTTGCAGCCATAATCACATCAAGCAGGCTTGGATTTAGCTGTAACTGGTCATTACGCAATTTATCGAAAAGGTTCTCGGTCAAATGACATAGCGTTACCAATTCAGTCGCGTTCAGGAATCCCGCACCACCTTTGATCGTGTGGAAACCTCGAAAAATCACATTCAGAATAGTTTTGTCGTTAGGTGATTTTTCCAGATCCATTAATTTACTGTCCACATCTGACAGCAGATCTGATGCCTCCAAGAGAAAATCCTGTAACAACTCTTCCATGCCTGTGAAGTCGTTCATTTTAAAACCTCAAATATTCTAGCGATTCAGCTTTCCACGCACTTGCGGGATTCGCTCTAAAATCGCTGTTTCAATTACGTTTCAACCAACTACCAAACTACTGGTAGAAGCTCTATTATTCGAGCGATAATTAGCGTCCATCATCGCGCACTGATTTGCGCTCCTACATCAATTGAAGTTAAAACCCCAAACTTTCCAGTAACTCGTCCACTTGTGCCTGGCTGGTCACTACGTCGCTTCGTCCTTGCGCTTTGACCACCGGGCCATTTAACAAACCCGCATCAATCTTGAAATTTGATGGTGCGTTCTCTACTAACAGCGCAACCAACTCTTGCTCCATTTGCTGGGTGACTTCAATTATCTTTTTAATAACCTGTCCGGTAAGATCTTGAAAGTCTTGCGCCATCATAATCTCAGTCAGATATGCATTGGTTGTTTTGGTCTGCTTGGGCACTTCCACAAGATAGGCATGTGTGCGTGTTGCCAACTGTTTAAACTTTTCCGCATCCAGTTGCTTGTTGAATAATTTTTGCCATTCTCCTGACAGAGCTTTGGCATCATTGCCGATCTTGTCCACCACCGGTTGCGCGGCATCAGTGGCATTCAATACCCGTTCGGCAGCTTGCTGGGTCATTGTCGCGATGTAGTTCAGACGGTCTCGAGCATCTGGAATTGCATTTGCTGCTTGCGCCAACTTCCGGTCATAACCTAACTCACGCAGACTATCGTGTAACAAACGCGTCATGTGACCGATTTTGTTGATTACATCCGAATTCGCTGCAAGCGCGACAGACTCTGCCGGCTTTGCTGCAGCCGGTGCATTTGCAGGAGCGGCTTTTTCGTTGCTGCCAGCGACAATGCTATCGAACAGCGCTTCCAGATCATCTGAATCATTATTTGCTTTTGTCATGGCATCTCTCACTTTTGCATGGTTAGAAATATTTTCTTCAACTTTTCATCCAGCGTGGCTGCCGTAAACGGCTTCACCACGTAGCCTGATGCTCCGGCTTGTGCTGCTTCTATAATGTTCTCGCGCTTGGCTTCTGCCGTCACCATTAACAATGGCAAATGCTTAAGAGCGGCATCAGCGCGCATAATTTTCAGCAATTCAATTCCAGTCATATTTGGCATATTCCAATCCGACACGACGAAATCGAAATTTTTATCACCGCGCAATTTGTTTAATGCTTCGACACCATCTTCAGCCTCGTGTACATTGGTGAATCCAAGTTCCTTGAGTAGATTGCGTACGATGCGCCGCATCGTCGAAAAGTCATCGACGACTAAAATCTTCATATTTGGATTTGCATCAGCCACTTTAGCCTCCTTAATTCAGAGAAGGGGAAAGAGGGAAGGGACAAGGGTAAAGCCCTCGTGCCTGTTTTCGAAGAGTCTGTTTTACCCTTCTCCCTTTTACCCGTCTCAAGTCTTTCCTTATAACAATGGTCTGAGTGTCTCTGACAACATCAATCCATCGAATTTAGCCACGTAATAATCAACACCTACCCGCTTGCCCATCGACTTGTTCGCCTCCGAAGACAGCGACGAGTGCATCACCACCGGTATATTGTCAAAGCGCCTGTCTGCCTTAATGTGTTGCGTCAGCACATAACCGTCCATCTCCGGCATCTCCGCATCCACCAATATCACCTGAATCTGATCGTGCAGATCGACTCCCGCGTTATAGGCTGCATCGGCCAGACCTTTCAAGCGATTCCATCCTTCCAACCCGTTATGTGCCTGCAAATGCTTCACACCCATCTTGTCCAACACTTCCGCTATTTTCTTACGTGCGACCGAAGAGTCATCCACGAAAAAGACGGACTTTTCAAGTCCATCTTCAATTTTCTCTACCTTGCCCACCACTGCTTCGCCAAACGCACTCGCCATGATCTGCTCAACATCGAGGATAGACACCAGTGTGCCGCTGGGTAATTCGGTGATGGCCGTGATCAGATGTGAATTGCCGCTCACCATGCCTTCTGCAGCACGAACTTTGTCCCAGTCGACTCGGATGATACGGTCGACATCCCGTACCAGAAAACCCAGAACATGGCGGCTGTATTCCGCCACCATCATCACGTTCTGTTCACCCGGATCGCCCAAACCCATGAAGCGCGATAAATTCAGCACCGGCATCACATGCCCGCGCAGGCTCACAATGCCATCCACGCCGTGCGGCATGTTCGGGGTCTTGGTGATGCGCACACCGCGGGTAACTTCTTTTACCTTGAATACGTTGATGCCGAACACTTCGTTCGAACCGATGGAAAACAGCAGGATCTCCATTTTGTTGGAGCCGGCCAGATTGGTGCGGGCATCCACCGAGTCCAGCAACCCGGCACTTTCGTTATTGTGTGTTTCTGTATAAGACATGGTCGGCTCCTAATCAGGAAAGCAAGCGCGCAAGGGTCTGCGCGAGTTTCTGCGGTTCGAATTTCGGCACGTATTCATCCACACCCACTGCTTTGCCCAGTTGCTGGTTAGAGTCACTCGACAAGGACGAGTGCATGAGTACCGGGATATTGGCAAAGCGTTTATCCGATTTGATCTTGCGCGTGAGCAT
>CAIRAO010000370.1 GCA_903876625.1 uncultured Gallionellaceae bacterium | reverse complement strand
TGCATACTGGCTGGGTGTGGGTTACCTGATTTGCGGTATTCCACTATTCGGAATCATATCGCTAGGGTTGTGGATCCATGCGCACACTCGCTGACTTCGATAATTTTCCCGCCCGCGTGCTGACTGAACCGGCACGCACTGTTGCTCCTGTTAAACCATCAGACCCGTCTCGTCTGGGCTACCCCGTTACGCTCCCGATAGAAATTGCCATGCGCACAAGCAGTACACGCATGGTGTGCGAGGCTTACGGCATCACCGAAGAAGAGTGGGATATTATCCGCTTCGACCCGACGTTCCTTGCCGACTTGCAGCGCGCGGTGGACATGCTCAAAGAAGAGGGGATGAGCTTTAAGGTACGTGCCCGAATGCAAGCGGAGGAACTGCTCCAGACATCGTGGCGCATGATACACAATCCCATGACACCCCCGGCGGTAGCAGCTGATCTGGTGAAGTCCACGATGAAATGGGCGGGGCATGATGTACCGGCAGCGCAACAGGTAGGTGCGGGGAATGGCTTTAGCATCAATATAAATCTTGGTAATGCGGGGCCGAGTATGCGAGTGATTGATGGCAACTGACATCACGTACAAGCCGGATAAAACGGTTGCGGAGTTCATTGCGGACTACATACCAAACGAACTCTTTTATTCGTTTATCGTGGGTGCCGTAGGCTCGGGCAAAACAACCGGTGCGCTGATGAAGATTCCATACATGGCTGCGCTACAAGCCAAGAGTCCGATAGACGGAATCAGAAGGACGAAATTTGTCGTAATTCGCAATACTTTCAGTCAATTGCGCGATACCAGCATCGCGTCATGGAATTACTGGTTTAAGGATGGAGTTGCTGGCTCGTGGAAAGCGACAAAGAACGAGTTTGTACTGCGCTTCGCGGATATTGAATGCACGGTATTATTTCGAGCACTAGACACGCCTGATGACGTATCGCGTGTGCTATCACTTGAAATAACCGGTGCGATACTCGATGAATTTGTGCAAATACCAAAAGAGATCGTCGAGGCACTGTCGGGACGGTGTGGGCGATATCCTCCGAAGATTGACGGCGGCTGCACTAATTTCGGCGTTTGGGGCAGTTCGAACCCAGGCGTTGAAGACTCGTACTGGCACAATTTATTGGTAGAAAACAGACCATCCAATGTCGCATATTTTCACCAGCCCGGTGGATTATCGCCGAATGCTGAAAATATTGATAACTTGCCATTAAACTACTACAAGAACCTGATGGAAGGTAAATCCGACGCATGGATTCAAGTCTTTGTACATGCAAACTGGGGATATAGTGTTGCCGGCAAGCCAGTTATCCCGATGTTCGACCGCCGCTTACATGTTCCCGATGCTGAACTGATTCCAAACAAATTTATCCCCTTGGTGGTTGGCTATGATCCAGGAGTGCGTCACTCTGCTTTTGTACTAGGGCAACAGGATTTATTTGGGCGCTTAATGGTATTTGATGAGATAATACTGGAAGGCTACGGCACCGCACGCGCCTGTACCGACAGGCTGATTCCGCTGCTCAATGCCAAGTATCGCGGGTTTGA
>CAIRAO010000369.1 GCA_903876625.1 uncultured Gallionellaceae bacterium | reverse complement strand
TCGGCTGCGTACATCGTTCTCGACAGTACCGCGATGTCCTTGGCGAGCACACATTCATTCCAGCAGAATCACGCAATCGTTATCACTCCCCACGAGGGCGAAGCACGTTCATGATGTTCGTATTGGTTGCGAATGAATTGCGGCAGTTCGTCTTTTTCATTCTGTGCATCCCACTGAGTCACATTCATTCCAATGATTTCATCGCGACGATAACCCAACATTCTGCAAAAAGAGTCACTGGCTTCGATCACGTCTCCTTGCAGGTTGAGAATATGAATTCCGTCGCTTGCATTTCGGAGCAACGCATTGACCTTTGCATTTTCGTTATGCAGGGTCTTTTCATAATATTTGCGCTCGCTAATATCGCTAATTGTACCGATCAATTTTAAGGGTTTACCGTTGGCATCCCGCTCAACTGCCATGCCCCTTGATAATATCCATTTATAATTTCCGTCTTTGCACAACATTCTATATTCATTAAAATAGTTCGGCGATTTACTATCCAGATAATCTTGAAGTATTTTGAATGTATGAACTTGATCGTCAGGGTGGAGCCTATTTTTCCAACTATCACCTTCGCTTCCTAACTCACCGGCATTAAAACCAAGAATTTCTTCAAATCGCTTGGTCACTTTGATTTTGTTGGTGACCAGATTTCTTTCCCACACGCCTTCAGCCGAACCTTCAAGCGCAAATCTCCAACGCTGCTCGCTCTCAAACAACGCTAGCGCTGCATTTTTTCGGTCTGTGATATCAACACAAGAACCAATATAGCCAAGGAAGGTTCCATCGGAGTCAAACCTTGGCACGCCATGATCGTCGATCCACCGATATTCACCAGAGTGATGCCTGAGACGATATTCCATGCGGAACGGTTTACGCTGATCAAAATTGCTGACATAAAAATCCAAACACCGCGCAAAGTCCTCGGCATGAACGCCTTCAGCCCAACCATTTCCCATTTCCTGCTCGATCGTACGACCCGTAAAATCCAGCCAGCCTTTGTTGAACCAATAACAGAGCTTGTCTAAACCGGCCACCCAAATCAGGACAGGAGCACTGTCAGCCATGATACGGAAGCGGGTTTCACTTTCCTGCAAGGATTGTTCAACTTGTTTGCTGGCCGTGATATCCAAGAATGCCCAAATCGATTCTTCACTATTTGGATTGATTAGTTTCCCGCTTATTTTGTACCATCTTAGCGATCCATCTTTATTTAAGTACTGGATTTCAGTTCGGTATGTTGATCCGGTCTGAATGATTTGATATGCTGCTTTTGCAAAGGCAGAATAAGACTCATCGCTTGAATAGACGATTCGAGTTGGTTTGCCCATCAGTTCCTCAGGTTTGTAACCCAGCATCGTCGCGAATGCTGCATTGGTCCAAACGAATTTCCGATCTTTGAGTTTGACTATACCGACTATGTCACTTTCAAGGATAGTCTTTTGCTCTTCCGCCAAGTTTCCCAACAGTTTGTATGGTGCATCGATCACATCGACAACGATTGCCCGATAGATCATCAGATAGGCGATTACCTTATAGACATGCCCCAACACGTTGTAACTGCCTGTCATAGTTGTGTACAACGTGAAATAAAATTCACTCATCGCTAATACACATGCTGCGCCAAACAGAAGCTCAACGTTAAAGGGCTGTGGAGAGCGTATTTTGTTCCAAAAAATGGCGGCGGTAATCAGATCGATGACGATAATGAAATATTCAGTGTTTTTCTTGAACGGTGTTAAACCCTGACCAGGAATAAAAGTATCAGGCAACCAAGACTGGTGATAAATGACTGCCCAACACATCAACCCGGTCGCGGCTAAAAAAGATGCAAACGTAATATGTCTTTTTATATTTGAAAAGGTTGCATCCCACGACCTGATCGAAACAACCAAAAGAATGAGTGATTCGATTAGACGAGCTGATAACCAAAAGTTCAAATGTTTTTGGGCGTCGTTTGGTGTAATAAAATCGGGCATCCCACCATAAGAGGCAGTGTGGAAAAAGTCGAGCAAAGCCACTGAAAATGATACGCAAGCCAATAATGCGATATTTCCAGATACATTTTGACTGCGTGTATTCCAGCCGACTGAGAAAACCATCATTGAAACAATGATGGATACCACTTCCATAAGGGTATGCAAGGGAAGGTAATAGGGGATCCCTTTAAATTCAGGTAGCGTTGGCAGCAACCAAAAGGAAAGTTGAATAAGCGCAAGTAACGCCAGTAGCTTTCCGATACGAAGTATGGAATTTTGATAATTAGAATGGATACTTAAATATTTCATTCGAGGAGGGGCAACAATTGGGTTTTCAATATTCATGTATTGAGTTATCCCAATTCTCGCTTATGACAATATAACCATTTCTCATGTAATGAGACTACGATTAATAAATCTTAATAAGACACCATTTGATTATCTAGATATTTCTGTTGAATATCTAGATATTTTGAATAATAGAGAGGTAGTACTGGACTAATTTAGATGGTTATCTTTCAAGCCAAACTAAAATTGGTCAAGACAAGAAACATACTCAGTTTGCTATTGGACAACGTCGGATCAATGCCCCTGCGGAGATGGCGATACCTGCTGCACTGCACTGGCAGCTTCAGGATGTTTTTTTGCATGCTTCTCGCGTAAGACCTGTTTTTCGGCGTCGCGCTTTTCCGGTGGAAGTTGTTTGACCGACTGAAATTTGTCTCTTGCCCGCTGGCGTTCAGCAGGGGTGAGCTTGCTCCACTTGACCATGCGTTCTTGCAAGCGAAGTTGTTGGACTTGAGTGAGTTGAGGATAACGCTTGGCAATTCCAATGAAATTATTTTGTTGTTTCTTCGAAAGCGACACCCAGTCCTCTGCCAGCGGCGCCAAAATTTGTTGTTGCTGCGGAGTGAGTTCCTGCCATGAAATCTTAGAGACCATCCCCGTTGCCATGGATGGCGCAGCAAAAAGCAAAAATACCAACAGAATTATTGTAGCGCGATAATTAAATTTCATTGCATAAAAAATCTCATTCGACGTAGGCGTCAACTGGCAGGTCGTCTGTCAGAAGTTCAATATCTACGTCACTGTGATCACGATCGTGTTGAATGTAGGCGATGCCAGTGAACAGGCATGCGGCAAACAACATGGCAAGTGCCCAATTCACATGTTTTTGATGTGAATGAGCGCTTCCCGTCCACAGACCATGGTGAGTGAGCCAGGCAAGAACAGGGGCGTGTTGCAACTCACGGTGACGTTGCAACGCAAGATTACGCGAAGCGCGCAGATTTTCTATCGTGTTCCTATCCAGTCCTGACACGGATCGGTTCAAGAGTTGCTTGATTGAATCAGGCGTCAAATTTATATTTTTCATTCTAGATTCACTCCCTTCTCTTTAAGTTTTGCGGCTAACGTATGGGTTGCCCGTGAACAATGGGTCTTTACGCTTCCCTCTGAGCATCCCATCGCCTTGGCAGTGTCTGCCGTGTCCAAGTCTTCCCAATAACGCAAGAGGAAGGCTTCGCGTTGACGTGCAGGTAGATCAATTAAAGCTTCTTCAATCAGAGCAAGGAGTTGCGATTGCTCAAGTGAGCTATCCGGCTCTGCGGGTTGCGATTTATTGTCCTTATCTTGCAAAGTGTCCAACGGGTCAAAATCTTCAACATCATGCTGCGGTTGTAGCGAAGAAAACAAAACCGTCCAAAATGATCGGATTTTCTGCCTTCGATAATAATCCCGGATAGTATTTTGCAAAATACGCTGAAACAGCATGGGGAACTCTTCCACAGGCTTGTCGCCATACTTTTCGGAGAGCTTCAACATGGAATCCTGCACGATATCCAGCGCGGCATGTTCGTCTCGAACAGCAAACAGTGCCTGTTTATAGGCACGGCGCTCGACCTCTACCAAAAATTCAGAAAGTTCGTAATGGCTGCTCAGATTGAAAATCTCCGTTGGATAAAGGGAATACTAACAAATTCCAGCTCAAATTTGAGACTTTCTTCTTAAACCCGTTTCGTTCAGGGGTTGACCAAAACGTCGCCAGCCTTTATCTTGCGGGGTTCTTTAAACGTTGTTAGCTAAGGTCTTTAAATATGGAACTGACAGGCGCAGAAATTGCCATCAGGTGTTTGCAGGAAGAGGGGGTTGAATACGTATTCGGCTATCCGGGCGGGGCGGTGTTATTCATCTATGATGCCTTGTTCAATCAGGAACAGGTCAAACACATTCTGGTTCGCCACGAACAGGCGGCTGTGCATGCGGCTGACGGCTATTCGCGTTCAACTGACAAGGTAGGTGTTGCACTGGTTACTTCCGGCCCGGGCGTGACCAATGCGGTGACAGGCATAGCCACTGCCTATATGGATTCCATCCCGATGGTCGTCATCAGCGGCCAAGTTCCCACCAGTTATATCGGAGAGGATGCATTTCAGGAAGTCGATACCGTTGGAATCACTCGCCCCTGCGTGAAACACAATTTTTTGGTGAAAGATGTCAAAGACTTGGCTGTCACCTTGAAAAAAGCATTTTACCTGGCAAAGAGCGGGCGTCCCGGACCTGTATTGGTTGATATTCCCAAGGACATATCGAACCAAAAAACAGAATTCAATTATCCGTCTGCGGTCAGTATACGTTCGTATAATCCTGAAAAACACGGCGATATCGGCCAGATCAAACGCGCTGCCCAGTTATTGGTGGATGCAAAACGTCCGATGATCTATGCAGGCGGAGGCGTCGTATTAGGTGACGCTGCCAAACAATTGACCGAACTCGTTCGTCTGCTCGGTGCGCCTTGCACCAACACGCTGATGGGTTTGGGTGGTTATCCAGCCACCGATAAGCATTTTGTTGGAATGCTTGGAATGCATGGCACATACGAAGCGAATATGTCCATGCAAAATTGCGATGTGCTGTTGGCGGTGGGCGCGCGTTTTGACGACCGTGTCATCGGCAACGTTGCACACTTCGGCTCGGTCCCGCGCAAGATCATACACATTGATATTGATCCGGCTTCTATTTCCAAAAGAGTGCAGGTAGATGTTCCAATCGTTGGAGAAGTCGGGCATGTTCTGGGTGATCTGCTTGCGGTGTTGCATAGCAGTAAACAGAAACCTGATGCTGTCGCTTTGCAGGTATGGTGGAAACAGATCGACGAGTGGCGCAGCCGTAATTCTCTGAATTACAAAAATTCCACGGAACTTGTTAAACCGCAATTTGTGATCGAGAAGCTTTACGAGATCACTCGTGGGGACGCATTTATTACTTCAGACGTGGGACAACATCAAATGTGGGCCGCGCAATATTACAAATTTGATCAGCCGCGTCGCTGGATAAATTCCGGTGGTCTAGGCACGATGGGCTTCGGCTTGCCCGCAGCGATGGGTGTGCAACTCGCGCATCCGGACGCGACTGTCGCGTGTGTGACCGGCGAGGGCAGTATCCAGATGAACATTCAGGAGCTTTCAACCTGTAAACAATTCCGTTTGCCGATCAAAGTGATCGCTTTGAATAATCGCTACCTCGGTATGGTGCGGCAGTGGCAGGAATTTTTCCACGGTAATCGCTATTCCGAATCGTATATGGATGCCTTACCGGATTTTGTTAAATTGGCGGAAGCATACGGTCACGTCGGGATTCGTATAGACAAGCCGTCTGATGTCGAAGGTGCGCTGCGCGAAGCGTTCGAACGCAAAAACGATTTGGTGTTCCTGGATTTTCAAACCGATCCGACTGAAAACGTGTTTCCGATGGTACCGGGCGGAAAAGGTTTGTCTGAAGTCATTTTGGCGGAGGATCTATAATGAGACACATTATCTCTCTGCTGATGGAAAACGAAGCGGGTGCGCTGTCACGTGTGGCGGGGCTGTTTTCTGCGCGCGGTTATAATATCGAATCGTTGACTGTTGCCCCGACTGAGGATGTAACGATGTCGCGCATGACCATCGTTACCCGTGGTTCGGATGCCATCATCGAGCAAATCAAAAAACAACTCAATAAACTCATTGAAGTCGTGACTGTGGTTGACCTGACTGATGGTGAGCATCTTGAACGCGAATTGATGCTGGTCAAGGTGAAAGCGATGGGTGATGAACGTGAAGAGTTGAAGCGCATGGCCGATATCTTCCGCGGACGCATCATTGACGTATCAGACAAAACTTATACGATTGAACTAACCGGAACTGGTTCCAAACTGGATAGTTTTTTGAACGCGATCGATCGTAATTTGATTTTGGAAACGGTGCGTACCGGTTCTTCTGGAATTGGTCGCGGGGATCGGATTTTGAAGCTTTAATAATTGATGGAGTTGGTATAGAAAGCTAATCCAACTAGTTTTAAGAAATATTTATTTTTACCAAAGAGGACAACATGAAAGTTTATTACGACAAAGACGCAGACCTATCCCTGATCAAGGGCAAACAAGTGACTATCATTGGCTACGGTTCTCAGGGCCATGCCCATGCACAGAATCTGAAAGAGTCAGGCGTCAATGTGACTGTTGCTTTGCGCAAGAACGGAGCTTCCTGGAAAAAAGCAGAAGGCGCCGGCCTCAAGGTCGCCGAAGTTGCTGTAGCAGTCAAAAGCGCCGATGTAGTGATGATGCTGTTGCCTGATGAAAATATTCCAGACGTTTACAACACCGAAGTTGCTCCGAACATGAAAGCGGGTGCCGCGTTGGCATTTGCTCATGGCTTCAATGTGCATTACAACCAGGTTGTACCGCGTGCCGATGTGGACGTCATCATGATTGCGCCTAAAGGCCCGGGGCATACTGTACGTTCCGAGTACCTCAAGGGCGGCGGCGTACCAACACTGATCGCCGTTTATCAAGACAAGACTGGCAAAGCCAAAGACATCGCACTGTCTTACGCGGCAGCCAACGGCGGCACCAAAGGTGGTGTGATCGAAACCAATTTCCGCGAAGAAACAGAGACCGATCTTTTTGGCGAACAGGCTGTGTTGTGTGGTGGTGCAGTTGAGCTGGTGAAAGCCGGTTTTGAAACGCTCACGGAAGCCGGATATGCGCCAGAGATGGCTTACTTTGAATGTCTGCACGAACTTAAGTTGATCGTTGACTTGATGTACGAAGGCGGCATTGCCAACATGAACTACTCTATTTCCAACAACGCCGAGTATGGCGAATATGTAACGGGTCAGCGTGTAATCGGCGATCAAGCCCGTGCCGCAATGAAGGAATGCCTGAAAAATATTCAGAACGGTGCCTATGCCAAACAGTTTATTCTGGAAGGCCGCACCAACTATCCTGAAATGACTGCGCGTCGCCGTTTGAATGCAGAGCATCCGATTGAAGTCGTGGGTGGTCAGTTGCGTTCCATGATGCCTTGGATCGGCAAGAACAAATTGGTCGATCAATCTAAGAACTAAAAGGCAGTTGGTAGTCGTTAGACGTTAGTCGTCAGTTAAGCTTTCCGCTACGCGGGTGTGTTTTAACTAACGACTAACGTCTAACGACTGGCGACTATAAGTTATCAAATCGCTGCTAAAGGTCATCAATTCAGAATGAACTATCCTCACCCCATCATCGCCCGCGAGGGTTGGCCGTTTTTGGCTATTGCCTTGATTCTTGCTCTGGGAGCCACCGTCTGGTGTGCGTTCTGGTCTATCCCGTTGTGGATCATCTTTGTATTTGTGTTGCAGTTCTTTCGCGATCCCGGCAGAGAGATACCGCAACAAGCCGGTGCAGTTCTGTCTCCCTGTGACGGACGTGTCATCAAGGTGGAGCGCAGGCAAGATCCGTACGGACAACGCGAAGCGATACTGATCAGCGTCTTTATGAATGTATTCAACGTACACTCAAATCGCAGTCCGATGGATGGTACGATACAAAAAGTGCAATATTTCCCTGGTAAGTTTGTGAATGCCGACCTGGATAAGGCGTCGACCGAAAACGAAAGAAATGCGATCGTGTTGAAATCTGCCGAGGGTCAGATAGTCACCTTCGTACAAGTTGCCGGTCTTATCGCGCGCCGCATCTTGTGTTACGTAAAAGAGGGTGATAATTTGACACGCGGTCAGCGTTACGGCTTCATTCGTTTTGGCTCGCGCGTAGATGTTTATCTGCCGCTTACTGCTAACGTTAAAGTCAGTATCGGTGATAAAGTGTCGGCTACCACAACCATTTTGGCGCAGCTATAAATGAACTTATGACCGATCTAAACAAACGCAAACCGCTGGACATTCGCCGCCGCAGTATTTATTTACTGCCGAACCTGTTTACCACGGGCGCTTTGTTCGCCGGGTTTTATGCCATCGTTCAGGCGATGAATGGAAAGTTTGAAACGGCAGCGGTTGCAGTATTTATTGCAATGGTACTGGATGGTTTGGATGGCCGTGTGGCCCGGATGACGCGCACACAGAGTGAATTTGGTGCAGAGTACGACAGTTTGTCTGACATGGTGTCATTTGGCGTTGCGCCCTCGTTGTTGATGTACGAATGGGCATTCCGCGATTTGGGCAAGGTCGGCTGGTTCGCCGCCTTTATCTATTGCGCAGGGACTGCATTGCGTCTGGCCCGCTTCAACACTAACCATGAAGTCATCGACAAGCGCTTTTTCCAGGGGCTGCCCAGCCCTGCCGCTGCGGCGCTGGTTGCCGGATTTATTTGGGTGATGAATGATTATGGTGTTGCCGGTGTTGATGTGCGCTGGGTATCCGTAGCATTGACTTTATTTGCCGGGTTGAGCATGGTGAGCAATGTTCGCTTTTACAGTTTTAAAGATTTCAATATGCGTAAAAGTGTTCCTTTTATTGCTATCTTCTTGCTGGCGTTATTTTTCATTCTCATATCAAGCTATCCACCGGGTGTGTTATTCCTGTTGTTTCTTGGTTATGCCCTCTCGGGCTATGTTTCATGGCTTTACGGTTTCCGCAAGAAGCCGATAGCACCCCCTTTGCCTTAATTCCTGCATCTCCCGTTTCCACCTCCCCAACCCTGATGAACTAACTAGCCATTCGACTAAGGCTGGTAAAGGGGCCAACCAAGTCGCTGGTTATTGCCCGTTGGGAAAGGGGACAGACGAATCGCTACACGAGTTCCACTTTAACGGTAGCTATTGCAGTTCACTCCTTGATTTCTGCGTTTCGTCGCAAACGCCTTTTTCTCCCCTAAGCCACTTCGTATAGTTGCGTCAGGTAACTAATACGTTAATTGGAATAGAGAGGGAAGTCATGAAATATTTGTGTCTGATGTTCTGCTTGTTGGCAAGCAACGCCATCGTTGCAGGTGAATTGAAACTGGAAATCCATGGCAGCGGTATCGCCGGAAAAAATATATACGTGGCGGTATATGGAGCGGACCATGCGCAAGATTTTCCCATGAAAGATCAATATGCGCGTACCGGCCAGACGGTTGCTACAGGCGATGTCGCTGAATTATTGTTGACTGATATTGCCAGTGGTGAGTACGCCGTCGCTGTTTATGCAGATATCAACGGCAACAATAAATTGGACAGCAACTTTTTGGGCATCCCCAAAGAACCAATCGGCATGTCGCGGAATGCAAAAGGAAGATTTGGCCCGCCAGGTTTTGCCGACGCCGCATTTAAAATCACTGACGGGATCAACACGATGCCCATTCAACTTCATTAAAGCGAGGTATATATGTCAATTGAAACGGTTGTAAAAAATGATTTGCCCCTGCTGAGATTAAAGCAGGTTCGACGTCGTTTCATGCTCGGTGAAACTAGCATTGAAGCCCTGAATGGTGTTTCCCTAGACATCCACAGCAGAGAATTTCTGGCTGTGTGGGGGCCTTCGGGTAGCGGTAAATCGACGCTGATGAATATTATTGGCTTGATCGATGAACCCTCAAATGGTGAGGTATGGTTCGACGGGCAAAACATTCGCAGTCTCAAGGACGATGAACTGACTGATTTCCGGGGACACAAAATCGGCTTCGTATTTCAGGGATTCAATCTGGTGCCGGTATTAACAGCATTGGAAAATGTGATGCTGCCTTTGCAAATACAAGGAGTGAAAGAAAGTGTCGCACGAGAAAAAGCTAAAGCAGCATTGATCGATGTCGGCCTGGAAAAATTCAGCTCATCCAGGCCTGACAAATTAAGCGGCGGGCAGCGGCAGCGGGTTGCTATTGCCCGAGCCTTGGCGGTTGAGCCAAAGCTGGTGATTGCCGACGAACCAACAGCCAATCTTGATTCTGAAAATAGCCGGATGGTAGTCGATTTGATGCGTGATATGAACCGAGCACGCGGCGTGACATTTGTATTTACCACGCATGATCCGCGCCTGCTGGAACATGTGGACAGAAAAATTTTATTGCGTGACGGCAATATCGAAAGTGATGAGGTGACAGCATGAACACAACCAAAATGGCCTTGCGCGGCCTGATGCGCAATCGTCGTCGCAGCGTGGTGACGTTGCTGGCTATCGCACTTGGCTTTGCCGCGATCGCTCTTTTTGCCGGCTATACCCACAACGTCTACGACGGATTGGCGCGCCAGTCTATCCATGGCGAATTATTGGGCCACCTGACATTGAGTAAACGCGGCATGAGCAAGGAGGGCAAACTGAATCCGGAGCGTTACTTACTCAAAGCGGAAGAAGTGACTCGTATCACCGACTTGTTGAGAAATGAACCACACGTCAAGCTGATCGCACCGCGATTAAGTTTGAGTGGTCTGATCAGCAATGGTCGAGCAAGCACTATATTTATCGCTGAAGGCATTTCTCCGGAAGCCATGCAACAGATACAGGATAATGTATTGACTGCTGAAGAAATGCGTAATGGCATGTACGTTGATGTTCTCAAAAAACTTGATGCGGCGCATCCGGAAAATGCACTGCTCAGTTTTGGGTTGGCTGAAATGCTGCATTTGAAAAAAGGTGATCAGGCTTCGCTGTTGAGCAATACACTGACCGGGCAAGCCAATGCGCTTGATATCACGGTAAACGGGACTTTCAATACTGGCAATGCGGGCAGTAACGATAAGTTTGCATTTATGTCGTTAGGTCTTGCGCAAACGCTGTATGACACGGCAGGAGCCGCTGACCGCTTGACCGTATTGCTGGATGATGTGTCGCATACCGAAAATATGCGTCAAGTCATCCAGGAAAAACTACAGGTGGCAGGTTTTGATATGGAAGTGAGAACCTGGCAGGAACTTTCTGATTTTTATAATCAGGTACACAACATGTTTGACATGATATTCGGTTTCATTTTCAGCATCGTTCTAACTGTTGTGGTGATGAGCGTGGCAAACTCGATGGGAATGACGGTAGTCGAGCGTACACGCGAAATCGGTACATTGCGGGCAATCGGATTAAAGCGCAGCGGTGTGGTGAAACTCTTTACCACCGAATCGCTTATGCTGACTTTGCTGGGTTGTCTTACCGGATTGCTAGTCACATTCGGTGTGCGTTTTGGAATTAATGTCGCGCACATTTCGTATACCCCGCCGAACAGTGCCAGCGCCGTTCCCTTGTTGGTCGATCTGGATTTGAGCCGAACGATATTCACCCTGATCCTGATGCTGGTCGTGGGAACTCTTGCGGCTTATTTACCAGCGAGGCGCGCAGCTAAGCAGGCGATTATTGACGCGCTTGGGCATGTTTAAAATAGTGATTAACAACCAGGAGACAATGTGAAAAAATTTCTAGCCTTATTACTGATGATCGGGTGCGGCGTAACTTTCGCCGCACCCGATGCCAAAAATATTCTCGAACAATCTGATCGTGCACGAGGAGGAGGTCTTCCAGGCATCGTGTGGGAGATCAAGCTGAATTCACATGATGGTGATAAGGTGGATGAGCAACAACGTTTGCTGGTCAAGGCAACTGATGATGCCAGCGTGGCTGAAACGTTTGAACCTTCACGATTCAAAGGTTCAAAACTTCTGCAGGTGGGACGCAACATGTGGCTCACACGTCCTGGTTTATCCAAGCCTATTCCCATCTCTCCGCGTCAACGCATGAGCGGGCAGGCATCCAACGGTGATATCGCCGCGACTAATTATGCCAAGGATTACGAAGCACAATTGGGGCAGCAAGAGTCTGTTGATGGAGAAGCATGCTTTGTGCTCGACCTTAAAGCGAAACACAATCGTGCCACCTACGACAAAGTGCGTTACTGGGTTTCGGTCAAGCGAAGTGTTGGCATTAAAGCAGAATTTTATTCGGTAAGCGGAAAGTTACTCAAAACTGCCCGTTTCGATTACGGCAACAATATGCAATATGAAGGTCAGCGTATACCTTTCGTTAGTCGCATGACAATACGTGATGCTTTGATCGATGCCGAAACAGTCATGGAATTTGGGACGGTGAAAGTACAGAAAGTGAGTTCCGGGGAATTTGATCTGGGGCAACTGCAATGAAACTAAATTGTCGATCCATATTGTATTTGCCTCGCCGGTATGGATTATTTTGTACTGCTTTAAGCGTTTTGTTTACCGCTCCTCAGTGTTATGCGCAAGACACCATCATGCTGCGTCCTCAAGCGGGAATTGGCGAGTTAGATAGCACTCAGTATCAGCATGCCGGTTTTCGTTTACTGTTCAGCGCGAGTGACACTAAAAAAGCCGGTCTGGAACTGACACAAATTAGTACTTCAAGAGGAGATTATGTTGCAGCAGGGATAGTCCTGGAAAAGAAAGAAGGATGGCTCAATTTGTCGATCGGATCGATAGGATATTTCGGACAGGGGGCGGGGATGCAAAACCTTCCCGGACTAGTCGCCAATATTGGCTGGGAGCCGCAGAAAAGTGGTTTGTTCAAACCTTTTGTAACGCTTCGCAACGATATTATATTCGGCAATAAGACATTGACGGGAAACTGCTTGAGTGTAGGACTTGCAGTAGACCTATAAATGAAAACAAACATGAGACATCTGGAGAAATTAATTTGGGTTGTGTTACTGAACAGCCTGTGCCTATCGGCTCAAGCCAATGAGACTGATTTTCCTTTCACGTGGGATGGAACACTCTACGCTTATTCAAACAGCATGAAGCTGAATAGCGATAGCGTGCTTAATCCCGGGAATTATATGGCAAAGTTGGCACAACGAACCGACGCGGCTGAGGCCCGTTTCAATATCAAAATGGAAAATTACTCACTGCGACTCAGTGGGCGTCCGATACTGGTGACACAACAAGATCGAAATGCCTTTGGTGAAACGAATAGATCCGAAGGATATTTCAGCCAATGGCAGGCGCGTTGGAAGACGAGCGAAACACTGGCGTTGAGCGGTGGACGCGAATTGCTGAACTGGGGGCCGGCACAATTCCGCTCGCCCTCCAATCCATTTTATTTCAACAATGGGCGCAACAATCCCATGGCTGAATTATCCGGCATGGATGCTGCACGGTTGTCATGGTCGCCGGATGTGAGTACGTCTGTGTATATTGCACGAATTTTCGATTCTGGCTATGGTCATACTGAACCAGACCCGTGGTCGGATAGTTGGTTAATAAAGGCCGATTGGCGTGGTGAAGAAAGCGCAGTCGGATTGGCGCTGGTGAAACAATCACAACAGTCGTTGTTTGTCGGGGCACATGCCCAGGAAACAATCGCCGATGCGTGGTTGCTATATACGGAAGCGGGTTCTTACACACTCCCGAATTTGTTGATCTCTTCCCCTGATGTTAACCAGTCCTTTTTCGAAGAGGCAGAGTCACCAAGAAGAACGGATATCTTGGCGGGTGCTTCCTATACTTTTGAGAATGGACAAACTTTCTATGCCGAATATTTGCGCTACGATCACGGTTTCGATGTAGCTGAGAGCAGTGCCTATTTCGGGCGTACTGCCAGCGCCTCAAGTGCATTTCCGACAGGTAAAGCTATTCCTGTTTTAGTAAAGGCACTGGCATACGCTCCGTCATTATTGGGGCGTGATTACCTGTATTTTGTATGGCAAAGCAACCTGATGGAAAGTTCTGGATTCAGCAGACTGATGTTTACTCACAACCTGACGGACAGTAGCAACCAGGTATCCGGATACAGTGAGTACACTGTAAGTCCTCATCTGAGTGCTTTCGCAATGGCTACTTTTAATGATGGAGGCGCACAGCGCGAATTCGCCCGATTTTTTGAACAGATGTTGATATTAGGTTTTAAGATTGCGCTCCCCTGATAAGATTTACATAAGATAATTAAGCCATGTATAAAAACCTCTTCATTTCTACCTTATCTTCAATACTGTTCAATACGGCGATAGCCGGATTGCTCACAATAGTTGGCTTCGAACATAGCTTCTGGATCAATTTCATATTTTCGCAATGTATTGGCCTTTCTATTTATGCGATCAATGCAACGGTGATTTGCCACATCAGTGACAAACGCCGACGCTTGTGGGTGCTGGCGCTGACTTTCCCCGGCAGTATTATGTTTGGCGTTACCTTGGGGGCGTGGATCACCGGAGCGTTGGATTGGAGCGACCAGCGCGCATGGATATCGGTGGTGATCGGTCTTTTCTTCGGCGGAATCGGTGGAATAACTTATTTCCTCAGTTTGCGCATCGAGCAGTTGGATGCGGAAGTCAAACAGCGTCGCATGAACGAGATTGAAAGCGAAAAACGTCAACTCGAAGCACACTTAAAATTACTGCAAGCCCAGATAGAACCCCATTTCTTGTTTAATACATTGGCCAACGTGAGCAGCCTGATCGAAACCGATACGACGCTTGCTCGAAAACTGCTGGAACGGCTCATCGACTGGTTGCGTGTCGCATTGGCACGTGCACGCAGCCACAATACGACACTGGGCGATGAATTGGAGATGTTGGAAAATTATTTGCAGATATTGAAGATCCGATTTGGTGAACGTCTGAACTGGAGCATGGATGTTACTGAAAATATTCGCTCAGCATCTTTTCCGCCGATGTTGCTGCAACCGCTGGTTGAGAATGCAGTAAGACATGGAATAGAACCGAAAATTGGCGGCGGCAGTTTGCAAATTCGCGCACAAGCAGACGGAAATCAATTGCGGATAAGCTTGCATGATGACGGTGTTGGATTCAGTTCGGATACGGATAACAAATCGGGAGCGGGGTTGGAAAATGTCCGGGCAAGGTTGGACGCGTTGTATGGTGAAGCGGGTAAGTTAGTGCTGGAAAGTAATACTGGTGGTGGTATGACAGCTACGTTGGAGATCCCTTTATGCGTACCCTAATCGCCGATGACGAACAAAATCTGGCAGCCGATTTGCAACGACGTCTGACGAAATTGTGGCCTGAACTCGAAATCATCTCTGTCATTCACGATGGCGTCGCCGCACAGCAAGCACTCTCGACTTTATCGCCCGATATCGCTTTTTTGGATATTCGCATGCCGGGAATGAGCGGGCTGGATGCAGCGCGCTCAGCTCAGGCTAATTGCCGTTTGGTATTTGTCACTGCCTTTGATGATCATGCCGTCGAAGCCTTTGAGCAAGCGGCAGTGGACTACCTGCTTAAGCCTGTTAGCGAAGAACGATTGGCGAAGTGTGTTGAACGCCTTAAGCAACGAAGTGAAGTCAAACCGGATCAGATGCTGGTGCGATTGCAACAATTGTTGACGACCTCAAACAAGCCACAACCATTGCGTTGGTTACGAGCTCAGGTTGGGCAGTCCGTACGTATGTTAGCAGTTGAGGAGGTGTGCTATTTCCAGTCTGCGGATAAGTACACGGCAGTTTACACGCGCGACGCCGAACTCTTGCTACGCACTCCGCTCAAGGAGTTAATAACACAACTTGATACCGATCAATACTGGCAAGTTCATCGAAGCACTGTCGTGAACGTAAACCAGATCGTAACCGCCAAACACGACCTGTTGGGGCGGGTAACACTGACCTTGCGCGAAAGGCCGGAATCAATTTCGGTTAGTCGAACTTACGCTCATCTATTCAAGCAAATGTGATTTGTTGCAAATAAAAAGGCACGTCAAGCTGACGTGCCTTTTTATAGAATCGAACCTGTTTTAAGCCTTGGATGCTTTGCGTCGCGCAAATTCAGTTAGACGCAAAACCTTTGAAGAAGAGAAAAGTCCGCAAAGATGATGTTCAGCGCCCTCTTTGCTATCGATAACGGGGATATGTGTACGACCGGTTTTTTGAAAAACATCAAGCACAGACTGAACCGTCGCCGTTTCAACATTTTTCATTTCAACGCTGACCCAGTCGCTTGTTTTTTCCATAATATCTTTAACCTGAATGTCACTGTGAGTAACACCACTGTCAGAAAACCCCATGCTTTGCAGGTACCGCATCGGTTTTTCACCCATGATATCGTAAGATGTTATGAATCCTTGAATCTTGTCTGATTTCGCGTCAACGACGAAACCGAGGCGCAGTCCGGCAACCTTCATTTTTTGCAGAGCTGCTTCAATCGTTTCTTCCGGACTCACTTTGAATAAAGCACTCACACGAAAGTCAGTCATGGCTGATATAGCCGGTGCGTTTAACTCAACTTGCCAGGGTTCGTTGACAGGAACCGAAATATTGGGTATGTCAGAAAAAGTGTGCAAAACATTTGGCTTGTGATGTTGTACCATTTAATTCTCCGTTGAGGCGATTGATATTGAGCTTCTGGGGGCAAAGTATAGCGTTTCCGTCATTTTTCGTCAGCCGTAAATTTTGTTATTCGCCAATTGACGTGTTTCCTGCTTAAGTTTCAGTTTTTTTCCAATAGCTTTCAGGCTGGTTAGCGGCACGATTGATGACACGGCTTAGAATGAATAATAAGTCTGAAAGACGATTAAGATAGCGCAACCCTTCAGGTGAAACTATTTCGTGCTGCATTAAAAGCACAAGATTTCGCTCTGCACAACGCGTTTGCGTGCGAGCCACGTGGCACAGAGCGGCTGCACGAGACCCCCCTGGCAGGATAAATTCCCTTAACGGCGGCAATTCAGCATTGAAGTGTTTGATAGAGCCATCAAGACGAGCTAATTTGTCTTGCGTAAATGGCGCACCCGGAAATGCCAATACTCCACCCAAGTCAAAAAGATCGTGCTGAATTTGCAATAATTCCTGACGTATTTCCGCAGGTAATGGCTCGGCAAGTAAAACTCCAATGTGGCTGTTTAATTCGTCCAATGTGCCAATTACGGAAATTCGCGCATCACCTTTGCTGACACGAGTTCCATCAGCCAGCCCGGTGCTGCCATCGTCGCCGGTTCGCGTGACGATATGGGTCAAACGATTAGCCATTATTGTTTCTCCAGGCAGGAAATATAAATTGCTGCATCCGGCTCGGTTTTGTTACGCTGCGCTTGCCAGATCATTTCTCCCAGACAATCCATCATTGCATGTTGTGCCTCATGTTCTGACTGGTATTTTTGTGTGAGGCGAGCAAACTGTTCACGGATACCATAAGGTTGTCCGATAGAGATTTGTTCTTCGATAGACAGGTGCATCATGATATGCAGAAATGGATTGATTTCGGTGCTATCGGGTGCGTAATCTTTATCCTGATTGCGTTCCGGGGCGGCAAGTAATTCGTGATATTCAGGATGCTTGTCGATCAATTGCGTAGTCAAATCTTCCAGCGGAGTGAGCAATTCGCCAGCGCGGCGTTTGCCCCAAGCTTCAAATAAAAATTGCCTGGCCTGATCTCGAGTTGGATTAAACATTATGTGGTCTTGAGAATTAAACGGGGTACTGTGAGGCTATTATTTTAACTTGATTAAAAGTGTCGTGATTATAAAGATTGTGGAAAATTGAAAAAGTGATGCCAGCGAGTATAAATTTAACAGGCTGCTTGCAATTCGTGTGCAGTCAAATGTCAGAATTTCTCGCAACATACTCTTCGATGGGTTACTCTTTAAGTGAAATCCATAAAAATTGAACGTTTAAGCATCCTGAAATGATGACCGAATCGATGGAGTCTTTAAATGCATCCTCTGTTTGACCTGAAAGAACAAGTTGCACTCATCACCGGAGTTGGCAGTCAGGACGGTATCGGATTTGCCTGTGCAAAACTCCTTGCAGAAATGGGTGCGCGAATTGCGATAACTGCAACAGGCCCTCGCGTGCATGAGAGAGTAAAAACACTTCAGGAAAAAGGATTTGATTCCCGAGGTTACGTTGCGGATTTAACTGATCGAGTTGTGACTACTGACTTAATCGATCGAATTGAAATGGATTATGGCCGTATCGATATTTTGGTCAACAACGCAGGAATGACCAAGGAAGGCTCTCCCGCTGTATCACAACTTTTCCACCAGATGAACGACCATGAGTGGGATGCTTCTATAGCCCGGAACTTGACGACATGCTACAACGTTACACGGCGTGTATTGCCGGGAATGATTGAACGGCGTTATGGTCGCATCGTCAACATCACCTCAACGACTGGTACGGTCAACAGCAACCCGTGCGAATCTGCTTACGGTGCAGCAAAGGCAGCGATGGTGGGGATGAGTATGGGCATTGCACTAGAGGTGGCCTCTCAGGGCATTAACATCAATAGTGTGGCGCCCGGATGGATAGCCACCGCTTCCCAGACTGAGATCGAAAGTATCGCATCACTTCACACGCCGATAGGGCGGGCGGCAACGCCAACCGAAGTGGCAGCGATGGTTGCATTTCTGGCAAGCCCGGCCTCAAGCTATATAACCGGTCAATTGATGATTGTCGATGGCGGTAATCTCTTGCAGGAAAATAAAGGTGCCTGACTTCTAATGTCCGTATAACTTATAGAAACGATAGTAAAATTCATGCTCATTTGGTATTCAGCATGAGTGATATCGAATTAATAAAATGGTGCCAGAAATAAAAACGATGAATGATCCTATCGAAAAATTAATTGCACAACATCATATTCACGAGGTTGAATGTGTCATACCTGACATGACTGGTATTGCTCGTGGCAAGATACTTCCCAAGGACCTATTCCTCAGCGCCGGTGAAATGCGTCTTCCGAAAAGTGTACTGCTCAATACGGTGAATGGTCAGCAACCGGATAATGGGGTACATGTTGGAGACACTGATCCAGATATGGTTTGTCGCCCGGACCCTGCCACATTTCGAGTCGTTCCCTGGGCTGCCGAGCCTGTAGCTGTGGTCATTCACGACTGTGTAGAATGGGATGGTTCTCCGGTGCAGTTATCTCCCAGAGCGGTTCTGCGAAGCGTGATTAATCTTTTTACTCAGCGCGGCTGGCGACCCGTGGTGGCGCCCGAAATGGAATTCTACTTGGTCGCACAACAGCAAAATCCGCATGAGCCCTTGCACCCACCAATCGGCCGCACCGGAAAACCTGAGGCAGGAAGGCAAAGTTATTCCATTGATGCGGTCAACGATTTCGATCCGTTTTTTATGGAGTTGTCCAACTTCTGTTCCGTGCATAGACTTGGTGTCGAAACGCTCATTCACGAAGCAGGTGCAGGCCAGATGGAGATCAATTTCGCTCACGGCGATCCGCTGGAACTTGCAGATCGTGTATTTTTGTTCAAGCGCACTGTGCGCGAGACTGCGCTGCGCCATAAGATCTTTGCCACATTTATGGCAAAACCGATGGAAACAGAGCCAGGCAGCGCGATGCATATTCACCAGAGTATTCTGGATGCTGATGGTAACAACATTTTTAGCAAACCTGATGGGAGTGCCAGTCCAGCCTTCTTCCATTATATTGCCGGCTTGCAAAACTATGGGCCACAAGTAATGCCCATGTTTGCACCTTACGTCAATTCATATCGGAGGCTTGCCTCTCAAATGTCGGCACCAACCAATCTGAGCTGGGGTTACGACAACCGCACCTGTGGTATCCGTATTCCGAATTCCGGACCGGATGCCCGCCGAGTTGAGAATCGCCTGCCGGGCGTTGATGTGAATCCATACCTTGCTATTGCGGCTACGCTTGCATGCGGATATTTGGGAATGCTGGAAGCACGCCAGCCAGCAGATGCGGTTAGTACCAGTGCATGGGATTTTGCGCACGCACTCCCTCGTCACCTGGAAGATGCAATCGAAAAACTGAACGCCTGTCAGCAGATGCGCGAGATCATGGGTACTCGATTTGTGGACGCTTTCTGCGCGGTGAAAGAACTAGAGTTCAAAACCTATAACCGAGTGATCAGCTCTTGGGAGCGAGAACATTTGCTTCTACTGGTTTAAATATTGCAAACGTCTCGTTAGTTGTCGTTTGTTAGGTGTTTTTTTTGCGTTTCGACACAATTTCATTTGAACACAGCTTAAACGTATAGATCACTATCTATATAGTTATCTAGTACTTTGAAAAAAGGCATAGACCTTTTGGCATATAGGCATTACTTGTTTTGAGGAGTATAAATAAATGCAATAAATTAAATAAATACATGGAAAAGTGTGATGTCAAAATTACATTCATTAAAGCCAAATGTCAGTGAAGAAACATTTTCTCCGGAAAGTGAGTTTTGCAAACATTGCACGTTCAAAGAACATAAAGGTAACAGCAAGGTAGATTGCCTTATGAACGCTATAAAAAATCAATGGCAAAATTCCAATATGCTTCATTATTGTGAAGATCCATTTGCATATAAATTCATGAAATTGTGGAACTCTAGATTTAAGAAATAACCTCTTAATTTTAGCCAAATGATAGCCACCGAAATGTGAACCAGTCCGGTGTCCGTTCATCCAAAAATGCTAAAGCAATCGTAGCAACTTATTGCGCAATAGAAGCCTTGATCTTTTTTCTACCGCTTTAATAAACCAAAGGCGAAACGCCTACCATATCCAAGCTAAATTGCCAGATGTATCCATGTCATGCCAAATGGCTCAAGAGGGCGGGCTGATTTTAGGTCGCCCATATCAACTGCGTCAAAACCGATCAACGTAGCTAAAGACTTCACCTGAACCATTACTGCGTGCATATTGGTATTCACAGAAAATCATGTGCCAATGTATTATCTTTATGACGCATGCTTTTTTGGAATACCCATGTTTATCATAGTCGCACCCCATTTGTCTAAAAGTAGGGAATAACCAGTGTCAAAAGCTAAGGACAGTGTTTGGGTTTATTTGATGGTTGCTGGAGGCATGGGATATTTAAGTTTTATGTTGGCTGAAAGAATTCCGACTTCTCCATACATGATTCTTAAGTTTTTCTTGAGTGTTGGTGCGATTGGATGCCTGGCGTTGGCAATAATCATGCTGTTGGGTGCGTATAAAACATTATCGAATGGCTAAGAGGCTATTTATTTTGCGTTACGGGTTTTTTCATTGCATGATTTTGCATTATCGCAATCGCGTCTTGGATATTCGAGAAAATGCTGATCCCGTTCGGGGGGCGTCTAATGGATGACAAGCCGGAACCCCCTGCCCAAAGTTCGATTTTAGAAGGTAGCAAATGCCTTAAGTGCTTTAACGTCGGTCTTGTATTGCGTTCTGGAAAAGAGAAACTGAACGATAGTGCTACCGCATCAGCGTTTACAGACAAGGCAGCCAATTTGATTTCGTTTAATGGCACATGTGATCCAAGACAGAAAGTTGTGGCGCCATGATCTGCAAGCACTGCTTCTACCATTAGCAATCCAAGCGCATGAAACTCTTGCGGGGGAGTGGCGAAAAGAATGACAGGATAGCCCCGCTTGGGTTTGCATAAGAGAATCTCGGCTTGCAACAAACGCTGAATGACACTTGTGCAGAGATGCTCGTGGTAAATCTGAATTTCATTTCTTGACCATGCATCGCCGATTTCGCCAATCAGTGGAGAGACCGTATTTATGACAAACTCGCTGAGTGTCTGCTTGGCGCGCTCTTTCGCCAAAAGTGAATTTATACCAGTCATATCAGCACTCTTTAGCCGGTCGAGAAGCATGCCGGTTGTTTTACTGACGGAAAGTTCAGGTTTGTCGTTTTCTATAGCTCTGCTCAGGCGTTCAAGTTCCGATATGGGTCTTCCTACAATCTGAGCAGGTCTAAACCCTCCTTCCATTAGCCTTTTGATCTGAAGCAGAACCTGGATCGTATTTCTAGAGTAACCAATTTTGCCTTCAACCCCGGTTTCAAGAACAGGGAACCCGTAGCGTTGTCGCCACTTTCGTAACAATTCTTTGCCGAGCCCGGTTTCAAGTTCGATTTCCGATGTGGGAACAAGGTAGTGAGATTGCATCATCCATCTCCTTAATAAACATTTGTCCGCTCTGTTTTGTCACGGACGATGATTGTATTATGTATTTGAGGTTATTGATTACTTTGTTGATATTTAAAATTGGAGTATTTGAGATTGATCAACGACACGGCAAATTCTAATGTGAAGTCTGCCAACTATCCCCACTGAGTGAGACAGACTGTATCTTAAGTAACTCCAAAAATAAACATTTGTCCGCTCTGTTATGTCACGGACATTGCATGTAATATCCGCATACGGTTCAGTTACCTTTTAGTTACCTTGAATTACCAAACCAACAGCAACACTGGAGGTTTAAGTAATTTATTTTTGCATCGTAAATTTCGTACAGGTGAAATGAAATGGTAAAAGTCGTTTTGATTCGAGATCCAGATACCGGTCGAGCACTGTATTCAAATGAGACGAAGGTGCTTGGAATATTTGATTCTGTAGTTGAGGCAGCCAAGCACCTCGGAGACATGTTGAAACATTGCAATATTATGGCTGCGTAACGGCGTTTTGATATAAAACGAAAGTGGAATTGTGAAGTTGGAAATTTATTGCCTGAAAGCGG
>CAIRAO010000368.1 GCA_903876625.1 uncultured Gallionellaceae bacterium | reverse complement strand
TGAGAGTTGATTGAGTAGTTCTGCCAGGGTCTTGGTGTAGCCGGCTTTTCCGCTCATATCCATCTTGGTGGCGAAGCTGCCGCGCTGGGCGGCATCTTCGACGATGTTCTTGATCTCTTCGACGATCTTGGTCAGGGCATCGACGGTGCTGTTGACGCCGTTTTTGGTTTGGCCGAAGACACCGGGATAGTCTTTGGTGATCTTTTGCGACAGGTCGCCATTGGCCAGGGCTGTGGCTACACGGGTGACATCGTTTAAGCCGGTCTCGGAGACATTGGACAGACTATTTAACAAATCGGACAGTTCTTTGGTGTAGCCGGCCTTGCCATTCAGGTCCATCTTGGTGCTGAAGTTACCCCGTATCGCGGCGTCTTCGACAATGTTCTTGATCTCGGCCACGATCTTGCGCAGGCTGTCTTGCATGGTTTTGAGGGAATACAGCAAACTGGTGGTGTCTCCCGGCTTGAGCGCCAGATCAATAGTCAGATCACCCTCGGCTATCTTGCCTACAGCATGGGCTGCGTAGTCTGGTTCGCCGCCTAATTGTTTCAAGAGGCTTCGCGCAATCCAGTAGGCCATACCGACAGCTATAAGCAAAGAAATTATCGCAATTGAAATTAATATTTCTTTAGTCGAAAAGGCAACATCTTCAGCATCTTTACCACTTTCCTTGGCAAGTTCCTTTTGATAATCGCCAAACTTGTCCAGTGATGCAATGTAGGCGTTTGCAATAGGAGTGAGGTCGCTAAATACATACTGCTTTGCTTTTTCTTCATTCCACTGTGGAGATGAGCTGTCTGCCAATGAAATTTGAACATCGAGTACTGCATTATATTTAGCCCTTAAATCAGTCACCTCTGCAAACATTTGTTTGCCCTTTTCACTGTTAACCAGGACTTTGATCTTTTCAAGCAGTTCACTATTGTCCTTGCGAGCGTTGGCGATGGCTTCACGTTGTTGCTTTTCGATTTGTTTGTCGTTGGTAAGTATCAGACTGCGTACCGATCTAGCGATGATCAGCACATTTTGCATCACCTCATCGGTCATAATGAGCTTAGGCATTCGGTCATTGACTATTTGGCTTGTGTCAGCGCTCATCTCATTGACGCGCAGCACCGCCATTGTTGACATCAATAGCAGTAAAAATATCAACGAACCGAAACCCAAACTAAGACGTGTAATTACTTTCATGATTGTTTCACCCTTAATATATTTAATATAGAAAAATAATGATTGATGTACTACCTATAAATTGAAGTCAAAGAACACACTTCAGGAGTTCAATAACTAAAAATTCAGGGCGGGTTTAAACGGAAACTCGGGCGAATCCAGTCACTGAAGGAATTCAAGCCAGATTTGGCGGTGCCTGCGGATGATATTGGCGATATTGGGAAAAAAAGAGGGAAGAAGGGGAAACAAGTGAAATATATTTCACGGTTCCAAGGGGAAAAATATCGTAGGTATGCAATATCGATGAAGCTGGCAATGCAGGCAAATCATTTTTTTCGAGGTTGGTTGACAAGCTGATTGATGTTGAAAGACTGATCGATGCTGATTCAGCAACAACAATAAAGCTTTGTTCACTTAGACTTGTATGAGACGGCTTTGATAGCGAACCGGGAAAGACTCCAGAATGTCGACCGTCAATATGAGCATGCAGGAGCGGGGCGACGCATTGCAACAACGCGAAGACCAAAACCAATAAGGGATGTAAAATATTTTTCTTCACAATCATCACCTGATTTTCCGAAATATATTCCCTTATTGGACATTTGTCATCTGATTTATAAATACTTTTATTAAATCTGCTTAACGATTTGCAGTGAGCTGGACTCGAATCACGCTGACCTTTGTCGCGTGAACAGCACTGTACTGCATGGTATGATGTACGCCGTTTTTGAATGATATTTGATACTAAGGGTGTGCAATGAAAAGCAGTGAAATTCGCCAACAATTCCTGGATTTTTTCGCCTCTAAAGGGCATGCAGTGGTCTCGTCCAGTTCTTTGGTCCCGCATGAAGATCCGACGTTGTTATTTACCAACGCGGGGATGAACCAGTTCAAGGACGTGTTCCTCGGTTTTGACAAACGCCCTTATACGCGTGCGACGACTTCGCAGAAATGTGTGCGCGCAGGCGGCAAGCACAATGACTTGGAGAACGTAGGCTACACGGCCCGTCACCACACCTTCTTTGAGATGCTGGGTAATTTCAGTTTCGGAGATTACTTCAAGCGCGATGCGATCAATTATGCGTGGGAATTGCTCACCGTCGTGTTCAAATTACCCAAAGATAAACTCACTGTCACTGTATATGCCGAGGATGAAGAGGCCTACGACATCTGGACTAAAGAGATCGGCATGCCTGCCGAACGCGTGATTCGCATCGGTGACAACAAAGGTGCGCGCTATGCTTCAGATAATTTCTGGATGATGGGTGACACAGGTCCTTGTGGTCCTTGTACCGAAATTTTTTACGATCACGGCGAACATATTCCCGGTGGCCCGCCCGGTAGCCCGGGTGAGGACGGAGATCGCTTCATCGAAATATGGAACAACGTGTTCATGCAATTCAACCGCGATGAAGCCGGTGTTATGCATCCTTTGCCCAAACCATCGGTGGATACCGGCATGGGCTTGGAGCGGATCTCGGCGGTGTTGCAGCATGTGCATGCAAACTATGAAATAGATTTGTTTCAGGTGCTGATCAAGGCTGCGGCCCGCGAGACACAATGCAAAGATTTAAACTCACCTTCGCTGAAAGTGTTGGCAGACCACATTCGTGCCTGCTCTTTCCTGATAGCAGATGGTGTGATCCCCGGTAATGAAGGTCGCGGCTACGTGCTACGCCGAATTATTCGACGCGCGATTCGTCATGGCTACAAGCTGGGCGCGCGCGCTGCCTTCTTCCATAAACTGGTACCTGATCTGGTCGGGCAAATGGGTTCAGCCTATCCGGAATTGGCTTCAACTCAAGTGCGCGTGATGGAGATACTCAAGCAGGAAGAAGAGCGTTTCTTCGCTACCATCGAGCATGGTATGGCGATTCTCGAAGCTGATCTGGCAGAGATCAAAAAACAGGACATTTCAATATTTAACGGCGAGACCGCATTCAAGTTACACGACACCTTTGGTTTTCCACTCGATCTGACTCAGGATATTTGCCGTGAGCATGTCGTTTCTGTTGATGTTGCAGCCTTCGATAAAGCGATGGCGCACCAAAAAGAACAAGCGCGTGCCGCAGGAAAGTTCAAGATGGCAATGAATCTTGAATATAAAGGTCCGTCTACTACTTTCCATGGATACGACACACTGGAACACCAGGGCAACATTCTTGCGTTGTATAAAGAAGGGGTATCAGTGAACGCACTTAATGAAGGTGAACTTGGCGTGGTCGTATTGGATGACACCTCATTCTATGCCGAGTCGGGTGGACAAGTTGGAGACAGTGGCGAGCTGCGTAACATGCATGGCATCTTTGCAGTAGAAGATACGCAGAAGATTCAGGCAACTGTGTTTGGTCATCATGGTGTGGTTAAAACCGGCAAGCTGACGGTTGGTAACGGTGTCGTTGCCAAGGTTGATATCGCCGCACGTAGTCAAACGATGCGCAATCACTCGGCAACGCATCTATTGCACAAGGCTTTGCGCGAAGTGTTGGGTAGCCACGTGCAACAAAAGGGTTCGCAAGTGGATGCGGATAAAACACGTTTCGATTTTGTGCATACACAGCCGATGACCGATAAGGAAATTCGCAAAGTGGAAGCAATTGTGAATGCGGAAATCCTTGCTAATGCTGCATGTCAGGCACGCGAAATGGCGATAGAAGATGCGCAGAAGACAGGCGCGATGATGTTGTTCGGTGAAAAATACGGTGACGTGGTGCGTGTGATCGATATTGGTTCGTCTATCGAGTTGTGCGGTGGTACGCATGTGAAGCGTACTGGTGACATTGGCTTGTTCAAGATCGTAGCCGAAAGTGGTGTGGCTGCAGGTGTGCGCCGTGTAGAAGCGGTGACGGGGGTAGGCGCATTGGCTCGAGTGAATGCTCAAGAACGACAATTGCAGCAAGTTGCAGATGCATTGAAGTCGCAACCGCATGAAGCCGCAAGCCGTATTGGGCAAATCCTCGACAATGTGAAATCACTTGAAAAAGAACTCTCAGCATTGAAATCAAAACTGGCTTCCTCTCAGGGCGATGAGTTGCTGAGTCAAGCACAGGATATCAACGGCGTAAAAGTGCTGGCAGCCAAGCTGGATGGTGCGGATGCTGCCGTGCTCCGAGAAACATTGGACAAATTAAAAGATAAACTAAAATCTGCCGCGATTGTTTTGGCATCGGTCAATGACGGAAAAGTCAGTTTGATTGCAGGCGTGACTTCAGATGCCACATCAAAGGTTAAAGCCGGCGACTTGGTCAACTTTGTAGCACAACAGATTGGCGGTAAAGGCGGGGGCAGGCCAGATATGGCACAGGCAGGCGGTACACAACCGGAAAAGTTGGCGGCTGCGCTAACGTCAGTTCATGCATGGGTAAAGGCTAAATTTTAATACTGATCGAAATGAGCTGGTTTTACTTGACGTCGACTTCAACCGCAGGCTTGTTAATTATGCTATTTTGTCATTCATATAAACAAAACAGTGTTCAGGTGAATTGGTCTGTATTAGGAGCGGATGTGAAATGAACAGAGCAGGAAGTACGATTCTGTTGGTGGAAGATGATCAGATTGAAATAGATCTGGCTCGTCGTGCCTGTGAATTATGCAATCCCACCCTGCAGTTAGTTGTAGCGCACGATAGTACGGAAGCGTTAGAGTGGTTATCGAAAACTTCTGAAGCAAATGATCCAATGCCGAAATTGATTCTATTGGATTTGAAACTACCCCATCTTATCGGGCTTGCTGTGTTGCGACGACTTCGCATGGAAGCAAGTACATGGGATATGCCCATTATTGTCTATTCCAAAGTACATGAACCCGCTGACGTAGTGTTAAGTTATCAGGTCGGCGCGAACAGTTTTGTGAGCAAGCCAGAGGACATTGCGCAGTTCAACACCTTGTTACATGACCTATCTGATTACTGGCTGTTGCCGCGGCAAAGAAAATTGAGCTTGGGTACGACTTAGTCAGCCTCTGATAATTATCAAGTTTCCATAATTTGTTACGTAGTGTAATTTCTTTTCTTGGTGTTCAATGATCCAAATCATTGGACTCGGGAAAATAAGGATGCTATCAATTAAAGAAATACATACGTATTTCTACGTACGTATTCGTACGGATTCCTTTTCTGTGGAGATTGGCTAAGATGCTTCCAACGGTAACCCCTTGCCGTTGCATCCCCCCACGCACATCTACCCCCTTAGATGTGCGTTGTCTTTGGTGATTTCAAAATTGTGAAAAAGAAACATTAAATAATTAAACCTGCAATTGAATTCAAATAGTGGCCACGAACATCGTTTTTCTGTGAAGTGGCGCACTGAACATTCCTTATGGTGAATGAAATGATTAACCTGTTCCCGGTCTCTTTCAGCATGGCAATTTAGTTAACCACTTATAAATCATCAGCAAAACCGATGTCAGCGAATCCAGCAGAAGCCAAAGCGCAAGACATCGTATCAATGTCTTCCTCAGACACCCTCACTGAACTTAATGTCAATCCAGACGCTGGCCTTTTACAAAAAGAGATAGACGCACGGAGAAAAGAAAATGGTTTCAACGAAGTGTTGGAAAAAAGAACCCATCCTGTACAAAAATTTCTCCAGAAGTTCTGGGGAGCATCAGCGTGGATGCTTGAAATAATCATGGTGTTATCAGTAATTCTTGGGAAATATGATGATCTGATCGTGGTCAGTGTATTGCTGATAATAAACGCATTGTTTGGTTTTATGCAGGAGCGCCGAACTGAAGGAGTTATGCAGTTGCTCCAACAACGTTTGCAGATCAGTGCACGTGTTCTGCGAGATTCTAAATGGCTGGTCATTCCAGCTCGAGAACTGCTTCCGGGAGATATTCTTCACATGCGGCCTGGCGACATTATTCCAGCCGATGTAAAACTCTTCAGCGGGGCTTTGTGTGTAGACCAATCTGCTCTTACCGGCGAATCAATTGAAGCGGACAAGTCATCCGATGAAATGCTGTCATCAGGTTCTATCGTGCGCAGAGGCGAAGGGAATGGCATTGTTGTGTTGATCGGAGTGAAGACCAATTTAGGGCGTACCACTGAATTGGTACAGCAAGCGCAACCAAAATTTCACATTGATGCGGTGATGGTTAAGGTCGTTCGTTGGCTCTTTCTGGTTGTTGGCGCGTTGCTAGCTGTCGTTGTCATCATGTCGCTGATGCACGGTATGCTGCTCTCTGAAATGGTTCCGCTCGTGCTTATTCTGTTCATGAGTGCAATACCCCTTTCGCTCCCCGTCATGTTCACGGTAAGCATGGCTGTCGGTTCGAAAGAGTTGGCAAAGCGTGGCGTATTGGTTACGCGCCTCAACGCTGTAGAGGACGCGGCGACAATGGAAGTTCTCTGTGTGGACAAGACTGGAACGATAACCATGAACAAACTTGCCGTTGTCGGTGTGACTCCATTTGGAGACGCGTCAGAAAATGATGTGTTTTTCGCAGCTGCATTTGCATCACAGGAATCCAACGAGGATCCTCTAGATATCGCCATCTTGGCTGCTGCAAGAGAGAGGCACATATTTGAAAATCTTGCTCAAGTGACGCGAATTTCTTTCGTTCCATTCGATGGAAAAAATCGCCGTACAGAAGCGGTGATTGAACAAAACGGCAAAGAAATATTGGTGATGAAAGGCGCCGTTGAAACTATCGCAAAAACGTGCGAACTGGACAAGACGACAATTGAAACACTCAATTCGCGGGTCAGCGAAGCAGCATTAAAAGGATATCGCACGTTAGCCATCGCACAAGGTGCCGATAAAAGGAAACCAAAAGTGGTCGGCTTGATCTCGCTATATGACCCACCTCGACCAGACGCAAAAGAACTCATCGCTAAATTATTTGACCGCGGCATTGTGGTGAAAATGCTCACAGGTGATGCGCTTGCTGTTGCGAGCGAAAGTGGACACGCAGTTGGCTTAAACAACATACAACGACTATCAGATTTGAAAGTGAAAATTGGTCAATTGGAAGATAATGCTGGCGACTCGTTGGCGAGGATTGATGGATTAGCTGAAGTCTTTCCAGAAGACAAATTCACTGTAGTTAAGCATCTTCAAGCTGGCGGACATGTTACCGGCATGACAGGGGATGGTGTCAATGATGCCCCCGCATTGCGACAAGCTGAGGTGGGCATTGCAGTCAGTACCGCGACCGATGTAGCCAGAGGAGCTGCCAGTGTCGTTTTGACTGAACCTGGTTTGACAAATATCTTGGCGCTGGTCGAGCAAGGGAGAATGATTTACCAGCGCATTTTGACCTACATTATTAACAAGATCAGCCGCACAATCTTGAAGACGGCTTTAGTAGCAATCGCGTTCATGGTAACAGGTAAATTCGTCATGACCGCTTTTACGATATTGCTACTGGTTTTTGTAACCGATTTTGCCAAGATTTCACTCTCCACAGATCGCGTACGACCTTCCAGGAATCCGGAAACTTGGGACATCTGGCCGTTTGTTATGGTCTCGGCAATACAGGGTATCTTGATGGTAGCAGAGTCGCTATTCATCTTGTGGGTAGGCTGGTCACGTTGGGGATTGTCGACGAATGAAAATGCGCTCTATACCTTTAGTTTTTTGACACTACTCTACTTTGCTGCATTCTCCATCGTGTCTGCACGGGAACGACACTGGTTTTGGAAAACACTGCCAAGCAGGACAGTATTGATCGCTATTATTGCTGAAATACTTATCGGCACTTTTCTGACTTACGTGGGGTTGCCTGGGCTCATGCCATTGCCTTGGTGGCAACCGCTATTGATTCTGGTTTTCGCTATGAGCATGTGTCTGATCTTGAACGATGCTGTGAAAGTGGCAATGATTAGATGGAGAGTTCCATTAGCAGCGTCATAGAGGTTCCGGCAAGTGAATACTTTAGCTTGAAACCGGAATTAGAACGGCAACTTCAACGTCGGATTAGCTTTCAGCAATACTTTGCGAAAATCTTCCTGTATTCTTTTCAGCCCCGCAGCATCATCAGCTTCAAAGCGAAGAACAATCACCGGTGTCGTATTCGATGGGCGCATCAACCCAAAACCATCTGCGTATTCCACCCGCAAACCATCAATCGTGATGATCTCACGCGCACCGTCAAACTTTGCTTCAGTGCGCAAGCGAGTGATCAGCGCGTGGTTCTCGCCTTCACTTGTGTGGATATGGAGTTCAGGTGTGCTCACAGCGTCGGGCAAGTTATTCAGTGTCGCATTCGGGTCGGCAACTTTACTCAATATTTCGAGTAAACGAGCTCCGGCATAGAGGCCGTCATCAAAACCGTACCAGCGTTCCTTGAAAAACACATGCCCGCTCATCTCTCCGGCGAGTAATGCACCTGTTTCTTTCATCTTGGCTTTTACCAGAGAATGTCCCGTTTTCCATAGCAATGGTTTGCCGCCATGATTGCGTATCCACGAAAATAAATTGCGGGTCGATTTAACGTCGAAGATTATCTCTGCACCTGAATTGCGACTCAATACATCAGCAGCAAAGAGCATCAATTGGCGATCTGGATAGATGATATTACCGTTCTTGGTAACTACACCCAAACGGTCTCCATCACCATCGAAAGCCAGACCGATTTCGCTGCCGTTATGAGACAGTGCAGCAATCAAATCTTCGAGATTATGCGGATCGGAAGGGTCTGGATGATGATTGGGGAAATTGCCGTCCACTTCGCAAAACATTTCAGTCACTTTGCAGCCTAACTCGCGATAAAGATTTGCAACAAAATCGCCAGCCACACCGTTTCCACAATCAACCGTAACATTCATCGGGCGTTTCAAATTGATATCGGAGACGATACGCGCGATATATTCTGGCGCAATGTTATATTGAGAATAGCTACCGGAACCATGCGTCAGATTTCCGCTTTCGATACGGGCGCGCAACGATTGAATGGTGTCGCCGGATAATGTTTCACCTGCCAGCACCATTTTCAAGCCGTTGTAGTCAGGAGGATTGTGACTGCCGGTTATCATCACGCCGCAATCTGTTTTCAATTGGAATGCGGCGAAATACACCATCGGTGTGGCGACGCGACCCACATCGATGACATTGATGCCACTCTTCTGTATACCACGAGCCAATGCTTTGGCAAAAGCTTCTCCGGATAGACGTCCATCGCGTCCAATTGCAATGGTGTGCTGTTTACGTGCACTGGCTTCAGAGCCAATGGCATGGCCTATTTTCTCGACGATCTCATCGGTCAGTGTTTTGCCTACGATGCCACGGATGTCGTAGGCTTTGAAAATTTCTTTAGGAAAAGTACTCATGCTTGGTTCTCCAAAATGGTAGTGACATGTTTACTGACTTCAGCCGGAGTCAGTTGCATCATGCAATTAAAGTGACCTAAAGGGCATTCGCGTTTAAAGCAAGGGCTGCACTTTAGATCAAGTTTGAGTACCAATGCCTGTTTCGACAATGGCGGTGTAAATTGCGGGCTGCTGGAACCAAAAATCGCCAGCATCGGCCGGTCAAGCGCGGCAGCTATATGCATCAAGCCTGAATCGTTGCTAACGACAAGGCTTGCACACGAGAGCAGCGCAATGGCATCGCCCAGATCAGTCGTTCCGCATAGATTGCGCACAGCTTGATTGCCCAGCGAAACGATCTTCTCTGCGACTTCGCTATCTTTGGGCGAACCGATCAACCACACAGCGTAACCCTGAGTACGTAATTTTTGCGCGAGCTCGGCATAATATTGCGCAGGCCAACGCTTGGCAGGACCGTACTCGGCACCGGGACAAAAAATTGCAACAGGTTGATCAAGATTGAGATCAAATTTGCTCAGAGTCTGTTGACGCGTTTCATCAGAGACACTTAAACGAGGATGAGGAATCGAGGATTGAACATCATTGCTTGTCGCTTCGGCGAGCTGAGAGAAGCGCTCCACCATCAACGGCAATTTTCTCTTATCGAGCTTGCGTGCATCGTTTAGCAATCCATAACGCATTTCACCGGTGAAACCAATACGCATTGGAATGTTGGCAAAATAGGGTACCAGTGCCGACTTGTACGAGTTGGGCAATACGTAGGCGGCATTGTATTCTTTTGCCCGCAACTCTTTACCAAGGCGATAACGCGCTAACAGATGCAACGCGCCATGCGGGAAAGGATTGATGATGACCTCGTTAACCTCCGGCATTTGCTTCAGCAGCAATACCGTCCATGGCGGTGCAAGCACATCAATGAGGCTGTCTGGAAAGCGCTGTTTGAGACGCAGCAACATCGGCTGCATTAACATACAGTCGCCTACCCAACTGGGAGCAACTACCAGAATTTTTTGCATGCGGCTTTAGGCAAGAATCTGATCAGTGATGGCCTTTAGGCAACTCACCCTTAAGTTTGAAGGTTGCACCGCAATAAGGGCAGCTTGCAATACCTAATTTTTCCACCGGAATGGCCACTCTCGGATGGGCGTTCCAGAGTGGTTGATTCGGTGTCGGGCAAAACAGCGGCAATGCTTCGGCAGTGATTTCAATATAATTTTTTTCAGCTTTCATTTGCCATCTCCTGAGCGTTACAGCCTTGATTAAACGTGATCCAGCCAGCCTGCATATTTTGGATTTTTGCCGCCAACGATATCGAAGAATTGCGATTGAAGTTTTGCGGTGATCGGGCCGCGACTTCCAGCGCCGATGGTGCGATTGTCCAGTTCGCGGATCGGCGTTACTTCAGCGGCAGTTCCGGTGAAGAAAGCTTCATCTGCGCAATAAACTTCATCGCGTGTGATACGTTTTTCAATCAACTCAATACCCAAATCTTTTGCGAGCGTGACGATTGAGTCGCGCGTGATTCCTTCCAGACAGGAAGTGAGATCGGGTGTGTAGAGCTTGCCCTTCTTGACGATGAAAATGTTCTCGCCCGCACCCTCGGCAACGTAACCGTCTACATCCAGCAGCAGCGCCTCGTCGTAACCGTCCTGCGCAACCTCTTGGTGTGCCAAGATGGAATTTGGATAAGAGCCAACCGATTTGGCACGGCACATATTGATGTTGACGTGATGCCGGGTGAAGCTCGACGTTTTCACGCGTATGCCTTTTGCCATTCCTTCTTCGCCCAAATACGCACCCCAAGGCCATGCGGCAACCGCAACATGCACGCTTAACGTGGTAGCAGCTATACCCATGGCTTCTGAACCGTAGAATACGATAGGGCGAAGGTAGCAAGATTCCAGCTTGTTGGCGCGTACCACTTCTTTTTGCGCTGCGATTAATGTGGCTTTGTCATAAGGCATCTTCATCTTAAAGATGTAAGCTGAATTAAATAGTCGATCAGTATGTTCTTGCAGACGGTAAATCGCCGTGCCTTGAGTGGTCTTGTATGCCCTCACACCTTCAAACACACCCATGCCGTAATGCAAAGTATGAGTAAGAACGTGGGTAGTGGCTTCGCGCCAAGGTACGAGTTTACCGTCGTACCAAATAAAGCCGTCGCGGTCTGACATAGACATGATCAAGGTTTCCTATAAAAAAGTTGAATTCAATTCAAGACGTGATTCTAGCTTGTTCGGGTTGCTTTATGAAGTAATCTAGCCTGGATATTCGGGAAAAATAGCCGAAATTCAAATATTGAACAAAATTAAAGTTCCCTCAAGCAGAAATCCCCTGAGTCAATGCTTGTGCAAACGTTTCGACTGGTTGTGCTCCGGAGATGCCGACTTTTTCATTGAACACAAAAAAGGGTACACCGGAGATACCCAATTCGGCTGCACGGGCTTCGTCTGCGCGCACTTCAGCACTATATGCATTACTTTCTAACATCAACAAGGCTTCATTTTCAGGGATGCCAAATTCAGGTGCCAGACTTGCCAGAGCCGCACGATCACCCACAGCGAGTGATTCAGAAAAATAGGCCTGCATCACACGTTCGCTGGCTTTGTCGCCCAGATTTCGCGAGGTGGCAAAATGGAGCAGGCGGTGTGCATCAAAGGTGTTGCCGGGGCGTGCTTTGCTCAGGTGATAAGCTAATCCTACTTCTTGGGCAATTCCGGTTACGCGCGCATTCATCGAGGCAGCTTCCTGCATACTGACGTTGTATTTGCGGGACAGCATTTCTTCCAGTGAGACAGGATATTGCTGTGGAGATTTCGGGTCGAGTTCAAAACTGCGCCATATTACGTTCACACTATCTCGTTGCTCGAATTGTGCTAGCGCCATTTCAAAACGTCGCTTTCCGATATAACACCAAGGGCAAATAACATCAGACCAAATTTCTACTTGCATGATTTTCTCCTACAGTAATTTGGTGTCCTCGGCGGGAATCGAACCCACAATTGACCCTTAGGAGGGGCCGGTTATATCCATTTAACTACGGGGACATTTTGCATGCTCGTTGTGCGATGTTCACAACGTGGCGCACATTCTAACGTAAAATTGCACCCCTGCTAATTACACGCGGAGGTAATTGCGATGAAATGGATACTTTTGCTGGGTTTGGTCAGTGCACTGATTGTTGTGTTTATCAATATTGCGCGTGCGGGCGAGTTACCCCTTGTTGGTCAGAGCGCGCCTGATTTTAGTTTGCCGGATCAAAACGGGGTGGTACATACCCTGAAAGAATATTCAGGTAAATGGCTGGTGCTGTATTTCTATCCCAAAGACGATACGCCTGGTTGTACACAAGAGGCGTGTGCTTTTCGCGATGATCTGCACAAGTTAACTGCGTTAGGTGCTCAAGTAGTTGGGATCAGCGTTGATGATGGCAAGAGCCATGCGGAGTTTGCGAAAAAATATCACCTACCTTTTCCTTTATTGGCGGATAGTGACAAAGAGGTTGCGACGCGTTATGGAGTGCTCATGAATCTGTTGATTATCAAAATTGCCAAGCGTTACACTTTTTTAATTGACCCGCAGGGCAATATCAACAAAGTTTATGACAAGGTAGAAACTTCGCATCACTCGCAAGAGATCATCGACGATTTGAATAAGTTGATCGCTCCTGCAAAGACTTAAGGAAACACCGAATAAGTCCGTTCGTGGTGAGTGGTTCCCGTTAGCACCCCTCGATACACCTTGCTAGGCAAGGCACTCGGGGCGAACGGGAAATGTATCGAACCATGGTTTAGGACTTATTCGGCGTTTCCTTAAATTTTATTAATTGCTTCAGGGCACGTTAAAAATTGAATTTTTAGTGTGCCCATTTATCTGTAAAGAATATGCCATACATTACGCTGGATAAAGCCGCTCTGGCTTTTGGTCACGTTGCCTTGCTGGACAAAATTGCATTTCAACTCGACGAAAATGAACGCGTCGGTCTCATCGGTCGCAACGGCGGAGGCAAATCCAGCCTGTTGCGCGTTATTGCAGGACAAGCGGTATTGGACGATGGCGTGTTGTGGCGGCAGCCGGGTGTGCGCATATGCTATGTCAGCCAGGAGCCTGTTTTGAATCCGGAACTGACAGTGTTTGATGCGGTCGCGGAAGGTCTGGGCGAGTTGCACCAGATCATCACTGACTACCATCATTTGTCGCATCAGCTGGCCGAACCTGACGCAGATTACGAAAAATTATTGGAAGCGATGCAACCCTTGCAAACGGCTCTGGAAGCACAGAATGGCTGGGCAGTTCAGGCACGTATCGAAACGGCTATCCAGCGTTTGGAACTTGATCCGGAAGCGTTGGTAGGTTCTCTTTCCGGTGGCGTCCGCAAACGTGTGGCATTGGCGCAAGCCTTGGTGGCCGAGCCGGAAGTATTGATCCTGGATGAGCCGACCAATCATCTGGATTTTGCTTCCATTGAATGGCTGGAAGGTCTGTTGAATAATTTTCGCGGCAGCGTGTTATTTGTAACTCATGACCGGCGCTTTCTCGACAACGTGTCTACGCGTATCGTCGAATTGGATCGCGGCAAGATGGCGAGTTTTCCGGGCAATTTTTCTTCCTACCAAAAACTAAAGGAACTGATGCTGGCGGACGAAGCCGTACATAGTGCCAAATTCGACAAGGTGCTGGCACAGGAAGAAGTATGGATACGCCAGGGTATCAAGGCACGTGGTGTGCGTAACGAAGGTCGTGTGCGTCGCTTGGAACAATTGCGTCGTGAACGCGCAGCGCGGCGCGAAACTGTGGGTAAAGTTGAGTTGAATGTTGAAACAGGCGACCGTTCCGGCAAACTGGTGGCAGAACTGATTAATGTGAGCAAGTCATACGGCGATCGCAAAATTATTAATAATTTTTCTTGCCGAATTCAACGCGGTGACAAGATCGGTCTACTAGGCCCGAATGGTGCAGGCAAAAGCACCTTGTTGAAAATTATTCTGGATGAGTTAAAACCTGACAGCGGTGAGGTAAAGTTGGGTACTAAACTCAGTGTGGCTTATTTCGACCAGTTGCGCGCGCAACTTAACGAAGAATCGACGTTGGCGGATACGATTAGTCAGGGGTCAGATTTTATCGACATCGGCGGTACCAGAAAACATGTCATCAGTTACCTCGGCGATTTTCTGTTCGCTCCTGAACGCGCACGTTCACCCGTGAAGAGCTTATCCGGTGGAGAGCGTAATCGTTTGTTACTGGCGCGGCTTTTTACGCGTCCTGCAAACGTGCTGGTACTGGACGAGCCTACAAACGATCTTGATATCGAGACACTGGAACTACTGGAAGAACTGCTGGCGAATTATGACGGCACACTTTTCCTTGTCAGCCATGACCGTTCATTCCTTGATAACGTGGTAACGCAAGTGATCGCCTTCGAAGGCGATGGCAAATTGATGGAATATGTGGGCGGTTATGAAGACTGGGTACGCGTCAAAAAATACGAAGCTACACAAAATACCACCACTAAAGGTATTGCTCCAGCACCAAAAGTTGCTGCCAAAGCTGAGTCACAGAAAGCAAAATCTTCTGGCAAACTTAGCTTTAAGGAACAGAAAGAACTGGAAGATATTCCATTGAGCATTGAAAAACTGGAGCGCGAACAAGAAGAACTGGCTACCACATTGGGTGCGGGAAACTTGTTTCGCGATAATCCGGCGCATGCCAAACAGTTACAAGAGCGTGGTGCTGTGATCGAAGATGAATTGTTGCAATTGATGGCTAGGTGGGAAGCTTTAGAGAGTAAGTAATTTAAACAAGATTGGCTATTAGACTCAACCGTCATACCGGCGAAGGCCGGTATCCAGCGCCTCAATCCAATATGCCGTTGCTTCTGTTCGTGCGCTGCACGAGATATTTAACCAACTGGATACCGGCCTTCGCCGGTATGACAAAGTAGCGATATGAGCAAGTTGCCCTGTGTATATTTGTTAGCTAGCAAACGTAACGGAACATTGTACATTGGTGTAACCTCAGACTTGGTTAGGCGAGTTTGGGAACATAAAAATCACGTTGTCGATGGTTTCACCAAACAGTACGGAGTGGATCAGTTGGTATGGTATGAGGTTCATGAAACAATGGAGTCAGCCATTCAACGAGAGAAGGCTATCAAAGAATGGCAACGAGCGTGGAAGATGAATTTAATCGAAGAGTTCAATCCTGAGTGGAAAGATTTGTATAACACCGTGTGTTAGCAAAAAATCGAATCTTCGATCACTGCTACTTTATCCGTCATACCGGCGGAGGCCGGTATCCAGCGTAACTAACAAAAATGCCGTTAATAATGTCAGTGCGTTGCACAGGATATATAACTAACTGGATACCGGCCTTCGCAGGTATGACGGAATCAGAATAATTAACAGGGTGGCAGGTTCGGAATTGCTTTACTTCTCGCAACCTGTTCGGCGGCGATGACAAGTTCAATTTGCTTTGCACTTAATCAGCCAACGTTTATTTTAACACCCAACCCATTCCGCCCAATGAACCAAATAAAATAATAAGTTGTGCCCAGCTCCAAAGGGCGAATCTGCGTGCGAGTTTATCTGGGGGCAGGTTACTGATCAGGAACAAGCGACCATTATCCGGGCGAACGAGATAATTGGTGTCCGGTTCTGCACGTGCTTGCACCACTCTTTTTTCAGCTTCGCGCCGGGCGGCACTTCGAGCCAGCGCCCATTCTTGCATATCAAGTGTGCCGTTTTTATCCAGATCGAAGCGGGCAAGCAGATCCGGCATATTCTGTTTCCACTCGGCCAGCACCGCTTTGATCTCGTCGCTGGTTTGTCGTGTATCTGTGCTGCCGCCAAATGTTTTGAATTCTCCGATCGCGTAAATCGTGTCGATATTAAGTAGCTTCCATTCTGTGTAACGAAACTCTCCTTTAGTCCATTCGTCTTTATTGGTGGTGATGATTTCTGCTCCGCTCGGATCGACTATGCAGGTGGCATTGTCTTCGCAGAGCAAAAAGGGCGAATCGCTTTCTCCGCTGCTATGTGTGACCCATTCGTTCTTGGCATTTTTTTGCTCGACTTTGTAGCGATACCAAAGACAGGGTAAATACGATAGGGTGCTGATTACCGGAGTGCCATCCAGATTTTTTCCTTTGCCGATAAGCTCAACGTAACCTTGAGCTGCTGTTGCGATTCTGGAAGTCGGCGTGTCTTTGATGGTACGAAAGCGGTATAAGGCGGAAAGCCAGGCAAACAAACTGATGATTGCCATGAGTGCCAAGCACCACAACCAAGCCTTTGGATTGTGGAAGTGCATAGCGAAGGCAAGCAAAAGTAGTTGCGCACCCGAGGTGATGAACTGGCCATATTGCCGCTTTAGAGACATAAACAAGGTACTATCAATTGCTGTAATTAACTGAACAAAGTCTTGATATCCACGTCGGCTTTTTCAGCACTGGAAAACTCCAGCAACGGTTTACCCGAAAAATTGAACATGCCGGCGATCATCACGGCGGGAAATTGCTCGATCCCGACGTTGTAAATGTTGACTGATTCGTTATAAACCTCACGACGGTCGGCGATACCGTTTTCAAGCCCGCTGATGCGGCTCTGCAGTTGCATAAATTGTTCGTTGGTTTTGAGTTCGGGGTAGGCTTCAGCCACCGCAAAAAGTCCGCTCACGCTCGTGCGCAAAACTCCCTCGGCTTTACCCAGTGCCTCCACGTCTTGCCCTTCACGGGCAGTTTGCACTTGTGAACGGGCGGCGATGACACGCTGCAAGGTTTTTTGCTCAAATTGTTTATATTGCTTACATACCTCTACCAATTTGGGCAATTCATCATGGCGTTGTTTAAGTAACACATCAATGTTCGCCCAAGCTTTTGATACGCCGTGTTTGAGTTGCACAAGATTGTTGTACAGGCTAATGATGTAGATTAAAGCAACGACCACGACGCCAAGCATGATGAAGACGGTAACCATTTGATACCTCCGAATTTTTGTGGGGAACCGTTAAGCGGAATCCATGTCGTATTTTAAAGCACACTCAATGATCGATAAAAGCAATTATTTTCGGTAGCCATTTTGAATGCCGGATTTGGTCGCTAAGGCGATTGAACTTACAATGTTGGCTTGTTAAGTAACTACTATCTAGAATGACCCGAATAAAGATATGCGGCATCACCCGTGAACAAGATATGCAAGCTGCGGTAAACAGCGGTGCGGATGCGCTCGGGTTCGTTTTCTATGATAAAAGTCCGCGTCATGTCGGTCTGGAACAAGCCGCAGAAATAGTTCAAGCGGTGCCTCCGTTTGTGACTGTGGTCGGCTTGTTCGTGAATCCGTCTGTGGAATACGTGCGCGAAGTGTTGGCACAGGTATCGCTGGATGTTTTCCAGTTTCACGGTGAAGAACCCCCCGAATTTTGTGGTCAATTTGGCAGGGCCTATTTGAAAGCAGTGCGGGTCAAAACCGGGGTGGATTTGGTACAATGCGCGGCTCGGTATGCTGCGGCGCAGGGTTTATTGTTGGATGCCTTCATTGAAGGTACTCACGGGGGCACGGGTGAGTCGTTTGATTGGGCACTCATTCCGCATGATTTGCCATTACCGGTCATTCTTTCCGGTGGCTTGCATTCAGGCAATGTGGCAACTGCAATTAAACAGGTGCGTCCTTATGCGGTTGACGTTTCCAGCGGCGTAGAGGTTACAAAAGGAATCAAGGATGCTGCGAAGATCGCGGCATTCATTAAAGAGGTTAAAAATATTGAGTTATAACTATCCTGACCAAAACGGCCACTTCGGGCAATTCGGCGGAATCTACATGGCGGAAACGCTTATTCCTGCAGTAGAAGAATTGAGCCAGCAGTATTTACGGTTTCGCGACGATCCTGAATTCAAGGCCGAGCTCGCCTACGAATTAAAACATTATGTCGGGCGCCCCAGTCCGATCTATCACGCCAAACGGTTGTCTGAAAGCTTGGGTGGCGCACAGATTTACTTGAAGCGCGAAGACCTGAACCATACCGGTGCACATAAGATCAACAGCGCCATGGGGCAAGCCTTGCTCGCCAAACGTATGGGCAAGAAGCGCGTTATTGCCGAGACCGGCGCGGGCATGCACGGCGTGGCAACCGCGACCGTGGCGGCGCGTTTCGGTATGGAGTGCGTGGTGTATATGGGCGCGGAAGATATTCAACGTCAGGCGCAGAATGTGTTCCGCATGAAGCTGCTGGGTGCGACGGTGGTTCCGGTGGTGAGCGGTTCGCGCACGCTGAAAGATGCCTGCAACGAAGCCATCCGGGATTGGGTCACCAATGTTGAAAGTACTTTTTATATTTTCGGTACGGCGGCAGGGCCGCATCCTTACCCGATGATGGTGCGAGATTTTCAGAGCGTGATCGGCAACGAAGCCAAGGCGCAGATGCCGGAAATGATCGGGCGTCAGCCGGATGTGGTGCTTGCGTGTGTTGGTGGCGGCTCCAATGCAATCGGTCTGTTCTATCCTTACATTGAAGTGCCTAATGTTCAGATCATTGGAGTGGAAGCGGGCGGTCACGGTATTGCCAGCGGAAAACATGCTGCGCCGCTCACGGCGAATGCCAAAGTCGGCGTATTGCACGGCAATAAGGTGTATCTGATACAGGACGAAAACGGCCAGATCATTGAGACGCATTCTATTTCCGCCGGATTGGATTATCCCGGTGTGGGCCCCGAGCATTGCATGCTGAAGGACATTGGTCGCGCACAATATGTGGCGATCAACGATGACGAAGCCATTGCCGCGTTCGATGCGTTGTGCCGTTTTGAAGGCATCATTCCCGCGCTGGAATCAAGCCATGCTTTGGCGCACGCGATGAAGATTGCGCCAATCATGAGTAAAGACAAAGTGCTGCTGGTGAACCTTTCCGGTCGCGGCGACAAGGATATGAATACGGTGGCGAACTTGAAGGGGATCACGCTATGAGCCGTATCGATTCGACCTTTGGCAAGCTCAAACAACAGCAGCGCAAGGCGCTCATCCCGTTCATTACCGCAGGTGATCCATCACTGCAACTGACAGTGCCATTGATGCATGGCTTGGTTGCAGCAGGTGCCGATGTGATTGAACTGGGTGTTCCTTTCTCTGACCCGATGGCAGATGGCCCAGTGATCCAACGAGCTTCCGAACGAGCACTTAAACTGGGAATGACGCTGCGCGGTGTTTTGACGATGGTGGCAGAGTTTCGCAAACAAGACAGCAATACTCCGGTGGTGCTGATGGGATACGGCAATCCGATCGAGGCAATGGGGTGGGAAGAGTTTTCCAGGCGCTGCGAGGAAGTTGGAGTGGATGGCGTTCTGACAGTTGATTTTCCTCCGGAAGAAAGCCATGAGGCGTTCGAGCATCTGCAACGACATGGGATTGCGCCGATTTTCCTGCTCGCCCCGACCACTAACGAAGCGCGCATCCAACAAGTCGCCAAACTGGCGCGAGGTTATGTATATTACGTTTCGCTCAAAGGCGTGACGGGCGCAGGTAATCTTGATTTGACGGCTATCGAAGAGAAAGTTCCACAACTGCGCAAACACATCAAACTACCTATTGGGGTGGGCTTTGGTATACGTGATGCCGCGACTGCAAGAGCAGTGTCAAAATTGTGTGACGGTGTGGTTGTCGGTAGTCGCATCGTTCAGGAAGTTGAAAATTCAAATGAACAAAATGTCGTCGCAAATGTGAGAAAATTGGTTACAGAATTAAGGGTCGCGATAGACCAGTAACATCCAAAAAAATTTAAGAGGAGAAAACGATGAGCTGGTTCCAAAAACTGTTACCCCCCAAGATCAAACGCAGAGAAGACTCTGACATAAAAAAGAGTGTGCCGGATGGTTTGTGGCATAAATGCCCTTCTTGCGAGGCGGTGTTGTATCACGCTGACTTGGAGAAAAATCTCAGTGTTTGCCCTAAATGTAGCCATCATCATCGCATTACTGCGCGCGCACGCCTGGATTGGCTTTTGGATAGTGAAGGTCGCTTCGAGATCGGTTCGGAAGTGTTGCCTGTAGATACTCTCAAATTCAAAGACCAGAAAAAATACAGTGACCGTCTGCTTGATGCCAAGCGCAATACGGGCGAGGATGATGCAGTCGTCGTTCTGCAAGGCAGTATCCATACCTTGCCAGTTGTAGTTGCAGCATTTGAGTTTACCTTTATGGGTGGCTCGATGGGATCCGTCGCCGGCGAGCGCTTTGTGCGCGGTGTACAAGTTGCACTCGAACAAAAATGCCCGTTTATTTGTTTTTCAGCCAGTGGCGGGGCGCGCATGCAAGAAGGTTTACTGTCGCTGATGCAGATGGCTAAGACCAGTGCGGCAATCACGCAACTTAGCCAGGAGAAATTGCCTTTCATTTCTGTACTAACTGATCCAACTATGGGTGGAGTCTCTGCCAGTTTCGCGTTCTTGGGTGATGTGGTCATCGGCGAGCCGGGTGCATTGATCGGTTTTGCCGGTGCGCGCGTTATTGAACAGACTGTGCGTGAGACATTGCCTGAGGGATTCCAGCGCGCAGAATTTTTGCTCGAACACGGTGCAATCGACATGATCGTGGATCGGCGCGAGATGAAGGACCAGCTCGCAACATTGATAACGTTGCTGACCAAACAGGCGGCAGTGACGAAACTTGAGGCAGCGTAATAAATATGCATTGTTTTGCGCAGATCGTGCAGACTTATTCCAAGTGAGGTGATGTATGTATTACGTAGTTACCGGCGCAGCCGGATTTATCGGATCGAATCTTGTTAAAGCGCTGAATGATCGTGGCGAGACGAATATCATCGCGGTGGACAACCTCAAGAAAGCAGATAAATTCAAGAATCTGACCGATTGCGAGATTGCCGACTTCATCGACAAGGAAGATTTTATTGCGAAGTTGAACAGTGGTTCGTTTGATGGTGACCTGCAAGCAGTGCTCCATCAGGGCGCTTGCTCCGATACGATGGAGAGTGACGGTCGCTACATGATGGAAAATAATTACCGTTATTCTCTTGATGTGATGAATCATTGCCAGAATGAAGATATTCCATTTTTGTATGCTTCCTCTGCTTCAGTTTATGGCATGGGGCCGGTATTCAGTGAAAACCGAAAACACGAATCCCCGCTGAATGTTTATGCATATTCCAAATTTTTATTCGATCAGGTGATGCGTCGTCGTTGGGATGACCGTTCCGGGCAGATCGTGGGCCTGCGTTATTTCAATGTTTATGGTCAACGCGAACAACACAAAGGCCGAATGGCTTCAGTTGCATTTCACTTCTTCAATCAGTTTCGTGCGGATGGTCACGTGAAGTTGTTCGAAGGATGCGAGGGCTATGGGAACGGAGAACAGTTGCGCGATTTTGTCTCGATCGAGGATGTGGTCAAGGTGAACATGTTTTTTCTTGAAAACCAAAATAAATCCGGAATCTTTAATCTGGGTACAGGTCAGGCACAGAGCTTTAACGATGTGGCGGTGGCAACCATCAATACCTTGCGCGCTGCCAAAGGTGAAACTGTACTGACCAAGGATCAAATGCTTCATCAACAGTTGATGCGCTACATACCTTTTCCGGAACAATTGAAAGGCAAGTATCAGAGTTATACCCAGGCCGATGTGAAAGCTTTGCGTACTGTTGGTTTTGCCGATCTATTTTTAACGGTGGAGCAGGGTACGGCACGTTACGTTAATCATTTGCTGAAAGTGTCAACTTAATCGATTGTTGTTCGTTGTTAGCAGGCAGCAGTTTTATTTAATTTTTACGAAAAGGATAATCATGAAGAAAATTTTATTGGCAGTAGTAATGTTCTTTGCATTGATCAGTTTTGCTTTTGCAGCAGTTAATATCAACACAGCAACTAAAGAAGAGTTAGACGCTGTGAAAGGTATCGGTCCAGTAAAGGCGCAAGCGATTGTTGATTATCGCCAAAAAAATGGCCCGTTCAAAAGCGTTGACGATTTGAAGAGCGTTAAGGGTTTCGGTGATAAGTCGGTAGCGAAGATGAAGGCAGATCTGTCTGTCAGCGGCGCATCTACAACTTCACCAGTAAAGAAGGACTCGGCGAAGGCTGAAGACAAATTAGCCAAGACTGACAAGAAAGAAGAAGTAAAGAAGGACGAACCAAAGAAAGAAGAAGCAAAGTCTGATAAGAAGTCAGATAAGAAAGACGCAAAAGACGACAAGGCTGACAAAAAGCAAACCAAGGCAGAAAAGAAAGAAGCTAAAAAGGCTGCAAAAGCCGAGAAAGAAGCTAAAGAAAAAGAGGCCAAAGACGCAAAGAAGTAATTTCAATCATAAAAAGAAATCTCTTAAGGAAACGCCGAATAAGTTCGTTCGTGGTGAGTGTTTCCCGTTTGCACCCCTCGATACGCCTTGCTTCCCTCGATATGGCTGCGCCTACTCGGGACGAACGGGAAATGTATCGAACCATGGTTTAGGACTTATTCGGTGTTTCCTTAAACTAAAAGAGAATAACTAGCTTAAAACAGCTTATGCTAAAACGTTGATATTCGTTCCAACGGTTGTGTCTGGCGACTTGGAGGCGACCAAGAACGAAAGAGCTTGTTGTGTGGCCAGTTTGGCAGCTTGAGCGGTTTTTACCATGCGATCTTGTGAGTTGATCTGAGCTTGGCTGTTTTCCAGTTGTTGAACACCTTGCGTCTTGCGTTGAAGATTGCCAAGATAAGTTAGATCTTTATCCAGTTGCGCTTTATTTTGTTCCAGTTGAGTCTCTGTTTCAAGAACGTCCGCACGATCAGAAGCCACCTTTTGCTGGGCAATAGAGGTGGATACATATAAATTATTACTGCTACTGGCCGAATTGACGGATAGAGAACTCATTGCGTCATGCCCGAATCACGAAATTAATTGTGTGAACGAAATTCAAACAACAAAAACCGTATGTTGCCTGGAAGAAATGGGTCTTGAATATCGCTATGTGGCTCAATATCTTCAGAAAAAAATCAGCAAAGAGAAAATGCTCCAAAAATTAAATTCTGAAATCTATAAATATGCCAAACTCCAAATGACTTGGTTTAAAAGAGAT
>CAIRAO010000367.1 GCA_903876625.1 uncultured Gallionellaceae bacterium | reverse complement strand
GTAGGGGACGGCGTCGAGGTAGCCGGAGAAGACCTGGAACCAGCCTGCGGCCCCCTTGATCTTGATGACGATTCGGTCCATCGGGGCGAAGAGTTGGTTGTAGCGCAGGTCCTTGTTGGCCAGCCGGAAGACCGCGCCGGAGACTGAGTTCTCGACCCGGCGGACCGACCAGGCCACGATGTCGGTCGAGACGTCGTACTGCTTGTTTCCCCGAGCGATGAGGATCTGGACGTCGGGGGAGTAGATCAGATTTGACGATTCGACTTCCCTTGTTTGCCTTTAAGCAGGCATTATATTCTCCTCTGGTGCTTCAGGTACTTGCCATTTAGCCATTCGTCGCAGATTTTGCGCAGTTGCCGCCAACAGGAACTCATCCTGTGCCCCGCTGAATCCTCTTAATCGCAGCATGTCCATTTTTAGAATGCGCTTTAGGTGTGCAACTAACATCTCCACCTTCTTTCTTTGTCTGCTCGACTCCTTAAAAGCATCTGTTTTGCCGATGGCTCGTGCAACATCTCTGGCTTTTTCATGGATACTTCGTGTAACTTTGCGACGCATTGTGTTAGGGCAACAACTATTCTTATTTGAACACCCTTCACAGTCTGATTCCCTTGCGCGAAAGATAATCGTATCGGCTTTTGTAATTCGATCACGCGGATTTTTGAATGTTCGCCAATCGCTGCGCAGAGCCTTACCTTCCGGGCAACGGTATTCATTGGCTTGTTCGTCCCACTGGAAATCACTGCGAGAGAGTGTTCCATCACCACGCTCCGATTTATCGGCTACGTGGTTATGGGGGGAAATCTTCTTCTCATCTACAAGCCATCCAAGAATAGCAGTAGATCCGTAGTTCGTATCACCCACCAATCGATCAGGTTTAATCTCGAATTTCTCTTCGACACGGTCGATCATGGTTTTGGTTGCTACAACCTCTGCCGACTTATTAACAGCGGAAGCCTCAACATCGACAATGATGCCAGCATCAAGATCGATTAGATAATTGGTAGAGTGCGCAAAGAATGGCGGTCCACCTTTTGCACCAGTCCAACTTGAGGCGGGATCTGTCATGGAAATAATTTTAGTTGGCTCAGGTGTATCGTTTGCTTCGTCCAACGCAGCAATGTATTCGCGAACCGGGCGCATTGCTTCCTCGCGCTTGCACCAATCCATCGCTCGCCCACCTTTTAGACCACGCGCACGCCGTGTATCTGCTTTGATGATACTCGCATCGGTGACAAATCCTTCCCCGCGCACTAATCCTTCGGTCATGCAACTTTGCAGCACGCTCTCAAACACATGACGAAATACACCGCTTTCACGAAAGCGACCATGACGCTTCTTGGAGAAGGTGGAGTGATCAGGAACCTTGTCCTCCAGACCCAATCGGCAGAACCAGCGGTAAGCCAGATTCAGATGTACTTCTTCACAAAGACGACGTTCAGAACGAATACCAAAGTTGTAGCCAATGATCAGCATTCGGATGATCTGTTCAGGATCAATTGATGGTCTGCCGGTATGGCCGTAGTATTCAGAAAGATGCTGCCGAAAATCGCTTAAATCGAGGTGGAGGTTAATGCCGCTTAGGAGGTGGTTCTGTGGAACGTGTTCTTCAAGGTCAAAAGAGTAGAAAAGACGTTTTTGATGATCCGCCTGTAACCCAATTATATCAAGGCTCCCAGCTTATTTCGACTGGAGAAATTATACCATTCGAAGCGTCAAAATTCGAGGGAGTTTTTCAACATTACAATCGGTTAGTTGCAGTCATTAGCGAATCTAGCTTACAACTTAGTATCTAATGTAAAATTGAACCTCGTTGTTACTAGAATTATTCAGCTTCTATTTACATTTTCATGCCAAATTCCGTAAAGTGTATATATTTTTTTATTTTAACTTGTTGATCACATTAATAAATATTGATTTTGTATTTTAATTATCGGAAAATACCGAGTTAAGACAAAACAGCACCCCTTCCGTCAGCCCCTACCCCGAGAGGAGAGGATAGTTAGCCTTTAAGCTTATTCGGAGCAGCAAATTTTTTCCCTTTTCCGGGTGCCCGGCCACAAGTTTTTGGACACCGGGGAGGGCTAGGAAGGGGAAAGGCAGTTAAACAATAACGAGGTTCACATGAAAGCACGCATCAAATGGGTAGAACAGGTTTCATTTCTGGGTGAGACAGAAAGCGGCCATGCCGTATTGATGGACGGCCCACCCGAAGGGGGCGGACGCAACCTAGGCCCACGCCCGATGGAAATGGTGTTGATCGGCACCGGCGGCTGCACCACTTATGATGTCATCCATATTCTGAAAAAAAGTCGCCAGCAGGTAACGGATTGTGTGGTTGAAATTCAAGCCGACCGAGCCAGTGAAGACCCGAAAGTATTCACCAAAATCCACTTTCATTTTGTTATTACGGGCAAGGATTTAAAGCCTGAACACGTCGAGCGCGCAATCAAGCTATCTGCCGAGAAATACTGCTCAGCTTCGATCATGCTGGGCAAGATGGCAGATATCACGCATGATTTTGAGATAGTGCAGGCGTAATACTTCCCTCATCCCCAGTCCTTCCCCTCGAGAGGGAGGGCAGTTAATTTCACTATCCCGCAGGCAAATCCCTACTCCCTCGGAAGGGTCAGTTACGTAAAGATTAAGATTTATCGCCATCGCGTAGCGAGCCACGAACTTGCACTTCTGGAATGTTCAAAATATGTTCAATTTCTGCAACTCTCACTTCTGATATGCTGGATTCAGAGCTGATCGGCCACAATTTATATACATAACATTCTGAATAAAAAATATATTCTTGTATTTGCTTTATACGTATTTACAAATGGAATCTAATTGGGTTAAAGTCTACCCTAAATATAATAATGACTATTAAATTCCCTAATAGTTCTAATTTTTTGTTCAACACGTTCACTAACTAAAAAACTGCAGCAATCGAGTAAATAAGCGGTCAACCAAAGGGGTAAATTATGCGAAATATCGTAATTCTATTACTGGCTGCATTGGCAGCTAGCCTTCTCAGCAGTTGCGGTCGCGGAAGCGATGGAGCAACCGTCAGCAAAAGTACAGCTCGGGGAACGTTGATTCAAAACCCGCCCTTACGAGTCGCCTCAGTAAATGTAACTGACTTGACTGCTGAATTAAATGCCACGGCCAGCGGGCAGCAACTAGTTGCCCTAGCCGGCGCTCCAACCTGCGGTATCGATTACCACTATATCCAATATCAAACCGTAGGCGGTAACGCAACCACGCCTGAGCAAACCACCGCTACTGGAGTAATGATGGTGCCAACTGGAACTGCACCTCAGTGTAGCGGTCCGCGCCCAATCGTGTTATATGCGCATGGAACCACCACAGTTAAATCTTATAATCTCGCCGCTGTTGCTGATCCAACCAATGACGCCTATAGCGAAAGTGCACTGATTGGAGCCATGTTTGCCGCTCAAGGCTACATAGTAGTTGCACCGAATTATGCAGGCTACGATTCCTCAACACTGTCTTACCATCCTTATCTGAATGCAGATCAACAATCGAAAGATATGATCGATGCCTTGACTGCAGCCCGTTCAGCATTGGGCCACATTATCGCTTCTGGAACGACAGATAATGGAAAGCTATTCATTACGGGTTACTCACAGGGCGGACATGTGGCTATGGCAACCCACAAAGCGATGCAAGCTCTAGGATTACCTGTCACAGCTTCAGCGCCTATGTCGGGTCCATATGCAATGGGCGCTTTCGGTGATGCCCTTTTCTATGGTAACGTTGACCTTGGTTCTACCGTATTCGCCCCTTTACTGTCGACCAGCTATCAAAAGGCATACGGAAATATATATTCTGCGACGACTGACTTATATACATCCACGTATGCAAGCGGCATCGAAACTCTACTTCCAAGTACGACACCGATGAACTCGTTGTTCACTCAAAATTTATTACCACAGACAGCACTCTTCAGTAGCACTGCACCCACAACGGGTGGTGCTGTTCAGGCGCTCGATGCCCTTTTCCCGACGATCACCCCTCCGACCACTCCAGCAGCAGAGGCTGCACTATTTGCTCTTGGATTCTCGGCTAACAACTACTTGATTAACAATTCCTACCGTTTGGCTTACGTTGTTGATGCAGCCACTAACCCCGATGGTGCTGTACCAACCGCCACAAACGGCTTGCCAGCAGCTTCACCGACCAACACTTTGAGGCAAGCATTTAAAACTAACGACTTGCGCAACTGGGTACCCACTTCTCCCGTGCTCTTGTGTGGCGGCCATTCAGACCCTACTGTTTACTACAACGTAAATACTCAAGTAATGCAGGCATTTTGGACACCTCAGCTTGCATCACCGGCGCTACTAACCGTAGTTGATGTTGATCCAGGAACTAGCCCACCAGTTGGTGCATTGCAAACTGGGTTTGTTGCTGCTGAGACAGGCGTGTTGACTGCCGCAGGTGGAGGTGCAAATGGACAAAGCGCAGTTGTTCAAGCCTACCACGGCACACTTGTACCTCCATTTTGCACTGCTGCTGCTCGCGGCTTTTTCAGCCAATTCTGATAATAAGGAGAACTTAAATGAAACAAATCACAAAAATTTCTTTGTTCTCAATTTTGGCCGGGTTTAACTTTTTAAGTAGTAACGCTCAGGCTGTAGACAACAACACCATTCGCGTCGGTGAGTATTTTGTTCACTACAACTCGCAAGCGTCTGATCTTTCAGGCACAGGTATTGGCGCCGTTCCTCCGGGCGTCAATATGAACATCAACAATGTAAATACACCTTACTTCGCTTACGTTAGAAGGTTATCGTCCAGTTTTGATCTGGAATTGGCTTTTGGTATTCCACCCACAACAACAATCGTCGGGAAAGGGCCCTCTAAACTTGGATCGGTACCCTACGACGGGCAAGAAATTGCGTCCGCAAAGTGGTGGTCACCCACCTTGTTATTCAATTACAAATTTCTCGATGAATCTGATTCGATTCGGCCCTATGTCGGCTTAGGTGTTAATTTCACTTCGTTCTCCGACATTAATGCCAAGTCGGCAGGACAGGCCGCCCTTGGTGGGCCAACTTGGGCTAACCTGTCTGACTCTTTCGGATGGGCAGCAACAGCTGGACTTAGCTACCACTTTCTTGATCATTGGAGCGCGTACGGATCGTATTCCGTATCGGAAGTCAGAAGTAATTTGACGGCCAATACATCAGGAATAATAAGAACAAACTCAGTCGACTTCCACCCGCAAGCGGTTGTCGTGTCATTAGGGTATTCTTATTAGGTGAAACACCGATTAAGTCAGTTTTCTTCCCTCTCCCTCGGGAACTGAGGCTGAGGGAGGATCTGTGCAGAGTAGCTAACTGTATTGATATGCAACACTTCTTCCTTCACCCTGCCCTCTCCCTGCGAGGGGAAGGTAATAAAAGCTAGGGAATATACCCGGGTATTTTGCTCTCATCTACAACATCGATCTGTTCCGGATCCAGAAATTGACGTGCATAGGTGAGATAAACTTTTTCACGAACAAAAACATCAAACAAATCCGGGTCGATGTGACCGCCCAATTTGAATTTACCCATGATTGCAAGCGACTCGGAGAGCGTTTTGCCTTTTTTGTAGGGACGATCTTTTGCAGTAAGGGCTTCGAAAATATCTGCGATACCCATCATGCGTGCCTGCCACGACATCTGCTCCCGTGTCAGATTATTTGGATAGCCTTTGCCATCCATTCGCTCGTGATGCCCGCCGGCATATTCTGTCACATGTTTGAGATGTTTTGGCCAAGGTAATGATTTCAACATATCGATGGTGACATCAATGTGATGGTTGATGATCTGACGCTCATCTGCAGTCAGTGTACCAAACTGGATATTCAAGTTTTCCAGTTCGTTATCGTTTAGAAAGTTGCATAACTCGCCAGACACATCTCTCCACTGATAAGTGGCGATTCTTCGCACACGTTCCTGATCGGCAGCTTCCATTTTTTCCGAACCTGCATTGCAATGACGCAAAAATTCGCGGTCGGCATCCAATTGTTTGATGCGTGATTCATAGTTGTCACGAACGGCTGTTTGGTCTACTGCTTTTGAACTGTCTGCTAACGCGCGAAGCAACTCAATTTCAGCATCCCTTTTGAGTATTTCAAAGCGGGTGTCCAATAATTGTATGCGGTCAAATAGAGTTTGCAATTTTGTGGACTTATCCACCACATGCACTGGCGTTGTTATCTTTCCGCAATCGTGCAACAAACCCGCAATTTTGAGTTCGTACCTGTCATGGTCGTCCATTTTAAAATCTTTGAGCGAGCCTTCATTGGTCCGGTTCACTGCTTCGGCCAGCAACATGGTCAGCACCGGTACCCGTTCGCAATGCCCGCCGGTGTAGGGAGATTTATCATCAATTGCAGTGTTGATAAGTGTAATCAAAGATTCAAACAAATCTTCCATCTGTTTGATGAGTCGCCTGTTAGAAAGCGCGACAGCAGCCTGTGAAGCGAGCGATTCGGTCAGATGGACATCATCCGGGGAAAACGGAATGATGTTTCCATTATTTCGATCCTGAGCATTGATGAGTTGCAACACGCCGATGAGTTCATCTTCATGGTCGCGCATCGACACGGTCAGAAATGAAGTCGAGCGAAAGCCTGTCTTTTTGTCAAAACCCCGTGTACCGGTAAAATCAAAATCCTCGGTGGTATAGGCATCGGCTACGTTCACAGTCTTGCCACTCAAGGCCGCGTAAGTCGCCACATTTGCATGGTTGGGCTCACCCGCCTTGTTGTAGAGCGGAACCGGGTAGTAAGGTATGGGTTTGCCGCTCGTGCCCCCCATTGCGATACCTAATGAATCAGTGCGCAGAATTTCGAAGCGCAATTCCTGGGTTTCCGGGTCATACAGGTACAGAGTTCCCGCGTCCGCATGGGTAATCCGTTTTGCAGCCACAAGTATGGTTTCCAGCAAAAGGTTGATGTTGCGCTGACTGGAGAGCGCAATTCCGATGGCATTTAATTCTTCCAGACGTTCCAGAAGGTCTTGTGTTTGAGTCATGTTTATTTCAAATTGTTAATTGATATATGGAACTATTTAATGCATACCGACCGAACCTGATGAATGTCAGTGATGCCCAAAAGCACTTTCTCTATACCGTCCTGTTTCAAAGTTCTCATTCCCTCTTCCAGGGCAAGGGCAAACAATTCTGCAACACGAGCATGTTCCTGAATACCTTTTTTAATCGGGTCTGAACCGATCAGCAACTCGTGCAAACCAACGCGTCCGCGATACCCGGTACCCGAGCATTTTTCACAACCCACGTGATCGTACAAGGTGATCTGACCTTTATCATCTCCAAACAACTTAACCCACTCTGCATATAACGCTTTATAAGCCGCGTTCGTGTCTCTTTTCCAGGTTTCAGTTGTCAACAATTCGGCCGCATATTCGGCGAGCAATGCTTTGATTTCATCCTGAGTGGCGGTATGCGGTTTTTTGCAATCCTTGCATAAACGTTTGGCCAGACGTTGTGCCAAAATTCCGAGCAGGGCATCCGCAAAGTTAAACGGATCCATACCCATGTCCAGCAGGCGGCTGATAGATTCAGGTGCGCTGTTGGTGTGCAAGGTGGCGAATACCAGGTGGCCAGTCAGTGAAGCTTCAATACCGGTAGACACGGTTTCCTTGTCGCGCATTTCACCGACCATAATAACATCGGGGTCGGCACGCAAAAATGCGCGCATGATCGTGGCAAAATCCAGCCCCGCTTTTTTATTGATTTGCACCTGACGCAAGCCCTTTTGGGTAATTTCAACCGGGTCTTCTGCGGTCCATATTTTGGTTTCCGGATTGTTAATATGTTTCAATATCGAGTGTAGCGTGGTGGTTTTACCTGAACCTGTCGGACCGCACACGAAGAATAATCCGTAAGGCTTGCTGACAGTCTTCTTGACCAGCTCAAGATTGCGAACAGAGAACCCCATGTTATCCAGCGGAATGGGTTCACCTGAAGCCAAAATACGCATGACCACATCTTCTACTCCACCCTGGGAGGGAATAGTCGCCACCCGCAACTCGATATCCAGGGGACCGTATTTTTTAAACTTGATCTTACCGTCCTGCGGTTTGCGCTTTTCCGAAATATCCAGATCGCACATGATCTTCAAGCGCGTAACCAAAGCATTTCGGTAGGTCGAGGGCACCTCGATGTAATTCAGCAGCGTACCGTCCTTGCGCAGTCGAATTCCGGTCTTGCCTTTGCCGGGCATGGGCTCGATATGGATATCGGATGCACCCATCTTGTAAGCATCAACGATAATTTTGTTGACCAACTTGACCAACTCATTGTCGGCAGCTGCGCTTACATCTTCCTGACTTACCGCACTTTCATCATCCTCGCCGCCGCCCATTGCGGTGAGTAAATCATCCATCGACCCCGTGTCTTCAAAACCACCGGACGACTCGCCTCCTCCTCCCGAACTGCCACCATAAAACAAATCGAGAGTCGCTTTAAATTCCCTTTGCGGGCATACCTTATAGATCAACCGATGTTTGGGAAATATATTATTGACGACCCGCGAAGCCTGTATCCGCTCTGGATCGGTAGTCAAAATGACCATGCCATCTGAATTTTCGTCTATCGGGATCCAATGGCTGCTCTCTACATATTCGCGCCGCAGATTTTTTAACAGATCTGCCGGTTTAATTCGTTCAGACCGATATGGCTCATAGGGTACGCCAAAAAAACTGGACAAAGCCTTGCCCAGCGCATCAGTCTTTACCTGAAACTCATCGATCAAAACGTCTTCCACGTCGATTCCCTTGCGACGCGCTGTGCGTGTGGCCAACTCGAATTCCGCAGCCGACATGACCGCATCGGAAACCAGATAATCATATTTTGTTTTGACAACCCCGGACTGCTGTTGGCGTTGGCGCAAGGCAACAGCAAGAGTCTGCGCCAACTCCCGCACGCCTTCTTCAACCAATTCGGCAAAAGGGCGTCCGGCTTTGTTATTGATGACTTGCATCACACCAATGAGTTCTCCGCCGGAGGCTTCCATGATTGGCGCCACCAGCATTTGCTTGGTACGATATCCGGTACGCTTATCTACATCCTGCAGAAAACGCAGGGTGGAACTGATCGCTGCAAGTTCATGTTCGTCGTAAACATCTTTGATGTTGAGCAATCTTTTATGGAATGCTGCAAAACCCGCCACGCTCTGTTCCGCAATGGGCAACTTAAGGTCTTTAAAAGAATTTAATCCAGTTTTGATTTTAGAAATTAAGGAAGCTTTGTCTTCTCCAACCACATAAATCGTCAGACGATCCGCATTGAATAAACTGCAGATGTCTTTGCTGACATCCAGCATGATCTCATCAATATTATTTGTCGCATGAATCTTATTGGTAACCTGATTCAGATTCTTGGTGAACTCTAACTGAGCCCCCATTTCATTGACATTATCCTGGTCCACACTATTCATAACCACCCCATATTTCTACTGTATTTGAGCCACGGGTACTGACCACAAGCCGTTTTTCAACACATCGACTTTGTAACCCGCCTGCACCAGAAGAAAAGCTGCCGCCGCGCTTCGCCGTCCGCTCTGGCAATACGCGACATAATGTGTCTGTTTATCCAATACCCCGACTACATTTCGAACTTCACTCAATGGCACGTTAATCGCATTTGTCAATTTGTCATACCTGTATTCCGGAGGATGACGCACATCCAGCCACACGGATCCTTCCGCAACCTTTTCTTTTGCTTCATGATAAGTAAGACTGTGCAACAGGGGCTCTTGCATCAACTCCAGAAAATCTTGTTTCTTCAATCTCAGCAGTACACCATTGCTTTTCATCACCACAGTGGCATTGCGCATGGTGCCTGAGATCAATGCCTCTTCTCCGAAAATATCTCCCGCCTTTAGTTCTGCCAATACCTTGCTGATTCCCCCGATCAGGCGAGAGACTTGCGCTCTTCCGCTTTCGAGCAGGTAAAAATAGTCCCCCTCTTCACCTTCTTGAACAATCACTTCTTTATCCCATACCGCGATCGCATCGATTTTGTCCAACAGCTTACCAATATTGGCCGATGGCAATTTCGCAAAGGGACTGTTGCTCAAGTTTTCAGCACTGAACATTCCGGAGTGTAAAAAACGTTTTACAGCAGATTCCGAACCCTCCTTCTCCACAGACACTTTTGTGTCTTCATGAAAGGCGAATTGATCCCAGGTGACCATCTGATCCAATAATTCATCATCCACTCGCAACAACTGGATTCGTGACAACGCAGTCGCGGATAAAATCTCGGGTTGACGTTTTCCTATTGGATGCCTTGCCCATTCCGAATCAGCCCGGATCAACACACGATTGGTATCTGTATAAACAACTTCCAACTCCCCTTTCACCAGATAGACAGATTGTCCCTTTAATGGATTATCCTTGAAGGGATCGCCACCCTGTTCCAAAGTTTCCAAATGGCAATACTCAAGCAACTCTCTCAGACGTGCAGGTCCAAACGAGGAGATAGGCTCCAAAGCCGCCAGCACTCTGATATCCAAAATATCTTGCATGGTATCAATCCAACCTTCGCCTATAACTCAAACACATGCCCGTTTTGAAGCATTTTGGGGACAGACCCTGTGATGCATTCGCTGATTTCCTGCATGGTTAATTCGACTTCACCAGGCTTGAGATGTGTGATAAAAATTTGCGGGTCCCTTTTAAGTTTTACAATATCTTTTGCCAGCAAACTGGGACAGAAGTGTTTGGACATGATCGCGAGATCTAACTCTGCATTGGAGAATGCAGTCTCAATCAGCAGATATTTTAAATTTTCAATCGCGTTGATCGCAGTCCACATCGGATCACAAGTCGTCGTGTCTCCGCTGAACACCAGGCTTGCATTGCCGCTATCCAAGTGAAAACCAACAGCGGGAACAACATGGTTGGCAGGTATTGGTGTGATTTTGCGACCACCCAGATTGACTGTTTTACCCAGTTCGATCGTTTCGTAACTCAAACAAGGCGTTAGCGTGCTCGGGATCTGACTAAAATCCGGCCAGATCAGCCAATTAAACAAATGCTGTTTTAGTATGGCTATCGTCTCTGCGGTTGCATGCACGATCAATGGCTTGTCTCTCATCAAACCAACGCTGTCGAGCATAAACGGGATGCTGGCAATATGATCAAGATGTGAGTGGGTCACAAAAACGTGATCGACGGCTACCATTTCGGCCAGGCTCAAATCTCCCACTCCGGTACCGGCATCAATCAAGACATCATGATCAAGCAGCATGGAAGTGGTTCGCATGTTTCCACCGATTCCTCCACTACAGCCAAGAATTCTAAGTTTCATTGTTGATTCTTCCGTGGACCGTTAATACTTATTTTGTCTTAAATACAAAAACACCATCCCAATTAGGATCAGGCGGATTATTGCGGAAATAAATTACACGTTCGGAATAAACTTCATACAACCTGGTGTTGGGGGACATTTTCTGCAAATTGTACAGTTGCAGTTCTACCTTGTCCCATTCTTGATTGCGATAGGCACGCAGAACCCGGTGGAATAGTTTAATTTCTTCCACTACCGCTTCTTGCACCTCTCCTGAAATTCCGAGCGGTTCAAAAATGGCAACTGGCTCATCTTTCCCCTTTACTCTCACCAAATCCAGTTCACGGTATATAAAATCTGGCGCGGCAGCTTTAGTGTTTTCGCCGACCACGATACCGACGCCATACTCTTTGGTAATGCCTTCCAATCGCGAAGCCAAGTTCACCGCATCACCCATGACGGTGTATGCCACGCGCACTTCGGACCCCATATTGCCGACACTCACCCTTCCCGTATTTATCCCCACGCCAATATGGATAGGAGGCCAACCTTTCTGCTCAAATTCAGGTTGCAATGACTCCAGTGTCTTCAACATTTCAAGTCCGGCAACGATCGAGTTATGCGCATGCCTATCGTCCGGTAACGGCGCGCCCCAAAATGCCATAATACAATCACCCATGTATTTATCGATGGTGCCCCGATATTTATAGACGACACGGGAAAGCGGAGTCAGAAACGCGTTCATCAACTGGCTCAATTTCTTGGGATCATTCAGTTTCTCGGAAATCGTGGTAAAGCCGCGCACATCTGAAAATAAAATGGACATCTCGCGACTGTCGCCCTCCATCGAAACTTGCTGCGGGCGCTCGCTTAACTCGCCCACCACTTCTTTGGGAACATATTGGCCGAACAAATCAGTGATCTGTTTTTTGGTGCGGGAAACGAAGAAATAGCCGTATGACATATTGAGCGCGAAAAGAACCAATATCATCAACAGCCCACTGGCCAATGGCACAGCAAAATTAGCGTACTGCCACAACAAACCATTTCCAACGACAGTGACAAGCAAAGCGCCGGCAGTAGCCAATGTAACTTGAACAGGTGTCAATAGCGGCAATAAAAAACTTAATGCACCGCCGAATACCAAAAGTAATACAACCTCCATACCCATTACGTAGGGCGGGTTCGATTTAATTGTTTGGCTAAGCATCCCGCTGATCATGTTGGCATGAATTTCCACCCCGGGATAAACTTCATCGATCGGGGTGGATCTCAGATCGAGCAATCCCGGTGCAGTTGTACCCACAAGAATAATCTTGTTTTGCAAATCTGAAACGGGCACGCGGTCGTTTAATACATCCGAAACTGAAATATATTTAAATGCTCCGCGGGGTCCTTGATAGGGGACCAAAGTACATACATCACTATCAACAGGAATCCGTAAACTTCCCTGCTGCAGAATTAATTCCAACCATTCCAATCCGGAGTAATCCTTGTTTTTGGAATCCGTGGCAAAACCCGGAATCAGTTTTGGAAAACCCAATAATGTTCTCACTACGGCTAAAGATAAAGATTCGTAATAAGCACCTTGATATTCTGAAACCATAGGAATACGGCGAACAACGCCATCAAATTCGATTACAGGATTAAAATGTCCCGCTGCGATGGCTGCCTCTTGAAACTCCGCCAGATTGGAACCGTATCCTGACCATTGAGTAAAGTTTATTGGCCGTCCCTTGAAAGTTCCGGCCGGCAAGACTGGCGGAGGCAACACACCTGAAGTATTTTTTGCACCTTCGTTAAAGTAGTAACCCAAAACAACGTTGCGCTGTTTCATTTTACCGGCAAACATATCATCGTATTCCAATTCAGGTTGAAGCTGTTTAAGCACTGATTGAAACTGCGATACATCTTTGAGCTGATTTTGGGCCAGCCCTTGTAAAACGCTCAGACCCGAACTATTGTCCTTCTCTGCAAAAACCACATCGAATCCAACCACGGCAATCCGGTATTTATCGAACAATTTGTCCATCAGAAGTGCGAGTTTGTCGCGACTCCATGGCCACCGACCTTCTTCTTTCAGGCTTTTCTCATCGATATCCAAAATAACGATGCGTTCATCGTGCTTGCGGGGCAACGTGACCCGCATTCGTGTGTCATACAGCTTGGCCTCCAAATAGCTTATAAATCCGAGTTGATAGAACTTGGAGGCATTGCCGATGAACAGGCACACAAATGCAAGACCGACTGCGATGAGTAATGCATGCTTTTTCACTCAGTCTCCGCCCTATCTACCCGCTCTAACTATCAGAGTTAGTGGTTGTTTGTTTTATTCGATCACGCTTTGAAGTAAAATTCCATCTTTACTCCTGCCAATTCAATAATATCGTGATCATTTAACTGGCGCGGATGTTCTCCCGTTGACTCACCGTTCACAAAGGGAAACTTTGCCCCCTCAACGTGCGTAATGAAGAACCCATGTGGTCGCCTCGCCAAGACAGCAACTTGCACTCCCGGCTTACCAAGCGTAGTCAAACTCTTTACCAATTCAAGCTCTTTACCTGCATTGGGACCATTCAATATCTGAATTGCAGCCGCTTGCTGAACTTGAGCTGCAGCGGGTTGCGCTGCAGGGGCAGCAGGTTTTGAAGTTGGGGCAGGGTTGGCCTCTGTTGTCGTGCCCGGATTAATCGCGTTGGTTTGTGTGCGTAAAAGATCACCACCATCAGCGTTTGTTCCCGGCGATGTTTTAACCGGACGGCTTAATACCATGGTTTTTTCGAAATCTGCCGGAGTTGCCTGCGCCGGCTGGTCATTCAAGTACTTCAACTTGTACTTGCCAATTTCAATCACATCGTTATTTTGCAAAAAGTGCTTTTTTGTAGCCGTTCCATTCACCGATAACCCATTGGTGCTTTCCAGGTCTTCGAGAAAAGAATCATTCAGAATGGTAATGATCGCGGCATGCTCGCGACTGAGAGCAAGGTTGTCGATCACTATATCATTATGAGGTTTGCGACCAATGGTCGTGCGCTCTTTATTCAGCACATATTCTTTCAGCACCACGCCATCCATGCTGAGTATCAATTTAGCCGGCATATCATCTTTCCCCTTAGTTAATTCTTAAACCAAGATAACAATTTTGCCACCCAACCATGCGGGGCGGAAAATTTTCCATTCACTTTAACCAGAATTACCGAAACGTTGTCACGCCCGCCATTATCGTTCGCCAACTGTATCAATTCCATTGCGGCCAAAGGTAAATTGGCCTTTAGCATTTGCAAAATAGATCCGATTTCCTCATCCACAACCATGTCGTTAAGGCCATCGGAACATAACAAATAAATATCACCAACAAGTACATCGTAGATGTGAATCTCCGGTTCCACCTTTGCATCAATTCCGACTGCACGTGTTACCAGATTTTTATTCTTGGAAGTTCGGGCGTCTTCTTTGCTGATCATCCCGCTATCGATCTGCTCTTGTAGCAGGGAGTGATCTTTAGTAACACTCTCAAACGTATCCCCGCGCAACCGATACATGCGCGAATCGCCAACATGCGCTACCGCCACACGATCATCATAAAACAATCCGGTAACAATTGTTGTTCCCATACCGGAATATTGCGGCTGACTCAGCGCGGCGTTGTAGATGGAAGAATTTGCTTTTAGCAGGTTATCCCGCAACAACACTACTCCCACATCCTCACCGCTAGTCGCATCTTTATCTTCAGGCTTTACACTCTGGAGATGGTGGCGAATTTCCGCAGTGATAACTGAAACCGCGATGCCGCTGGCTACCTCTCCCGCGTTATAACCCCCCATCCCGTCGGCCAGCACCACCAAACCCGAAGCAGCATCAACAGACACGCTATCCTCATTGTGCGACCTAATCATCCCCGGATTAGTTTGACTTACAATCTCTAGCGCTTGTTGAATTTCCACACTCACCTCTAAAGTTCAAAGTCAACGCAAAGTGCAGCACATTGGCGAATTGCTTCTGCCATTTCTTGCCCGGTTTGGTAGCGATCTTCAATTTTCTTCGACAAAGCTTTGTCAATGATGGCTACAACACAAGGAGGTATATCATCTCGAATACTGAGAATGTCTTTATGCGGCTCATTCGCAATACGAAACATGAGTTGAGCCATTGAATCGCCTTCAAAGGGTAGCTTACCACAGACCAGTTGATAGAGAGTCGCACCCAGGGAAAACAAATCCGAATGCCCGCCAATTTTGGTTCCCGCCAATTGTTCGGGTGACATGAATGAAGGTGTCCCCAATACCATACCTGTTTTAGTTTTTGAAGAGTCTGTAATTCGAGCGATACCGAAGTCGGTCACTTTGACAGTGTCGCTTTCCAGGTCGTACATAATATTGGCCGGCTTGATATCACGATGTACCACATTCAATGTGTGAGCATAGCCAAGTGCATCTGCCACTCGCCCAACAATGCTTAGCACTTTGGGTGTTGGCAGCAAATTATCCGGCTTGGTATACGGCACCAAGTCCTTGCCTTTAAGGAACTCCATGGCGATATAGGCCAGATCATGCTCTTCACCGGCATCGTACATCGTAACGATATTGGGATGATTCAAACGACCTGCTGTTTCAGCTTCACGAAAGAATCGTGCCTTGACATCTTCCAGCTCATCAGCGTCAAACTCCTGCGATAGATTCATCGTTTTAATCGCGACCACGCGACTGATCTTAGGATCCTTGCCCAGATAGACGACTCCCATCGCACCTTTGCCAAGCTCTTTTTCAATTTCGTAGCGACCCAGCATAGGCTTGGTTATGCCAGCCTGGTCAAGCGACATCGTGCTGGCATTGCTCCTGCCTGAGGATCCGCCCAGCATGATTGTTTCAGACATTAATTTTGCCTGATTCTGGCGTTTTTCCAGATCGCGGAACTTGGAGTTGTATTCAGACATATATTTGAATACAGACTCCGCCTTGTTAAACTGGCGTTTGCGCTCAAAATCCAACCCCAAGTTATAGAGTACATCCATCAGGCTGTCATCAATAGGCACCTTGCGGAACTTGTCGAATGCCATGTCGAGTTGGCCTTGACCTTGAAAAGCCAAGCCCAGCATGCGGTTACTTTCAGCCGAATCCGCATCAGATTTTATTTTGCCTTTTTCGGTTACCAAATAGCGTTTAGTCGTTAACAACAAATGTCCGACAAGCAAAAGCACGGTTGGCAACATCAACTTCAACCAGAGCGCCAGAGTGGTCATTAGTACAAAATGGCTGACCAGCAATACAACAAACAGGGAACCTGTGATAGCGGCACCGATGCCCGCACTTAAGCGCGGAAGCAATATAGTCAGATATAGGGCGACCAACAGAAAAATCCCTCTTTCCGCCCAAATCGCCCAAGATGGCACGACAAAGAAATCCTGCTTGAGAATACTGGAGACGGTATGGGCCAGCGTCATTACGGGTGACATGCCTGCAGAAACGGGTGTCACCTGCAACGCGCCGACACCGGCAGCAGTTGCGCCGATCAGCACGATCTTGTCACGGTATTTCTCGGGAGGTATCTTGCCGGTAAGGACATCGTAAAACGAATCGATTTGAAATGCCGGCTTTCCATCATGATCGTTGTAGAAAAAAGTGTGCATGCGCAACAAATCGTCGGTGGTGATATTCAAATTACCGACCTTGACACTTTGTCCCAAGGTGACTTTTATGTCCTTTGGTTCAAGATTCAAACTTTTCGCTGCCAGCATCAGCGACAACGAAGGATAAAACTGATCGTAAAAACTCAACACCAGCGGTTCTGTGCGAATACCGCCGTCGACATCCGGCGTAACATTCAGATGTCCTATACCCAGGGCTTGGGTTCCTAATAGCTCGATTGGAGCCTGCAAGGCATCTGTCGGAATAGGACTTGCACCGGTTCCTCCATCCTTTACATTAACCAGGCTGTTCTTCATAACGAAATCAGGCAAGGGATGATCCGGTTTGCCTTGGGGTTCACCAAATTCAAACAGCATCCCCAGCAATACTGAGTTTGCCTTAGTCATGCTTTCAGCTAATTTCTTATCGTTATCAAGATGCGACATCGCCTCCTGCAGAATCGCATTCAACTGGTCCCATTCGGCGGGATTGCTTCGTTTGAGAGATGAGGTAGCTAGAAATGCACCAATCTTGCTGACATATTCCAGACCCGAATCAGCTTGAGGTTCTGAAAACATGACGGTATGTCCGATGACTTTGGCATGCCCGTTGGCCAATATATCCAGCAACATGGCTTGAACCTCGCGTGGCCAAGGCCATCGTCCGAGATTTGCAATACTTTCATCATCGATCGCAATGATGGCGATCTTATCGCTCGGCGTACGATTGGAGGATCTAACGCCCAAGTCATAAGCTTTGCGCTCCAGGCTTTGCATTAAATCAGAGTTTGCACTGAACAAGAAAACGAGTGCAACGAGCAAGCCAACAAACCAGTCAGCTTTCAAAAATATCAATTTTTTTATGTTGGCCATAGCTAAATTTGTGTCATTTGCTTGAAGTTGTTGGCGAATTCTAAAACATTTTTCAATGCTATGCCATACCTATTTGATTTATTGGAATATCTATATATTCCTATTTTACCAATAGAACCGGTATCTGTGACATTTGAACAATCTTGCTGGCGACTGAGCCCAACAGGTAAAAGGACAGACTCTCTTGACCATGAGCACTCATTACAATTTGATCGATTTGTTGCTCTAGCGAATAGCGCACTACCGCTTCAGCCGGGGCGCCTATACTAATGTGGTAGTGATAGGCAAATTTTGCCAAATCCAATTTTGCTCTTGATGAAGCCAATGCAACCGCACCTTGTTCACGATAATAATCATTGACTGTTGTTTGGTCTATAAAAAGCTTTACATTGCCCAAGACCAGTTTCCATTGCACGTTGAGCAAAAAAATCTCCGGCACGTCTTTTAGCTTGGCCGAATATTGGATCACATATTCAACTGCACGAATGGCATTGTCAGACCCATCCACTGGAATCAGTATCTTCACTGTACACCGCCCGAATTATAATTTTTCATGGTGAGTGACGTGCACCTGCTCATCTACCAAGTCGATAACCTGATTCGTTCTTTCTTCGCTGCCTCCCAGCCATTTGGCAATCGCTATCACTGCTACAGCTGCCGCAATGGGTATCAATTCATTCAATACCAGATGGGGTTCCAAAATCGATCTGAATAGTGCTTCGCTGACAAACATCTCTCCCGCCACATAGCCAAGCAACGCACCACCGGCGAAGATGACATAGGGAAAGCGGTCTATCAATTTCAACACCAATTGACTACTCCACGCGATCAATGGGATGCTGACCAGCAACCCAAATATCAACAACATTGCATTACCGTGAGCCGCCCCTGCTACGCCTATTACATTATCCAGACTCATCACCAGATCGGCAATAATGATCGTTTTAACTGCTCCCCACAAATGGCTCTCGGCCTTGATACCGACCTCGCCGTGAGCATCTTCGTCAGGCAGAATTAATTTCACTCCGATCCAAAACAACAGGCAGCCACCGACAAATTTCAGATACGGCAAAGCCAATACATTGACCGCAAAAAAAGTAAGAACAACTCTTAACCCGATTGCGCCTATCACACCATACAGGATTCCTTTTTTACGCAGGCCAACAGGCAAGTTGCGACACGCCAATGCTATAACTACAGCATTGTCACCAGATAGGAGCAGATCGATTACGATAATCTTGCATACATCTATCCAAAACTGCAGGCTAGACATCATTTCCAGCATTGGCATCCTTCAAAATATATAGAGAAGGGAGAATGGATGCGCCCCGGGCACTCAAGGGTTAAGGGGGAAATGAAGCCCCTTCACCCTTTCAATACCTTCTGCATGGTTCGCCCCATCTCTGCCGGATTGCGCGTGATATGAATTCCGCTTTCCTCCATCACAGCAAGCTTTTCATTCGCCCCGCCTTGACCTCCGGAAATGATCGCCCCGGCATGACCCATGCGCTTCCCGGGTGGTGCTGTTACGCCAGCGATAAAACCAACAATGGGTTTTTTCATGTTGGTTTTAACCCAGCGTGCGCATTCTTCTTCATCACTGCCGCCAATCTCACCCACCATTACCACTGCATCAGTTTCAGGATCATCGTTGAACAACCTCATCACATCTATATGCTTCAGACCATTGATTGGATCACCACCGATACCCACGCATGAAGACTGACCATATCCCAACGCAGAAAGTTGTCCTACTGCCTCGTATGTGAGCGTCCCGGAACGAGATACCACACCGATGCGCCCTTTTTTGTGAATGTGTCCGGGCATGATGCCGATCTTGATTTCATCCGGAGTGATCAGTCCAGGGCAATTCGGCCCGATCAACACCGTTTTTTTACCCTGCATTTTGTAGCGAGTTTTCAGCATGTCATGTACAGGAATACCCTCGGTGATGCAGATCACCAAATCTAACTCGGCTTCTACCGCTTCATCAATCGCTGCTGCAGCACCGGAAGGTGGCACGTAGATCACCGATACTGTGGCACCCGTGGCCTGTTTTGCGTCACGCACTGAAGCAAACACAGGTATGCCATCAAAAATTTCGCCAGCCTTTTTGGGATTCACACCAGCCACAAAACAGTTTTCGCCGTTGGCATACTGCTTACTATGAAAAGTATGGAATTGACCTACTTTGCCGGTCATGCCTTGTGTGATAACTCTCGTATTTTTATTAATCAGAATTGACATGATCTTTTAACCTTTCGCAGCCGCTACAACTTTTTGAGCCGCATCCGCCATGTCATTACCCGAGATAATAGGCAAGCCGGACTCAGCCAGGATTTTTTTACCAAGCTCGACATTGGTACCTTCCAACCGTACCACAAGAGGCACTTTTAAATGCACCTCACGCGCTGCGGCAACCACCCCCTCGGCGATCACATCGCACTTCATAATACCGCCGAAGATATTCACCAGAATCGCACGCAATTGCGGATTCTTCAGCATTAACTTGAACGCCTCGGTCACTTTCTGTTTGTCTGCACCACCGCCGACATCAAGGAAGTTCGCCGGACTACCGCCATATAATTTGATGATGTCCATCGTTGCCATGGCCAAGCCCGCGCCGTTTACCAGGCAACCGATATTGCCATCCAGCTGAATGTAGCTCAGGTCAAATTTTGATGCTTCGATCTCAGCCGGATCTTCCTCGTCCAGATCGCGTAAAGCCACAATCTCAGGACGTCGGTAAAGTGCGTTTGAATCAAAATTGAATTTAGCATCCAGCGCAATCACTCGATTATCTGCAGTGAGCACCAACGGATTGATTTCTGCCAGCATCGCATCTTTCTCGACAAAAGCACGATACAGACCTTGCAGCACCTTTACTGCCTCTGCGCTTGCCGCGTCGGGAATACCTATAGAACGTGCCACGTCTGCGGCCTCGGCTGCTGTAATGCCGGTAAGAGGATCAATACGCACAGTGCGGATTTTTTCCGGAGAATGTTTGGCTACCTCTTCAATTTCCATTCCACCTTCGCTCGAAGCCAACAGAGCAACGCGCTGAGATGCACGATCAACCACCATGCCCAGATAAAACTCTTTGGCAATGCTCGCCCCTTCTTCAATGAGCAGGCGGCGTACTATTTGTCCTTCCGGGCCGGTCTGATGCGTAATGAGATGCATACCCAGAATCTGCCCGGCATACTGCCGCACTTCATCCAGAGATTTAGCCACTTTTACTCCGCCACCTTTGCCGCGACCACCAGCGTGTATTTGCGCCTTCACCACCCAGATCTTGCCGCCCAATTTTTGAGCTGCGGCTACTGCCTCATCTACACTGAAACAGGCAACTCCACGCGGGGTCGGGACGCCAAACTCGCGCAAAATCTCTTTACCTTGATATTCATGAATTTTCATACCGCTCCTTTGCTTCACATCGCACCAAAAACTGGTACACCAGATTCAATGTTACCGAATTTAATAGAATGATGCGAAAGAATGTGCAAAATAATTGAAAATAAAGCAGAAATATTTCAGAGGAATTGCATCGACATTTCCCAAAGCTTGAATAAATGCCCTTTATTGAAACCCTTGCCTATTTCTTAGATATTGATATTTTTCCAGATCTTCAATTTATATTTCAGAAAAGCGGCATCAAAAATATGCAGTCTTATTCATATTTAGCAAATTACAAGATATAGACAGATATAGATAAGTATATAGGCCATTTGGCATATATCTATTTCAAGAGTAATTGGC
>CAIRAO010000366.1 GCA_903876625.1 uncultured Gallionellaceae bacterium | reverse complement strand
GGCATGATGGTGTCCCGATTCTTCCAGGTAGGGGATTTTATATTTCAGACAAAGTTTTTTCAACGCATTTCAGGCAAAATAAAATCATGTTGAAACAGCAAACAAAAATTAAGCAAAATGTGAAAACTCTTTACAAGGGTGAAGAAGTATTTGATTTGTTTTTAAGTAACGCCCCTGCTTCGATCGCCATGTTTGACCTGGAAATGCGTTGCTTGGCTGCAAGTAGGCGCTGGATAAAGGATTACCCCATTTCAAATTCAGACATCATTGGTGTCTCACACTACGAAGTGTATCCCGAAACTCCAGATGAATGGAGGGAGGTGCATAGGCGCGCCTTGGCAGGAGAGATAATTAGAAGTGACGAAGAGCGTTTCGTACGGACTGACGGGACGATTAATTGGGTCAAATGGGAAGTTTTACCCTGGCGCACAGACAAAGGGGAGATAGGGGGAATCATTATATTCTCCGAGAACATTACCTTTCGCAAAGAGGCAGAGAATAAAATTAGCAACCTTAATGCCAGCCTTGAAGAAAATTTACATGAACTTAGAACACACCAGGTAGAGCTGGAAATGCAAAACGAATCTCTGCGCAAAAGCCAAAATGCTCTCGAGGCATCACGTGACCGTTTTTATAACCTCTACGAATTTGCATCTGTCAGTTACATAACGCGTTCTCAATCAGGCCTGATTATCGAAATCAACCTGACGGGTACTGCATTGTTTGGGCTAGAACGCAATAAATTGCTCCAACGTCGCTTCGATGAATTTGTTGTGCCCGATAATATTAATCATTGGCATCACTTTTTTTTGAGATCAATAAACAGTTTTGAATCACAAAACATCGAGCTGCAGATGCGCAAAATGGACGGCACAATATGTTATGTCCATTTAGTTAGCCGACTTGTCATGAATGAAGAAGGGAAATCTGAATTACAACTCACACTAGCAGATACTACTGAACAAAAGAAAAGGGAACACGCAAAACTTCAATTTGAGTTGCTTTTAAGTATGCTTACCCGACGTGAGCGTGATGTGCTTTCTCTTGCACTTACTGGGATACATAATAAGGACATCTCAATCTATCTGAATATCAACATACGAACGGTTGAAAACCATCGCGCTAGTATTCACCGCAAGACTGGTGTCGATTCCTTGCTTGAACTGGCACAAATAGCTGCAGGTGCTGGCGTTTTGTTAACTCCCTCGTCCCGAAAAATTTAGCCCTATCAGAAATAACTTCGTCAATCTGTTTGACTGTAACTTTCTGAAACGCTACTACACAGTACACAGGTCCTATGCTGAATTATAAAAATCGTGCGTAAACCGGGCTACCGCTTTGCCAAAAATTATTGCCTAATGTGAACATATTTAATTTTGCATTAGGTATTGATTGAGGTTTATTTTTCCCTACACGTAACAGCCATGTAATTTGAGTTAATTGTCTGATCAACCGGTTTACCGTTATGCCAAAAGCTAAAACACATTACATCGAACTTGCAAAAACCCAGACGGGTATTCGAGGGCTCGACGATATAACTAGAGGAGGCATCCCTCGTGGTCGCGCCACTTTGCTTGCTGGTGGCCCAGGTAGCGGTAAAACGCTGATTGCTTTACAAGCCTTGGTTACGGGCGCACTGAACGGTGAGCCTGGAATCTTTGTTGCCTTTGAAGAAGATTCTGCTCGCATCGTTGCTAATGCGGCCACTTTTGGTTGGAACTTGCCCGAATTGGAAAAAGCCAAATTATTTTTCCTTGATGCCAAGCCGCGCCCCGATGTCGTTTGCGCAGGCCAATTCGATCTTTCCAGCCTGCTTGCATCGCTGAAAGCCAAGGCAGATCAAACCGGTGCCAAGCGTATCGTGTTTGACTCCATCGACGTGCTCTTGTCGTTGCTCGATAATCCACTGGCTGAACGCCAAGAGTTATTTCGTCTGAACGAGTGGCTGGTATCGACAGGTCTGACAGGAATAATTACTTGTAAGAATAACGATTCCGACCAGTCCAATCTCGATTATCAGGACTTCATGCAGTACATGGTCGACTGCGTGATTTTTTTGCGCCATGAAGTTAGCAATCGGGTAGCCAGTCGAACCCTACGAATTGTCAAATATAGGGGCTCAGGCTTTTATGCCGGAGAGGTGGCCTTGGTGCATGGTGAAAGTGGCGCAGAGGTGATCTCTTTTCCGTTATCGCCACCTCATGAAACCGCCAGTACCGAGCGTATCTCCTCTGGAATTGAACGATTGGATAGCATGCTGGGTGGCGGTTATTACCGTGGTGGTGCAGTTTTGCTCAGTGGTGCACCCGGTACCGCAAAAACAACCTTGTGCGGAAGCTTTATTCTTGCTGCCTGTAAACGTGGCGAGCGTTGCCTTTTTGTGGGGTACGACGAACCCGCCAATGAAATTGTGCGCAACCTGCGATCTGTCGGCATTGATCTGGGTCCCTATGTCACCAGCGGTTTGCTCCATATCAAATCGATTCGAAGTAGTCTCACCGGAGCTGAAGAGCAAATCGGAATCCTGCTCAACCTGATTGACGCCCATCAGCCGCGCTGTTTTGTGATTGACCCGCTGTCCGCAATTATCCACAACGATATCGATGCCAGTCGCCGCCGCATGCCCGAACAACTTTTGGCACTGACCAAATCGGCCGGTATTACGCTGGTATGCAGCAGCCTGCTGAACGGTAACGATGCTTTGAACGAAGGTTCCATCACCCAAGTATCCACCGTGGCAGATACATGGATTCATACCAGTTACGCGGTACGTGGCGGAGAGAGAAATCGGGCGTTGACCATCATCAAATCGCGCGGTACAGAACATTCAAATCAGGTGCGTGAATTGGTTTTGAATTCGGCTGGCATTACGCTGGCTGACGTCTATCACTCAGACGGCGAAGTGCTGATGGGTACTGCCCGCTGGCAAAAAGAGGCGGCAGAAAAAGCCACCGAGGAACTTTTGCAGAAAAATTTCGAACACAAGCGTCGGGAAATCGAACTCGCTCAGGCCGAAGTGAATGCACGTATCGAAGCCTTGCAGCGTGAAATGGAGCTAAAGCGGACAGAGTTGGAAATGCTGTTGGTGACAGAAGCTGGTCGTATCAAACAGATCGATCTGTCCCGCGATACACTGTGGGACATGCGTAGTGGAGATGACAATTAAGCCGCGACATTCTGTTACTCCAACTTCAGCAAATATTCAATCATGCCTTCACTATTAAGTACGCAGAGTCAAGACAATGAGACAAGTACAGCCACTTGCACCTTTCGTCTGTATGTAGCAGGAGAAGCGCCCAATTCAGTTCTTGCCCTGCGCAATCTCAAGGCTATCTGCCGTGATTGCTACGGAGAAGACTACCGGATCGATATCGTGGATGTTTTACTTTCACCGGAACGGGCATGGAAAGAAGGAGTCATTGTTACCCCAATGGCTGTGAGGGTTTCACCCTTACCAGAACTCCAGATTATTGGCAATTTGAGCGATACCAAACTTATGTTAGAGATCCTCGGTTTTTCCGCAAAAGATCATGGCTAATCATTCGACACAACTAACCCTGGATATCTCTACAATTGATGGCATTCATAGGGGGCTTGTTGCGATCAAGAAAGCCATTTCCAATATGGCGTTGGATGGCGTAGATGCAGTATTGACTTTTGAGGGACCGCTGCTGCTGGAAGGCGCTCAATCGGCACTGACCAAATCAGAGGCGCGATATCGGCATCTTATCAAACGAATTGCAGGTCTGGTCATTGAGTTTAACCAGAACGGTGAAATTGTTTTCATCAATGAGGCAATAACGTCGATCGCCGGGTTTTCTGTGGAGGAAATGTCTGATCGAAATTGGTTTGACCTGCTTGTTCCGGTTGAGAGTTCAACGTCGAATGAGACCTTTCGTCAGCAACTTTTTGAAAATGGTGAATTACACGCTTTCAGAACAGGCCTCCGAACACTTAGTGGTGACAGGAAAGTTCTTTCTTGGAGTTCTGCGAATGTTTACGATGCAAATGGTTTGGTTGAACGCTTAATATTTTTCGGTTTCGATATTACGGAACAAGTGATCGCGGAACAGGAGCTGCGCATATCTGCTGCCGCTTTTGAAACGCAAGTTGGAATCATGGTCACCGATGCCAGAAGCCAGATCATTAAAGTTAATCACGCTTTTTGCGAACAATCTGGTTATGCTACGAATGAGCTTGTCGGCAAGACTCCCCGGATTCTCAAATCAGGTCGGCATGATGCGGATTTTTATGCCGCAATGTGGAAAAGTATCAAAAGCAATGGTACTTGGCAGGGTGAAATCTGGGACAGGCGAAAAAATGGGGAGGTTTACCCCAAATTGATGACCATCAGTTCTATTAAAGATAATTATGGGAAAGTCACTCATTATGTATGCACTCAGAATGACATTTCAGAGCGTAAGGCCGCAGAAAATGCAATCGAGAATCTGGCGTTCTATGACTCGCTGACGCAACTGCCCAATCGTAGATTGCTTCTGGATCGTCTGCGTCAAGCACTGATAGCCAGCGAACGCACTCAAAACTATGGGGCAATACTGTTCATTGATCTGGATAATTTCAAAACCATCAACGACACGCTCGGTCATCCGATAGGCGACATATTGCTGCAACAAGTTGCACAACGCCTGAAAACTTGTATACGTACGGTGGACACAGTGTCTCGCATTGGAGGTGATGAGTTTGTGGTGATGCTGGAAGACCTGAGCAAGAATATTTTGGAAGCTTCTGCAAGAACGAAAGCGATAGGCGAGATTATTCTCGCTAAACTCAACAATCCATATCAACTTGGAATTCATAATTTCCTGAATACGCCTAGCATCGGTATTTCACTTTTCAATGAGTTTCGACAAGAACCTGATGAGATTTTCAAACAGGCGGATATTGCGTTGTATCAGGCCAAGAGAGCAGGCCGTAATGGCCTGAGATTCTTCGACCCTCAGATGCAGAGT
>CAIRAO010000365.1 GCA_903876625.1 uncultured Gallionellaceae bacterium | reverse complement strand
CCATCTCCCTGCGGCTTTTCAATAAAGCCGCGCACTGACTTTCCATCCAATTTAAGTGCACCATAACGTCCAGGCGGTTGTACGGCCGTGACAGTCGCTTTTTTACCATGCTGCTGATGAAAGCGTACTAGCGCGGTTATATCTATATCCGATACACCGTCGCCATAGGTGAAGCAAAAAGCTTCTTCGTCTTTCACATAGCTTGAAACGCGCTTGAGTCGACCGCCGGTCATGCTGTTATCTCCTGTATCGACCAACGTGACGCGCCAAGGCTCTGCCTTCTGGTGGTGCACTTCCATTTTGTTTTGCTGCATGTCAAAGGTTACATCGGACATATGCAAAAAATAGTTCGCAAAATATTCCTTGATCACATATCCCTTATAACCACAGCAGATGATGAACTCATTTATGCCATGATATGAGTAGGTCTTCATGATGTGCCACAGAATAGGTTTCCCACCGATCTCAACCATTGGTTTTGGCTTGAGTGTCGTTTCTTCGCTGATACGGGTTCCCAATCCACCTGCAAGAATGACTGCTTTCATTGTTATCGCACCTTAAACATTGCTTCAAAGAACTTTGTATGGACAGGACTTATTCTGGCATTTACGAGTGTCCAATCAGGGCTTGTCGGGTAGATCACGGCCGGAACAGTAATCTTGTCATCCGGATTTTCCCATAACATCCATTGTTTTGTGTAAAAGTATCGCGCCTTCTCGTCAATTAATTTATAGTAGTAATTTATTTGCTTACGCGACATTTCTTGCAAGCTGCTTATGTTTATCAACAAATCTATCGTTCCTTCAGGAAGCAATTCTAGTTGGTGTGGCAGAAAAAAACATATTGAAGACGACTTGAAGTCCTGCTCAATTTCTGAAAAATTAGAGAAATTTTGATAGCCCATAATCTTCGCCTCGGGAAAAACTTGGCACAAATACCACTGAGCCACAAGCAAGGCAGGTGGTAAATCTATCAAGATGATCTTTACACCTTCGTCCTGATGCAACAAATGAAACAAATAGCTTAGTCTGCCATAACCCCCGCCAATCTCTGCGAACGTTTTAACCTTCGAGAAATCATTGCCTAACGCATGCCGGATATAGGAATATTCCATATAGGAATTTGAAATATCTTGGCTAATTCGCTTACCATTTTTTTCAATTACAATTGGATTGCCCACGTTAGGCTCGTCCAGTTTGTCGAACAACCCGAACTCATCTCGTTCCCTGACATACTCATAGAGGAATAACAAATATAGTGCGTATATTTTTCTCTGCAAATATGATGTATGCGTACTTGTGGAAACATATGTTCGATGGCTCATTTCACTGATATTGGTTGAAATAAGCGAAAGCAGCTTGGCAGGATGCCGTTTTACAATTGCAAAAAAAGGGCGGGCAACATTACGAAAATAATCCGATTTCGTATTCACCATCCAATTAAAGTAATTGTTATTGACTGTGCGTTTAAAATTATCAAGGCCGTCTGATTTAAGCCACTCAACATTTAGTTTGTTAAGCTTTTCCCAGAATTTGGATGCGTGGTAGATTTCCGGCCCGGCATTGTGGTCGCTATAAATCTTTTCCAGCTGGTTGAAGGCCGATGTTTGTTCATTGCTATTAATCATAGGAATTCTAGAGATTAAACTG
>CAIRAO010000364.1 GCA_903876625.1 uncultured Gallionellaceae bacterium | reverse complement strand
AGCCTTTTCCATGACGATGATCGTGGGCGTGTCTATGCCGCGCTGATTGCCGTACATTCGCGCAATCTTGATCGCGGCCTCATTGGCTTCGCAGCCTGAATTGCACAGAAATACTTCCTGCATGTTGGAAAGTTCGCACAATTTGTCGGCGATCTGTTCCTGTTCCGCAATCCGGTAGACGTTGGATACGTGTATCAGTTTGCCGATCTGTGCAGATAGCGCACTGGTCAATTTCGGGTGCGCATGTCCCAGCGTGTTGACTGCAATTCCCGAGAGCGCGTCCAGATAACGCTTGCCGTTGATGTCCCAAAGCCAAACGCCTTCACCGTGAGTAAAGGTAACGGGTTGGCGATTATAGGTGTTCATCAAATGTGACATGGCGTATTCTCCGGTCTTGTTACATCTCTGAAATATTCAAACCATAAACGAAAAAGGCCGACTGCTTCGTCGGCCTTGTCGTCGCAGTCTTATTCGTCTGCAATAAATCAGGCCATCGCCTTGATCGCAGCAGACAAGCGGCTTTTATGACGGGCCGCTTTATTCTTATGAACTATTTTCTTGTCGGCGATAGAATCAACCACGCTAGTGGCTTCGCTGAACACGGCCTTAGCGGCCGCCTTGTCTCCAGCCTCAATTGCTTTGGCAACTTTCTTGATTGCGGTGCGCAATTCGGAACGCAAGCTTGTGTTGTGTTCGCGTTGTTTTACTGATTGTCTTGCACGCTTTCTGGCTTGTGCGCTATTTGCCATGGTGACTCCTTGAGAATTCGGCTTGCGTTAAAAGTCGCGCATTATAGAAAGGACGCCGGGAATTTGCAACCTTATTGTTTATTTATTAGAGGATAAATGCCTTAATCACAACAGCGAGATACAACAAACGCATAGTTTGGTTAGGCCTTCAGGCAATTTGTTCTGGTTAACAATAAGAAAGAAAACAAGAAATTCGATTAAACTCAGCGGAGGTAAGACGCCAGTTTCATTTTTGAATTTCATTCTGCTGATATAATTTACCTACTCAAAAGTACGCCGAAATAGTTCTAGTGGTAAAACAGGGCACTCGTAACGCTCAGTCCTGAGTTCGATTCTCAGTTTCGGCACCAGTTTCGGCACCAATTCCTCTTATGGATATTCTTCAATTGACACTAGGTTGTCGCAGTTCTACATTCCACACTTGAACTCAAATAATCTATTATCAAATGCTTGGTCAGTTCTCTGAATTCTATAGCAGTCTAGACCCCGACCCGCTTAAGCGCGGCAAACAGTTCGAACACTTCGTCAAATGGTTCCTCAAAACCGATCCTGAATGGGCAACGCAAGTTGGTCAAGTGTGGTTGTGGGATGAATGGCCGGGACGCTGGGGTGCGGATTGCGGCATTGATCTGGTGTTTCAGCACAAGAACGGCGATCACTGGGCGGTGCAAGCCAAGTGCTATTCACCCGACTACGACATCACCAAACACGATGTCGATAAATTCCTCAGCGAATCGAATCGGCCAAGCATCAAGCATCGCCTGCTGATCGCCACCACCGACCGCATCGGCGCGAATGCCAGGCAAGTTTGCGACGCACAAGAAAAACCGGTTGTGCGTTTTCTGCTGTCGGATTTTGAGAAGTCTGCGCTGGACTATCCAGCGAATCTCGCCGCACTGCCGCAAGCAAAACGCAAAGCACCACCCGCACCCAAAGACCACCAGAACGATGCCCGATCTGCCGTCGTACATGGGCTGCAAACCGCCGACCGAGGTCAACTCATCATGGCTTGCGGCACTGGCAAGACTTACACCACGCTGTGGATCAAAGAGGCTCTCGGCGCCACTCGCACCTTGGTATTGTTGCCCTCACTCGGCTTGTTGACGCAAACCCTGCGCGAATGGACATTCGCCGCCGCCACCCCATTTGAAGTGCTGTGCGTCTGCTCGGATCAAACCGTAGGCACCAAAGGCAACGACGAAGCCATCCACAGCGTTGGGGATTTAGCCTTTCCCGTCACCTCGGATGCCGACGAAGTAAAACGTTTTCTTGGCGGCGCAGGCAACCGCGTGGTTTTCTCCACCTACCAATCCTCACTGGTTGTCGCCGCAGCCCAAACCGATCCAAGTATTCCCGCATTCGATCTTGCTATCGCAGACGAAGCCCACCGTTGCGCGGGCAAGGTCGGCAGCGATTTCACCACTGTCCTCGACAACGCGCAGATACGCAGCAGCAAGCGGCTATTCGCCACCGCCACCCCGCGCACCTATTCCAGCACCGTGCATAAAGCCGCCGAAGATCGCGGTGTCGAAGTCGTCGGCATGGACAACGCCGCCCTGTTTGGCGAAGTGCTGTATGCTCTGCCGTTTGGCAAAGCGATAGAGCGCAAACTGCTCACCGATTACCGCGTCGTTATCATCGGCGTGGACGACCCCACCATCGCGCAGTGGATAGAAAATCGCGAACTGGTCAGCCTTTCGCCCCCTCGTCCTCTGGGAGAGGGTTGGGGTGAGGACGCTTTACATAATCAGAAAAATCCGCCAAGCCAAACCCGTGAAACCGACAGCGAATCGCTCGCCGCCCAGATCGGCCTGCTCAAAGCCATCAAAGACTACGACCTCAAACGCATCATCAGCTTCCACAGCCGCGTCAACCGCGCCGAAGCCTTCACCACCGATATGCAAAACACCATGCAATGGATCAGCGACGAACATCGCCCCAGTGGAACCCTGCGTACCGACTTCGTCTCCGGCAACATGAGCGCCAACAAACGCAAGATCAAACTCGATCAACTCAAAGCGCTGGGCGCAGACGAAAGAGGCGTGCTGAGCAATGCGCGCTGTTTGTCCGAAGGCGTGGACGTGCCCTCCCTTGATGGCGTGGCGTTTATCGACCCGCGCAGCAGCCAGGTGGACATCATTCAGGCCGTGGGTCGCGCCATTCGCCTGAGCCCGGACAAGAAGGTCGGCACGATCGTATTGCCGGTGTTTATTGCTGCCGGGAAAAATGCTGAAGACACGATTGAGGCCAGCAATTTCAAACCTATTTGGGATGTGCTGAATGCGTTGAAGGCGCATGACGATGTACTGGCTTGTGAACTGGATGAGATTAGAACTGAGATGGGGAGAAAGTCGGGTTCAGCTTTCAATGCAAGCGACCTCAACAAAATCAGCATTGATTTGCCAGCTACCGTGGATGCGAGTTTTGGTAGCGCACTGCGAACTTATTTGGTTGAGCAAGTTACGGCATCTTGGAATTTTTGGTTTGGGATGTTGGAATCATTTGTGAAGCGTGAAGGACATGCCAAAGTCCCAGCTGATTACAAATCAGATGATGGCTTTAGGCTAGGTGGTTGGGTAATCGATCAACGAATAAAGAAGGACAACCTGCAACCTGAGCGAAGAGCACTACTGGAAGCTTTGCCAAACTGGGTTTGGGATGCTCGCGAGGAAAGATGGAATGAAGGGTTTCGTCATCTAGAGGAAATTCTAAAGCAAGTGGGTTCTGCAAGAGTTCAGAGTAATTATAAGGCGGCTGATGGATATCCACTTGGTACTTGGGTCATTAAGCAGAGAAAGATTAAAGACAAGTTGTTGCCTGATCGCAAGGCACGATTAGAAGCTTTGCCAGGATGGAGTTGGAATACTATTGAAGACCTTTGGGAGGAGGGATTCAGATACCTCAAACAATACACGGATCGAGAAGGTCATTGCAAATTTACAAATAATTATGTAACCGAAGATGGATTTCGGCTAGGGCAATGGGTAAGCGTCCAGCGAGTTCGTCGAAATAAGAAAGAACCAATGCCAGCTGATCGTGTGGCACGACTCGAATCTTTACCTGGATGGACTTGGGATGTTATTTCGGAGCAATGGGAAGAGGGATACCGCTTTCTCAAGTTATTTGTCGAAAAATATGGCCATAGTAATGTCTTGCAAAATCACGTAACACCGGAAGGTTTTAATCTAGGCACATGGGTGAGTGGCCAACGTGGAAATAGATTAAACATAATTTCGGAATATAAAAATCGGCTAGAAGCACTGTCTGGTTGGAGTTGGAATCCAATTGAAGACGCTTGGGAAAAAGGATTTCGTTATCTTAAAGAGTATGCTGAGAAAGAAGCCCACTGTCGCATTGCAGCAAAATATTTAACAGAAGATGGCTTCAAACTTGGACAATGGGTGAGTGTTCAACGAGGGAAAAGAAACAAAATTTTAAATGAATATAGAGTAAGACTTGAATCTTTACCTCGCTGGGTTTGGGTGGAACGTAGTGCAGGTGAGAAAAAAAATTGGGAAGAATGGTTTCAATTATTAACTGAATTTATTGAGAGGGAGGGGCATAGCAAAATTATTGGGAGCTACAAGACTGAAGATGGATTTTTATTGGGCAGTTGGGTATCAAATCAGCGAAGCCTCAAAAATACAATGCTTCCTGAACGAAAAGCACGACTTGAATCTTTGCCGGGATGGAGTTGGAATACACTTTCGGATGCTTGGGAAGACGGGTATCGCAATCTCAAAATATTCACAGATCAGGAGGGGCATTGCAGAGTCCCTCAATCCCACACTATGGTAGATGGGTTCCGCCTTGGACAGTGGGTTGCTGTTCAGCGCGCTAAGGAAAGCAAAATGACATCTGAGCGAAAAATGCGACTCGAAACATTACCCGGTTGGGTTTGGCGCATTAGGTGAGGTAATTGTTTTGCTTGTTATGTCACGAGCAGCGGCACATTAGAAAGAACGGGATAATAGGAATGTTTTTATATGTCTAGTGCCTCGAACCCAAAATCGTGACTATTAGTTCTGATCATCTTGGCAAAATGGATGTCTCGGTAACCGTGATTTGAAATCAACTTTTTAATCAGTTCACAGTGTTCGTCAGTAGTTGCCAGACCAAAACAAATTTGTTTCAGCCAGTTTCTATCTACATCAAATTTTCCCGGCTGTGATTTAACTATTCTGAATTCTTGCTCGTAGCCCCAGTCTTCTGATTTCGTAGTAAGAATGGTTAAAACTAAAGGCTCAATGAAATTCTTATAATCATCGTCACTGTTGTTCAGATTTAAGGTGAGAAAAAAATTCTTGATTTCATCATTTCTATACTTTACTTCGCTCCATCCGAGTAGAGGGGGAGCATTGTTAAGAATAAATTCGTTTGGTATTTCATAGGTCAAGCACAGACCCGTGTGATTATTTGTGTAGTGTGACCACATCAACATGTTATTCAATTCCTTCGAAAAGCAAACGACACCAACCTGCTCTGTCATCACCTTCATCCGTGACAATAGCTCAGTTGTGTATACCTGCAATATTAGTTTTTGGGT
>CAIRAO010000363.1 GCA_903876625.1 uncultured Gallionellaceae bacterium | reverse complement strand
GACGTATTTGGCCAGATCGATCACGGGTACGAGTGCACCGCGCAGGCTGACCATGCCTTCAACGGCATTGGGCATATCGGGTGATTGGGTGATCTCGGGTACGCGCATGACTTCACGTACTTTGAAGACGTTGATGCCGTATGTTTCTCGCCGCCCGCTGCGGTTATCCAATCCCAGCGTGAACATCAATATCTCCAACTTGTTGTTCCCCGCAAGTTTCGTGCGCGCATCTATATTCTTTAATAATTCGGACATCGTGCCCCTCCTTTTAAGGTATTTACACCCTGAATTTAATCACCGAGTTTTGTAAATCGTGAGCCAACTCCGTTAAATTCATAATACCCTGCTCTGATTGTGATATTGCCGCGTGATTTTCTTCAGCCATCTGTGCGATACTTTCCACATGGCGCGCAATTTCGTTGCTAGCCAGTGATTGTTCCGAAACTGAGGAGGCAATATCATTTACACCTGCGCTGGATTTCTCCACAGCCCCGCCCGCTTCAGACAACATGGCTGAAACTTCATCCACATGTTTCTGAGTCGATTGCAACGAAAGCAAACCGTCCTGAACAGATTTTTCTACCGTAGTTGATTGCAGTTCCAGCGATTGAGTGATCCGATCAATTTCGCCTGCCGATTTTGCGGATTTTTCCGCAAGTTTACGCACTTCGTCTGCCACCACTGCAAACCCCCTGCCCTGTTCGCCGGCACGTGCAGCTTCAATCGCCGCGTTAAGCGCTAGCAGGTTGGTTTGATCAGCGATGTCTTTCACTTGTTGCGTCATGCTGGCAATAGTGCGCGCACTGGTGATAAATTCGTTTACTGAATTTGCTATTTGATTCACTGTTGCTTCGATTTGGCTTACATCCTTGATCATTTCGCTGGTACTGCGATTCCCTTCACGAGTCTTTTCCAGGCTTTGTTCGGAGAGTCTGCGCACTTCATTGGTATTATCGGAAACAGATGAAATACTGACGGTCATTTCCTCCACCGCCGCGGCGGTTGATGCCGCTGCTTCGCTTTGAGCTTGAGAACCATGTGTAATCTGCTTGGAAGCCGCCGACAACATAATCGCGGTCTCGTTTACTTTATCGGCACCCTCATGAACGTGGGTTATAACTGCGCGGAAACTATCCAGCAGCGCGTTATATACTTGAGCGGACTGGGCGACTTCGTCCGTGCCATGCACAGTCACATGACGGGTAAGATCGCTATCAGCTGCGGTGCGTGACATCGCATCACGCATATCTCCAGTTGAGCGCGTTATGCCGGAAATAATGGAATATCCTAAACCCACTCCAGTTATGATCGAAATCAACAAACCTACTACCAGAATTATTTCTGAAGTTTGGGCTGCTGCCATCGCATCTTGCATGGCTTTTTTAGCGGCCTCGTCTTCGTGTTGAGCAATGGCACGACCGTGTTCCAATAGTTTATCAACCTTAGGAATAACTTGCGTCAATAGCAAGCGCTCGGCTTCTTCATATTTCCCAGACTTGATAGCCTGCACCGCTGGATTAATCCCTTGTTCGTTGTATGCAGTGCGCAACTCTATAAACTCCTTAAGGAGTTGTTTTCCTGTTTCGCTGTGTGTATTTTTGGTCAAGTCAGCAAAGTACTCGCCGTTTTTGACGACGTTTGCATCGATTGCATCCAAGTGTTTCGACACAGGATGATCAAGCAATTTTGCCACGTTACCAGCTGGATCATGTTGTATTGAAGATATTACCTGTGTGCGATTATCGGCTAGGTTGAACATGATTCGATTGATGGTGCGTATCAAATGAATACGTCGATCAGCTATGTCTTCGGTAGCTGTTTCAAGTTTCATAAAACTGATGTAGGCTGATACTGAGATTGCGATACTGATCGCCATGATTACGCTCACCAGTAGAATCAGGCGTGATTTGATTGTCATATTACTTAGCATGTTTCCCTCCTAGGATTCAATTATGTTGATTGCACTTAGCATCAATACAACACTCTCATTCCAGCTTTTTAACAAAATTTACAAATTCTAATTCGTCGAATATCAGCGTATTTCCGTTTAATTACATAATCGCGGTTCATTTTTCCTTTTTTAAGCGTACTAAAGTGACTATGGTTTCACGTTAATTTCATTCCCTATAACTTGAATCGTCCTACGCTTTCTTTTAGTGCAACTGCGCGTCGCTCCATTTCATGAACTGCTTGTACAGTCCTGAGCACGGCTGAATTATTTCCTTCGGCCATACCGGCTATATTTTCGACATTGCTCGCTATTTCCAGAGTTGATCGAGTTTGTGCGGCCACTGATGATGTAATGTTATCCACACCCGAATTGACTACCGTTACAGACTCATTTGACTCTGCCAATACGGCCGCCACGCTTTGAATGTGTTCTTGACTGGTTTGCAAAGATTGCAACCCGCTTTGCACACTCTTTTCAACTTGCTTACTTTGTTCACCCAGAGTTTTGGTGACCTCGTCAATTTGAGTTGCTGATTTTGCTGATTTCTCGGCTAATTTTCTTACTTCATCTGCCACAACTGCGAAGCCCCGTCCCTGATCGCCTGCACGCGCTGCTTCGATCGCCGCATTCAGCGCCAGCAGATTTGTTTGTTCTGCTATATCTCTCACTTGTTGTGTCATATTGGTAATACTTTGCGAACTACTTACAAAATCTTCTACAGAATGGGCCATTTGTTTGACCGCTGTTTCTACTCTTTTAATTTCACCAATCATCTGTTGTAAGTTTTGCTGTCCGTTATTTGCCCGCGACAAACTTTCTTGCGATAGCTGAGCAACTTGATTTGTTGCCTCAGAAACCGTAACGATATTGTTTCGCATTTCTTCTACTGCATTTGTGGTTTTTGCTGCTGCATCTCTCTGTTGCCGGGAATTATCTGCCACCTGCTGCGAACTTGAAGAAAGCAATTTTGCTGAACTACTTACCTCGTCAGCATGTTCGTGCACTTCGCGAACGATCTGATGAAAGTTATCCAGCAGTGAGTTGAATGCTCCGGCCATCCGCCCGATCTCATCATTGCTGGTAACAAGAGCCCGTTTGGACAAATCTCCACTTGCTTTTATCAATAGTATGGTTTGCTCTAAATTGTGCGCAGGCTTTGTTACACTTCGTATCAACGCGCCAATCAGGAAAAATAATAATATTTGTAGTCCAAATTGGCCGCACCACAATAGTAAATTTAATCTATTAAGCTCTTTATATTCTTCTTCCAGGTTGACAGTCAGACTTATCGCGCCAATCACCGTTCCTTCTGAAACGAGATGGCATTGCATGCAATTTGTGCCATGAAAACTTTGCTCAGTAGCCAAAGGGACAACCACTCTGACACTTGGTTTGTCGCCCCCTCGACTTATTGTTTGAACTGAATTGCTGCTTAATGCTGTTCGGTCTATTTCATCTGCGGCATTTTCTTCAGGCAAGCCGGGTCCGAATGCGTCTGATACTGGCTTACCGCGCACCAAATGAAATTCTGTTACATTGTCTTGGCCGCCCATTTTCTTCAAGAAAGTGGCGCGTGTGTCAGCTTGGCTAATGCTGCCATTCAACATCATGGCGTTTAGCGCAAGAAATGATTGCATTGCATTGCTGCGTGCATTTTGTGCTGAGCTTTGAGTCATCTTTATTTCAAATTGTTTTGTGATCCACATTTGTGCAAGGGTTAGCACCACCAACAAAGCCAGTTGGGTGGGTATCTGCAATTTATTTCGCAGTGCTAATCCATGCCACCAAGTTTTCATTTACGTACTTCTCCCGCGCTTTTTCGCATTAAGTCCTCTGCTCTTAGTACTTAATAGCGGCTAACATTTAGATTTCTTTAATTTATTCAATAAGGATAGCGCTTGAATCAGATAAATTTGATGAAAGATGACCTTTTACTTGTTCTATTTATAGGTCCTAAATTGTAGAGAGTAGATATTCTTGGTCGGCAATTTTGCCTGATTTTGCTATACGTAACTTTCTTATTTTATTGTGCGGCGCTTGGCGGTGCTGCTGCGTTTGCCGGGTTTGCGGCGTTACCTCCCAGAATCTTGGTTGCTTCATCTTTTTCAGCGTCTACCTCGATCGTTCCTCCGTCCTGCTGCGCGGCTTCTTCGGCTTTCTTATTGAGTACAATAATACTAATCCGCCGATTGACCGGATTGAACGGGTCGCTCTTGTCAAACAAAACTGCTGATGAAAGCCCTACCACTCTAACCACTTTTGCTTCGTCCATACCGCCCGTTATCAATTCCCGACGTGAAGCATTAGCTCGATCTGCTGAAAGATCCCAGTTGCTAAATCCTTTTCTATCGGCCGCATATGGCTTTGCATCTGTGTGTCCGCTTAGACTGACTTTATTGGGCATTTGGTTCATTGTCTTGCCAATTTCTTGCAGGATTTCTTTTGTGTACGGTTCAAGCACTGCACTTCCTATTTTGAACATGGGCCTATTTTTTTCGTCCACGATTTGAATGCGCAATCCTTCGCTTGTTATATCAAGCAGAATCTGGCTCTTGAACTGATTTAGTTTGGCATTGCTGTTGATCGCGTTTTCAATGCTCCTTTTCAATTCCTTTAACTTTTCCAACTCCTTACTTTTTTCCAGCTTTAGTAGTTCATCTGTCGCAGCTTTTATGGTAATCATCTTTTTTTCAGTCGGCACATCACCGTTTTTTACCTGACCGTTGGACTTGGTCAAGTCATTTCCACCCCCTTTAATTATGCTTGAACTATCTCCACTTCCGCTTCCTCCTGCCAGTGCCACTCTGAGAGGTGTTTTAAAATATTCAGAAATGCCTTTCAAGTCTCCCCTTGCTGTAGAGCCAAGCAGCCACATCAATAAGAAGAATGCCATCATTGCTGTGACAAAGTCCGCATAAGCAATTTTCCAGGCACCACCATGGGCACCTGCTGAAACCTTTTTTATGCGTTTAATGACGATCGGTCGTTTGTCTTCATTCGCCATAATCTAATTCCAAATTTTTTTAGCGTTGAGTGGCAGGTAAGAATCTTGCAGGTTTGATATCAATTGGAGATTAAGTACTTTTTTTTCCTGTTTATTCTCTTAGCGTTTTTGTTTGACGTGATCTTCCAGTTCAGTAAATCCAGGACGATCTGTCGACACCAAGGCTTTTCGCCCGAATTCAACAGCCATAGCGGGTGCGTAACCATTTAGATTGGCAAGTAAGGTTACTTTGATAGTTTGGAACATTTTTGTAGACTCTTCAGCTTTTTGCTCCAGTAGTCCGGATAACGGCCCGACAAATCCATACGCCAGCAATATTCCCAGAAAAGTTCCCACTAAAGCGTGGGCAATCAGCATACCTAATTCGGCAGGAGGAATACCTACCGATTCCATTGTATGAACAACGCCCATCACGGCTGCAACGATACCGAAAGCGGGCATACCATCTCCCAGTTTGGCGATCGTATGTGATGGAAGCATCGCTTCGTGATGGTGTGTTTCGATTTCCACATCCATCAAGTTTTCAATTTCCATTGCATTAAGGTTACCGCTAACCATGATGCGCAGATAGTCAGTAATAAATTCTACTACGTGATGATCTGTCAATATTTTGGGATATTTGGCAAAAATCGGGCTTTCTTCAGGTCTCTCGACATCACCTTCGATGGACATCAGGCCTTCCTTACGAACTTTACCAAGCAACTCATAAAGCAATGCCATTAACTCCATGTATGTGTCTTTGCTGTACTTTGATCCTTTGAAGCATTTGGGAATGGCTTTAAATGTAGCTTTGACTGCGGGCATCGTATTACCTACAAAGAACGCACCGCCAGCAGCTCCTCCGATCATCAACAATTCAATCGGCTGAAGCAGCGCGGCCAAATGTCCTCCAGCCATTGCAAAGCCACCAAAAACACTGGCGCACACAACTATGTATCCAATAATCACAAACATAACTCAGGCTCCATTTAGACTGCACTGCTTAAATTGGCTACTTCGTCGCAATTCATTGCAACCCTTTTTTGCGGACACAATGCTTCAATTCTGTGGCATTTCCAAGCATTAATCAAAACCCCAAACCGAAATATACACTTTGCAATATGTTTAAGTCTCTATGCTTTTAATGTTATTCATATTATTTGTTCTGTTTCACATAGTCATTTAAACACGTTTTGACGATAGCATTTTGCCCAAAAGTTACCCTTAAAGTAATCAGACAATGACTAATTCCTGCGTAGGATAAATTCTTACTTAGCAATCGTTCAACCTGACTTTAACGCAATTTTACCTCTACTTAATTGTAGTTACTGTTCATTTGGTTTTATGGAATTGAGTATTAAAGTGAGTATCCACATCAATGCTAGAATGTATCGCTATATATAAGGGATATCTATGACTACTATCGTTGCCGTTAAGAAAAATGGAATCGTCTCAATCGCTGCCGACACGTTGACTACATTTGGTAACACCCGGTTACATGCCAGTCAGGATGGCTCGCATGACAAAATTTTACATGTTGGGGATAGTTACATCGGAGTTTGCGGCAGTGCAGCTCACCATTTAGTGTTGTCGAGCCTGCTAGCGAAAACTGCTGATGTAAAGTTAACTAGCAAAGCATCGATCTTTGAAACTTTCAGAAAGTTACATCCCGTATTAAAAGAAGAGTGTTTTTTAAATCCGAAGGAGGATGAAGAAGATCCCTACGAGTCCAGCCAAATTACAGCTCTTATTGCCAATGCTACCGGTATATATGGAATCTATTCAATGCGTGAAGTGTTCGAGTATACCCAATTTTGGGCTATCGGTTCAGGTCACGAATTTGCGCTTGGCGCAATGCACCTCGCCTACAAGCAATCTGAATCTGCAGAGAACATCGCACGAATTGGTGTCGAGGCTGGTATTGCTTATGATAAAAACAGTGCCGCACCTATTACACTATACTGCGTGGATCTGAAATACTAGTTAAAGCATGCCAATAAACACCGAACTCTGCAAAAGATATATCTTGAAATTAGAAGGTAACAAACCCCTCCGTATTTCTGGATATTTTCGCATCGAAACTCAAACTCGTACATGCTCAACTAATCGAGTGGAGATTGCCACTATTTACGACTAACTTCCTTGCAAATTTCTATGGTAACAACACTTCGGCGATAAGCGAACAAGTTCAAATATTTTGAGCAAAAAACTGCCCGCCCATTCAAGCACGAAAGTCTACCCCCAACTCGACTTAATCAAGCGTGAATCAGCCCCCAGCTTTGTACCCAGGGGCCGCTCACAGCCTTCCGACATTAATTTGGCTTATTGATACCTGGAGTCGGAAAAGGCCAAGTTGCAGCCGGGCGCACCGGAGCAGGAGCTGAAGGTGCCAATGAAGTCACCGGGGCTGCCACAGCTGGTTTCGCCGCTGCTGGTTTTTTAGCGGCAGCCTTTTTAGCTGCTGGCTTTTTGGCTGCTACAGCTTTTTTAGCTGCTGGCTTCTTGGCTGCTACAGCTTTTTTAGCTGCCGGTTTCTTGGCTGCTACAGCTTTTTTAGCTGCCGGTTTCTTGGCTGCTACAGCTTTTTTAGCTGCCGGCTTCTTGGCTGCTACAGCTTTTTTAGCTGCCGGTTTCTTGGCTGCTACAGCTTTTTTAGCTGCCGGTTTCTTGGCTGCTACAGCTTTTTTAGCTGCCGG
>CAIRAO010000362.1 GCA_903876625.1 uncultured Gallionellaceae bacterium | reverse complement strand
TTTTTGTACTCCAGCTTCCATTCGAACCGTGTAACCGACATCATTCTTCAAGCGTTGATTGATACCCACCAGCATGTCTATGGTGCGCATTTTTTTGGAAAGCAATTCCTTTTCGGTACGTTTGATCCAATCCTGTAATAAGGGTGTTAATTCATCTTTCTCAAGATAAGGACTCAATTCACGCTTTAATTCATCTGGATAGGTGAAAGGAAAATTTTCGGCAAAATCGGCCATAAAAAAATCAAAGGGATTAATGACCGTCATATCAGCCACAAGATCGACTGTGATCTTCAGCGCGCGCGCTTTCTCGGGAAATACCAGCCTTGCCACCCAATTACCAAACGGGTCTTGCTGCCAGTTAAGAAAACAATCTTCGGGTTTTACCTTAAGTGAGTAGCTTAATATCGGCGTACGGGCATGTGCGGCAGGTCGAAGGCGTATCTCATGCGGCCCGAGATTGACTGCACGGTCGAAGCGATAGCTGGTCTGGTGATTGAGTGCTACACGAATGGTCATCTGTTACCTTTCTGGGGAAATCTTGCAATGCATCGACAAGCATTGATTCGCTACCACACGAAATTGGGTAGCTGGGCAAAAGCCCGGCGTACACCCTCTCCCCAACTTGACCTCAGCTGTTGCATGTAAACGTCTTTTTCATCAAAGCGATGTATATTTTTCAGGTGGAGCGAGCCGCGGTTGTAACAGGCCAAATCGATAGGCATTCCGACTGAGAGATTTGAGCGCATGGTAGAGTCGAATGAAACCAACACACACTTGATCGTATCTTCCATACACGTACCCGCATTGATTACCCGGTCGATAATCGGCTTGCCGTATTTCACTTCACCGATTTGAAAATAAGGGGTCTCGGCCGTTGCTTCAATAAAATTTCCTTCGGAGTAGACCAGAAATAAACGTTGTTCCTCGTCCGCAATCTGACCTCCGACAATAAAATTGGCGTTGCCGTCAACATTGTTTTCCATGAGGAAGGGACCATCCCGGTGACGTACCTCACGCAATGCAATTCCAATCAACTCTGCAACGTCATACATGGAATTTGCGTTCATCAAATTATTTTCGGCGTTGCGCTTTATCGCCTGTTCCAACAAATTAATGGTGGCTTGAGTAACAGCGAGATTTCCGGAGTTGACAATGACGAGTGCCCGCTCTCCGGATCGTTCAAAGACTTTCATCTTGCGAAAAGTAGAGACGTTGTCTATCCCGGCGTTTGTACGTGAGTCGGAAGCAAAAACAATTCCGGCATCTATCATGGTCGCAACACAGTATGTCATGGGGATACTCTATTCATCGGTGGACCAGAAATAAGTTGTATTGATCAAATCGCCCAAGGAATAAATTCGTTCCAGGAAATCGGAAAGATATTCATGCAGACCAAAGGCAAACATCTCGTCAATAGTGCCGTATTTCAATTCAGCATGCAATAAGCCGCTGCGTCTCAATAATTCGCCTGATCGTGGGCCATTGATTTCCTGCAGCAATCTGTTTACTTCGTTCATGCAGGCTCTTAGCGAACGCGGCATATCCGATCTGAGTATAAGCAAATCTGCAACCCGCTTGGGCGATATTTGATCGCGGAACACCTTGCGGTAGGATTCAAAGGCAGACACCGAACGCAATACCGCACTCCATTGGTAATAATCTGCCGCGCCACCTACCTCACTCGGGCTGGGTAGCAGAATGTGATATTTCACATCCAGTATACGCGCTGTGTTATCTGCCCGCTCCAGAAATGTACCCAGACGCAGAAATCGAAAAGTGTCATCTCTCAATAGTGTTCCGTGTGTAATTCCCCGGGAAAGATGAGATTGCTCCTTCACCCATTCAAAAAATCGTGAGACCCCGTCTTCAGCAATTCCCACTGTCTTTATGCGGTGCATTTCCAGCCAGGTAGAATTGAGCACCTCCCACATTTCAGAAGTAATAGAACCTCTGACAGCACGGGCATTTTCGCGCGCAGCAAAAATACTGTTGTAGATGCTGCCCGGATTTTCGGCATCCAGTGTCATGAAATGCATTACGTTGGAAGCATTCGGTTCCGAGTAACGCGCTTCAAAATCCTCATGCAGCCCACTGATCGAAAGCATGGCCCGCCATTCTTGATGCGGCTCTGCGATGGACTGCTTGAGCATGGACATGCGATAGGTGATATCCAGCATACGCGCTGTGTTTTCAGCACGCTCAATGCTGCGTGCCATCCAATAGAGGTGATCTGCGGTAGATGAAAGCATGTCAGTTTTCCAATACCCAAGTGTCTTTGGTACCACCGCCCTGTGATGAATTCACCACCAGCGATCCTTCTTTTAATGCCACGCGAGTGAGCCCTCCGGGAACCATGGTTATCTCCTTTCCGGAAAGCACGTAGGGACGCAAATCAATGTGACGGGGCGCAACACCGCTATCAACAAAAGTCGGACAGGTGGAAAGCGACAAAGTTGGCTGTGCGATATACCCTTCAGGTGCTTCAATGATCTTTTGCCGGAACAACTTTATCTCGTCCGAAGAAGCGGTTGGACCAACCAGCATTCCGTAACCGCCGGAACCATGCACTTCCTTCACGACCAATTCTGCCAGGTGTGCCAGCACATATTTGCAATCTTCCGGTTTGCTCAAATCCCAGGTGGGCACATTGGACAAGATGGGTTCTTCTCCACAATAAAATCGAATCATCTCGGGAACGTGCATGTATATCGCCTTGTCGTCGGCAATGCCGGTTCCAACGGCATTTGCCAAGGTGACGTTACCTGCACGATAGGCAGAGAATAGCCCGGGCACGCCAAGCATGGAATCTTTGCGGAAAGCCAATGGATCGAGATAATCATCATCAATGCGGCGATAGATCACATCAACCCGACGCGGGCCTTGGGTAGTGCGCATAAAAACTGTTTCGTCCCGCACAAACAGATCATTGCCATCAACCAATTCAATGCCCATCTGCTGAGCCAAAAATGCATGTTCAAAATAGGCACTGTTGTATTGACCCGGTGTGAGCAAAACCACATTCGGATTATTCACTCCCTGCGGAGCAACTGAACGCATATTGTTTAAAAGCAAATCAGGATAATGCTCTACGGGCGCGATGGCTTGACGTGCAAACAAATCCGGAAACAGTCGCATCATCATCTTGCGGTCTTCCAGCATGTACGACACGCCGGAAGGAGTGCGCAAATTATCTTCCAGCACGTAGTATTCACCTTTACCTGCCCGCACCAGATCGACTCCGGCAATATGTGCATAGATATTCTCTGGCACGTCAACGCCAATCATTTCTTTGCGAAATTGAGAATTTCCGTGAATCATTGCAGTGGGGATTCGACCAGCCTTGATTATTTCCTGATCATGGTAAATGTCATGTAAAAAAGCATTCAATGCCTTGACACGTTGTCGCAGGCCATCTGCCAACATTTTCCATTCCTTCGCCGCAATAATGCGCGGAACGATGTCGAATGGAATCAGCCGCTCTTTTCCTGAATCCTCACCATACACGGCAAAAGTAATGCCTACGCGATGGAAAGCAATATCTGCCTCTTCGCGCTTGCGCGCGATCACATTTGCCGGTGTTGATTTCAACCAGGTTTCATAGCTCCTGTAACTCTCCCGCACCGAGCCATCTGCGGCATACATTTCGTCATAAGCAGTTTTCATCTTTGGCTATAAAATGTAATCGATAAAATTGTCAAATAATAAGCATTAACCGTGCCTAATTTAAAGTCTAATTAAATCAATATAGTGAAAATTTTTAGTGAATATTTTATGCACCAAAAAGGGGCATTTGTCGTTCAGCAAGCATGCTTTATCAACTTGTTTAAATAATGTCATCCAAATTGATTAAGCCTGTACCATGCGGGTAATTGCTAGTCGCCCCTCCTAGTACACTTTTCTTTTCGCTTACACTCACTCATTTAAAAATCTCCGTGATCAGACTAAAACTATCAATCGAACTGAATTATGAAATCGAACAACCCGGCTGTGATTTCATTTTCAGTTTCCATGTTGCGCACACCAGGCTTCAGTCTGTGGTGAACGAAACACTTTTGATCAGCCAAAATTTAAAGCGCAATATTTTTACTGATCCGGAGACGCATACGCGCCATCTGCGACTTAAGGCTTTTGCTGGATTATTGAAGGTGAGTTACACAGCCATTGTGGATCTCGATCACTTCTTGTCAGCTCCGGATCAAATATTTGAAATGCCCGTCGCCAGTCTGCCAGGGCAAGTGCTGCCGTATATTTATCCAAGCCGTTATTGCCAGTCAGATCGTTTGCATAAATTGGCGGTAAAGGAGTTTGGCCATCTGCAGCATGGTTACAGCCGAGTGCAGGCCATCCGTGACTGGGTCTTAAATCGTGTTACCTTTCGTTCCAACTCTTCCACAGGCAACACGACCGCGGTCGATACGCTGATTGAAGAAGTTGGCGTTTGCCGCGACTTCGCCCATTTGATGATTGCCTTGTGTCGTGCGGTCAACATTCCTGCACGCTTTGTCACCGGCATCGATTTCGGCGCTGATCCGATTTTGGGGCCGACTGATTTTCATGCCTATGTTGAAGTTTATCTGAGTGGTCGCTGGTTTATCTTTGATCCTTCCGGAGTTGCCATTCCAATGGGGTTTGTGCGCATCTGCACAGGGCGCGATGCAGCCGATTCGGCTTTTGCTACCATCTTTGGAAGTGTGCGCGGAGCAACACCGGTGATTAATATTCAGGCAATCAACAATGCAGATGGACTGCTGGTAGTTCCACAACATGTCATTGATGCAATTTCAACAAGTGAACAATTTGATTCAATTTGAGTAAAATTACTGTCAGCAATTTTTTTCTTTAATTGACTACAAAATACTTGATCAAGCAATCATGCTTTTAATATGACTAATGAATCTAATTTAAAGCCTTCAACTGCGAGAATTGCATTCGCAAGTTTCATCGGTACTGCAATTGAGTTCTATGATTTTTACATTTATGGGCTCGCCGTGGCAATGGTGATTGGTCCGTTATTTTTTCCTGGTAGCGCGCCTTCGGCGCAGGCGTTGAATGCATTTCTCACTTTCGGAATAGCATTCCTTGCTCGCCCAATAGGGGCATTGCTATTCGGACATTTCGGCGACAAGATAGGCCGTAAAGCAACACTGGTCGCGTCATTGTTGGTAATGGGTATTTCCACCACGCTGATCGGCGTGCTGCCGAGTTTTGAACTCATCGGTTGGGTTGCCCCTGCCCTGCTCTGTCTGCTTCGTTTCGGACAAGGAATAGGTTTAGGTGGCGAATGGGGAGGTGCCGCATTGTTGGCTGCCGAATATGCACCTCAAGGGAAGCGCGGTTGGTTCGGCATGTTTCCGCAGCTAGGGCCACCGATTGGTTTCTTTTGCGCCGTTAGCAGCTTCCTGTTGTTGTCTTATTTCCTTGAGGAAGGACAATTTCGCGCCTGGGGATGGCGCATCCCTTTTCTTGCAAGTGCAGCATTAGTGATAGTGGGATTATATGTACGACTCAAACTCACCGAGACACCCATATTTACGCAGGCCATAAAATCCCAGCAACCAGTTAAGTTACCCTTGGCATTACTACTTTCTCGGTATCCCGTACCTCTGCTACAAGGCGCTTTGGCGATGGTCGTGTGTTATGCGCTGTTCTACATTTCAACGGTATTTTCACTGAGCTACGGTGTCAGCACACTCAAAATTCCGCGCCCTCAATTCCTTGGTATGTTATGCATCTCTGTCATTTTCATGGCAGCCGCCACACCCCTCTCCGCTTGGTCAGGTGACCGTTTTGGACGCCGTCCGGTATTGCTAGTTGCAGGCATTGCTGCATTTCTGTCCGGATTCCTTTTAGCGCCGATGTTAAGCAGTGGCTCAGCATGGCAAATCACCACTTTTCTCTCCATCGAACTATTTTTAATGGGTGCAACTTTTGCGCCTATGGGCGCACTCTTGCCTGAGCTCTTCCCCACTTCTGTGCGTTATACGGGTGCCGGTACCGCCTACAATATTGGGGGTATTCTGGGCGCTTCGTTGGCGCCTTATCTGGCACAGCAACTCGTTTTATTTGGAGGACTATCTTGGGTTGGTGGCTACGTTTCCGCCGCGGCTGCAATCAGCCTGCTTGCTGTATTTTCCATGAGAGAAACGCGTGATCGGAAATTGGTATGACGGGCTTACCGCCGGCAATTTTTCTCATGGGTCCTACTGCCAGCGGTAAAACTAACGTGGCAGTAGAACTTGCCCAGCGTTTGCCGGTAGAACTTATCAGCGTTGATTCTGCGCTCGTGTTTCGCGACATGAATATCGGCACAGCAAAACCTGAGGCTGCCACCCTTGCACGCGCACCGCACCATCTCATCGACATCATCAATCCAACCGAAACTTACTCCGCTGCCGCCTTCCGCTATGATGCATTGCACTTGATGTCGGACATAACTGCACGTGGCAAAATTCCGCTGCTGGTTGGTGGCACCATGCTTTATTTCAAAGCACTGCGTGAAGGCTTGAACAAGCTCCCGCAAGCAGACCAGGTGATACGAGCCTCACTCGATGCAGAAATAGCACAATACGGCATTCAATCTCTGCACAAAAAACTTGCTTTGGTCGATGCGAAGACAGCAACAAGGCTCGCACCGAATGATACTCAACGCATTCAGCGTGCGATGGAAATTTTTCTCATTACCGGACAGCCCATGTCTGCGCTTATCGGCGCAAAACCTTTACCTTCGGAAGAAAATACGTCGAATGAAGAAATACTTCCTTATCTTACAATTTCTATTGGCCTTATTCCAGGTGATCGCACGCATCTTCATGCTCGCATCGCCACGAGGTTCAAAACCATGATGACACTTGGACTACTGGATGAACTGAGCGCACTCAGAAAAAAATATTCGCTACAAGTGGATATGCCTTCCATGCGTTGCGTAGGATACCGTCAGGCTTGGGAATATTTGGAGGGAGAAATTACGCTTGATGAGCTAGTTGAAAAAGGTATCGCCGCAACCCGCCAGCTTGCAAAACGCCAACTCACCTGGTTAAGAAGTACACCGATCGACATTGAAATGGATTGCTTTACGCCTGATCTGGCTGAGCAAATTTTCGCGAAAATTGAGCCCACTTTAATTTAAGCGATTGAGCATCCGCACAGTGAACCAATTCAATTAAAAAGAAAGCAGAATACCCGTATAGCCACCCTTATCGATTGAAACACTCCCTGTATTTGTTATTTCGAAATCTAATTCGCGATAGCCAACAAAGAATTTCGCATGGGGAGGCCCGATTTCTACACGAAATCCAAATTGGGTAAATCGATCAGCGTCTCCAAAAGTTGTAATTCTTAGAGCTGTATAATATTCGGCCCCCAATGCTACTGAAGGTGCTGCAGGCAGTGGAAAAGATCCCTGTCCGCCAATCGCTATACCGGCAGCAATATTTGTCGTAGTAGTGGTTGCTCCAACTTTTTTTATTTTTGCGGCAATGGCTTTTACTCCACCACCACCGGTCGGACCTGATGCTCCCTGATCTCCCCCCCCGCCACTTACAATGAGGCCCGTATCGATCAATACACTTCCCTGGTCGTTGTATAGAAAACCAGATTGAATCTCAGAATTTCCGTTGGATAAATACCCCACCTCTAATTGAGCTGCATTGCTGCTGCTTAAATTCAAATTGACTGAGCCCGCAAAGACTGAGGGACTGGCTATAAGATAGAATACGGCAAGCGCACGAATCAACACCATGGTAGGCCCCATAAAACAAAGAATTTATTCCAGCGCATCAGTAAGTGTTTATTTTACTCTGCTGAATATTTCAGACGCGAATTAATTTCTTCAGGGTAAGCATCATCTGTTTTGATTATGAATTGTTGGATGTAAACACAGGCAATAGTTAAATCGAATTTAATGATCAATCTACACAATCTACTCTCTCAATCTACACTCTCTCTACACTCTCTCTTGTAAAACGCATTTCATTCTTGTAAAGTGAGCTACCCTCTGTTTTCACGTTCCAAAAGTAGGTGTTCATGCTACCAGTTTTCACCTTGCTGAATAAATTAGCCAATTAATCAGAGGATGCGGCAGTGAATATTTTCGTACAATCACGAACATCGTCTTGCCAAATTCATTGTGGTAAAACGGATGTTTGTGATGAATTCTTCTTGTTAAATGTTGTCAGATGCCTGCCCTTATTCTTCAAGTTACTATGGAACGAGACACAATCGATACATGACGCATGACTACAAAGAAGAACTGCTGACACAGCACCTACAGAATTTATTGGGTAACATCGATAGCAACTCCCTCTCACTTTTAAAAGAACATCTCGAATGGGTGGGATTGGCTGCCGGTCAGACCCTGATGACGCAGGGTGAACCGGGTACGACCGTGTACCTCACAATCAGCGGACGTATGCGGGCGTACGTTGTCGATGCTGACGGGGTGGAACACATGGTGCGCGAAATGGCACGCGGAGAAATTATCGGCGAGATGAGTTTGTACACCGACGAACCAAGATCAGCGACCGTCGTGGCCATTCGGGATTCTGTACTGGTTAGCCTCAACAAGGTTGCTTTTAATACCTTGTTGGCCAACAACGCACAAGTTTCGATAGAGCTAACCAGGAGGATTATCAAACGCCTGCAGACCGTCCAAACCCGATCAAATTTAGCTCGACCGGTCATTATTGCCCTGTTTCCCATTACCGAAGATGCACAGGAACGGGACATTGCTCAACAGTTGAGAGAAAAACTGCTCCTTACTGGAAGTGTACGGATAGTGGATGCAGTCACCATCGACCGTGAACTGCAAACCCCGGGTATCTCGCAGATTGCTGCAGAAGACATTGAAACGAATCGGCGCATTGCCCTGCTGCTGGATGAAATAGAAGCTGCCAATGACTATGTGCTGCTAGTAGGGGACTCCGGTCCGAGTGCCTGGACCCAACGTTGCAGCAGACACAGTGACGAAATCCTGCTGCTGGCAGACGCAACTAAATCCCCGGTCCTACACGAAACAGAAATTCTTTGCCTGATGGGTCGTTCTGGGCGTTCCGAGGCGACCGAGACGTTGGTGCTTCTGCACCCTGCTGACTTGCGCTGTCCCGCAGGAACCAATGCCTGGCTTGACCGCCGTCCCGTGTCGATTCATGTTCACATTCGTCCAGATCTGGACCGCGACATGTGCCGTCTCGCTCGCATTGTAAGCTGTACCGCTGTGGGTTTGGTATTTGCAGGTGGTGGCGCACGCGGTTGTGCCCATCTGGGAATCTACCGTGCGTTGAAGGAACAGGGAATCGAAATAGATTTCGTTGGAGGCACCAGCATTGGTTCGGCAATGGCGTGCTTTGTTGCTTCTGACCAGCCGCTGGAAATGGTGATGCAAACTGCACGCAAAGCTTTTAGCGTCAACCCGACCGGTGACTTCAACGCCGTTCCGTTACTGTCGCTAATATCTGGCCGGCGCTTGAAGCGGGTGGTTGCCGCGTCTACTCTTAATCTTCTTGGAAATGAAGCGAACCTGGAAGACCTGTGGAAAAACTTCTTTTGTGTGGCCAGCAATTACTCCCAGGCGACCGAGCATATCATGCGACGTGGCAATTTAATCAAATCCGTATTGGCCAGCACAGCTATTCCTGGCGCACTTCCTCCTGTTCTGGAGAACGGTGATCTGTTATTTGATGGTGGTACTTTTAACAACTTCCCTGTAGATATTATGCGTTCCACGCGCGGCGTGGGCCAAGTGATAGGGGTCGATCTGAGTTTTGGTAAGCCTCGGCGAATTGAACTGGAAATAGTTCCCAGTGGTTGGGCGCTGTTTCTCGACTACTTGCGTCCACGCAGCAAGCGGCGTTACAAATTCCCGTCACTCTTGTCGTACCTGATGAACGTCACAATTCTGTACAGCAAATCGAGACAACATGTGTCCCGGGCGTTGACCGATTTGTATTTCAATCCGCCGCTACATCGGGTTGGTATGCTGCAATGGACCAAGTTTGATGACATTGTTCAGAAGGGCTACATCCACGGTCAAGAGGTCCTCGGAACCCTGTCTCCCAGCCAGCTGAAACCATTCATGCCACAACATAACTCCAATGATTCGGGTAAAGTTGATCATTCTGTATGATTCGCCACTATCTCCCAGCCTAATTGCAAATTTCATTTCAGACTCTGTCCATAAATCAATTCCAAAAAAAGCAAATAATGGTAACTTAATCTCCCGGAGGAAGAAAGTGATTCGTAATCTGCATTTGAATCGAAGTTTGATAATCAGCCAACAAGTGTTGTTCAAGCAACGCTGTGCGCGTTTCAGTCATGTCTTTTGAATTGTCTACACGGCGACTTAAATTATGCGAAACCCAGCCTTTGTTGGTGATCCAATCAATAATTTCTCCCCGAACGCTGAACGAGGCGCGCTCATCGATTCGTGTGTCATCCATTAATGACCTTCCCATACCCGCATAAGGAACCGACCAGCCGCAAAGATCGATCAGTGTTGGCACGAGATCGAATTGACTCCCCACGCGAGTGTCGATGCCGGGTTTAATCCCGGGCCCCACGAGCAACAAAGGAATATGAAACTGGTTCGGTACAAATTCTGTGTTTTCTGCAAATTCGTCAACATGATCCGCAGTCAGCACAAATATCGTATTGTCATAGTAGCCGGACTTTTTTGCAGAATCGATCAATTGCCCCAAAGCCCAATCCGCATAGAACAGACTGCTGCGAAATGCATCTCTATCCGTACCGCCGGTAAACTTATTCCACTTCGCATCGGGAATAATCCACGGCGTATGGGTCGTTGAGGTAAAGATATAACCTATGAAAGGTTTTTTTGCCTCGTTAAATAATTTGTTCGCATACTGGAAGGTATTGTGATCCCAGGTTCCCCAGGTAGAAGGGGGTTTGGGGTGCTCATGCAGATTGGGAATTTCTTCTGCTCCAAAATAATCGGTGAATCCCGCACGTGCTGCGATGGCATCAAAATGAAATGAACCGTGGTCACTACTTTGTAAGAATATCGTTTGATAGCCTTGCGAATGAGCCAATTGTCCCATAAAACTTAAACGGTTCTGCTCCATGCCCAAACCCAGCAATGGCATCCCCGGTAATGTTGGTTGACTCGCAAGAATTGCCGCTGCGCCTTGGATAGAGCGCTGCCCGTTGCCATAGAATTTCGTATACAAGCGGCCCTGTTGTGCCAGTCGGTCAAAGTTGGGGGTTGCACCCAGCATAGGCATATTCATTTCGCGACGCAAGGCGTCAATATGAATCGCTCCCCAGCTTTCCAGCATAAGCACCACGACATTGGGTTTGGCTTTTAATTTTTCGGGAATCGAATTTCGTAACAACGGATATTCCGGATTGGTGAATTTAGTATTCGGACTCGCCAAAAAGGCTTGAGTCACTGAAATCGCCTGCTGTTGCGGCATAAATTCTTTAAGCGTTGGTGTCTCTTCGACCCAGGCACGTGTGGCTGCAAAAGCGCCATTCATCGCCAAGTAACCCTGTGCCAATGAATCCGAAAAAAAAGCATCGCCCACGCCCATCGGTTTGCCGGTATAGCCGCCACGCTCAACAACCACCATGAGTAATAAAATGAACGGCAGTACCACAAGCCGTTGCCAAGAACGCTTTGGAGGTGATGGAATATTGATGATCAAATAACGCCACAGAAAAACACCTGCGATTGCTACCATTACCAACAATAAGAGTTCAAGTCGATATTGTGTTAAAGCGATTTGAACCATCGAATTCACATCATTTGACATGGTAAGAACTTCGGAACCAACATGCCGGTGCACATTACCAAAATACAACAAATCCCCAATCATCAAGGCAATAAAAGATAACCACGCAATATAAATAAATCCACCGCAAAACAATTGCCAATAACGCTGATGGCTCCATCTAAAAGGTAACAACATCAGTAAAATTGGGATGCCGATCAACATCGCCGCCATTGAAACGTCAAAACGTAAACCAACGATTAATGCTGTGAATATCTGGCCCAAACCCAGACTTTGAAAATCTTCACGGTAATAAAAATACAAAACCAGACGAATTAAAGTGGCTGGCAACATGAAAAATGCCAACAATAATGCAGCACGCAGGTAGGGCTGACTCAGACAACTGGTTAGTATTTTTTTCATCTTTCTAATTGCGTACGATTATAATTTTTTTAGATCGTTATCAAAGCGGTTCGCGACTAAACTTCCTGACGATAGAGCGCATCCATACGATCAAATCATCAACATAGGTAAACACAACCGGTATCACCAGAAGACTCAGAAAAGTAGAGGTAATCAATCCGCCGATGACGACAATTGCCATGGGTGCGCGAAAGCTACCGTCGCCCATCCCCATGTCAAGCGCCACAGGCATCATGCCGGCGCCCATCGCCATGGTAGTCATCACAATGGGACGTGCTCGTTTTTTGCATGCATCCAGCAAGGCTTCAGCTCGATCCATCCCTCTAGTTCGTCGAGAAACGATAGCGTACTCCACAAGCAGGATTGCGTTCTTGGTGGCTATGCCCATGAGCATGATGATGCCGATCATGGATGGCATCGAGATCGCTGTATGCGTTAGGAACAGCGCGAGGAAAGCGCCCGGGATCGACAATATCAATGCCCATAAAATGGTGGCGGGTTGCATGAAATCTTTGAACAAAAGTACCAGTACGATATAAATACACAAGACGCCGGTAAACATCGCCAAACCAAAACTGGTAAACAATTCCTGCATCGCTTCTGCATCACCTATAGGAGCCATCGCTACTCCCGTGGGCATATTTTTGATGGAGGGTAATGCTTTAACTGCCGACTGCACTTTTCCAAGAGGTTGTCCGGCCAGTTCAATATCGAAGGTGATGTTTCGCTCGCGATCATAGCGGTCGATCTGTTCAGGACCGCTTTCAAAACTTAGTGTCGCCACGTTTCCGAGCATCACCGGCCCCAGCGAACCGGGAACCATCAAACGTGAAAGCAAGCCAATATCCTGACGTGCTTCATCGCGCAACTTGACGATGATAGGGAGTTGTCGATCCGGCAGATTCAGTTTGGCTAGAGACTGGTCATAGTCACCATTGGTCGCCACGCGCAATGTCTCGGCAATAGCACTTGAAGTTACGCCCAGATCAGCAGCCTTGGCGAAATCAGGGCGAACCACCACTTCGGGGCGAAGGATGCTGGAGTTGGACACCACATTTCCTATGCCCTGTATGGTGCGAAGTTCCTGCCCCACTTTCAGTGCATGCTGGCTGAGTATATTTCCATTCTCGCTAGTCAGTACAAGTTGGTATTTGTCTGCCGAAGAGCCCAGCCCGACTTTGACGCGAACGCCAGGCAATGCTGTCATGGCTTCGCGCAATTGATCCTCGATTTCCTGTTTGCGAAGTTTGCGCTCTTCACGCGGTTTCAATTGAATGGAAAGAGTGGCTTTGCGCGCCTCGGGTACACCTGTCGGTTCGAATGCATTTCCTCCGGTAGCTCCGCCTCCAATCGCGGTGTAAACCAAAGTGACGTTTGGATTGTGCATCACGATATTACGTGCCGCTTCAGCCAGCGCATAAGTTTGATCAAACCTGCTCCCTGGTGGAAGTGTCAGTGATACTTGAGTTTGCGATAAATTGTCTTTGGGTTGAAAGGCTGTCGGCAAGGTTCCTGCTAAAATAAAAGAGCCGAAGAAAAAAACGGCAGTGACGAGCAGTGTCTTCTTGCGATTTCCCAAACACCAGCTGGCTAATTTCAGATAAATCTCAATCCACTTGGGTATAGCGTGCAATTCTCTGGGCAGTAAAAAATAAGCGGACATCATCGGCGTAAGTAATCTGGCAACAACCAGTGAGAACAATACAGCGACCGCTGCGGTCCAGCCGAACTGCACGAAGAATCTTCCGGGGATGCCACTCATAAACGCAGTCGGCAAAAATACAGCCACCAGCGTAAAAGTGGTTGCAATCACGGCCATCCCGATCTCATCAGCCGCCTCCATCGCTGCCTGATAAGGTGTTTTTCCCATCTCCAGATGGCGCATGATATTTTCTATCTCAACGATGGCATCGTCCACCAGCACCCCAACGACAAGGGACAAAGCCAAAAGGGTGACGACGTTAATTGTAAAACCGAACACATACATCAGCGCAAACGTTGGAATCACAGCTAGCGGCAAAGCGGTTGTCGCCACGATAGTTGCACGTGCATTGCGCAGAAAAAAGATCACGACGATCACCGCAAGCAGCGATCCTTCAAAGATCATCTCCATTGATCCCTGATAAGTCTCATAGACTTGATCGATCGTGTTGAATACCCTCTCTATGACAATCTCCGGATGCGCTTTTTTCAGACTTTCAAGCGCTTTTTTTACGCCATCCCCCACCTCGACATCGCTTGCCCCCAGCGAACGGACGATTTCGAAACCAACCACCGGTTTGCCATTGTAAAGTGCAGCGGAACGGCGTTCGGCAATGGAGTCGCTTACCTCGGCCACTTGGTTGAGACGCAGATGCCTTCCATCTCGCATACTGATTTCCATCTGAGCCAATTGCTCGGCTGTTTGTACCGTTGCAACGGTTCGCACAGCTTGCTCGGAACCTCCCAGATCAGTGCGCCCGCCCGGCGCTTCTTGCTGTATCTGGCGCAACTGGCTGGATATTTCTGAAGCTGTAAGATTCAAGGCCAATAGTTTGTTAGGATCCAATTCAACTCTGACTTGACGGGTCACGCCGCCGACTCTATTGACTGCTCCTACTCCCTTTACGCCAAGCAACAACTTCGTGATGTTATTGTCGACGTACCATGACAGGGCTTCCTCGCTCGTGTCAGGAATAACGATCGTGTAAGTCACAATCGGTTTACCGCTCAGCTCGACTTTATTGATCACCGGGTCAAGCATTTCGCGGGGCAGATCACTGCGAATACGGGATACAGTAGAGCGCACGTCTTCAAGTGCCTCGCGTGAATCACGCTCCAATCTGAACTCGGCTGATACGGTTGCAGAACCATCCTTGACTTGCGTGTAGAGATGTTTGAGTCCTTGTGCACTGGCGAGTGCATTTTCAATCTTGCGTGCAACCTCGGCTTCCATTTGATCGGGTGAGGCACCCGGCATAGAGGCCGTCACCGTGATCATGGGTAGATCGATATCGGGGAACATTTGGATCTTCATGGCCTTGAAAGCCATGACACCCAAAAAAGTAAGCATCACAAATCCAAGAACTGCAGGTATCGGGTTGCGTATCGACCAGGCTGAAACGTTCATACTTATTCTTTCACCACACGAACGACATCGCCATCGGTTAGAAATGCACCTCCGCTTTCAATTACTGGTTCATTCGCTTTCAATCCCTGTTTGATCTGAATACGATCACCAATTCGTTGTCCAACCGATACCACGCGTTCATGGGCACGATTATCTTCACTAACGATAAGTACATAATTTATGCTGCCTCGTTGCATGACAGCAGATTGCGGTAACGTTTGCATAGATTTCTTACCGCCACTGATGTCAAAAGTACCATGTGCGAAAGCACCGGCAATAATTCCGCTACTATCCTGCAGGGAAATCAAGGCATAGCCGTAGCGTGTTTGTGCACTGACCGATGGCGAAATAGCTCGCACAAATCCGTTGATTGTACGGTTTTCTCCCACTGAAATTTTGACCGGCATATCCTTGCGCAACAGCATCAGCTCTTCTGCTGTCAATTCAGCTCGCCATTCCAAGCGCCCCTTGCGTATCAGCCTGAAAAGTTCTGCCCCAGATTGCATCATTGAGCCAACGTTTGCACTTGCAGCTGAAATTACACCATCATCAGGGGCTACAACTTGGCCTTGTATAGCGCGTGCTGCTCCGCTATTGCCCGTATTTATATAATTATCCAAAGTCATCAATACGTCGCCTTGATGCACCTTATCGCCAATACTTACTTTTACCTCTGCAATACGCACCCCCTGCATTTGGGCTGTGATGATCGCTTCCTGCCACGGCAGGATGCTGCCGTTTGCTGTCAAGGTTCGTGCCCATTTATCTTGATGCAAAGTCGTTATGCGCACGGTTAATGCAGGACGACTGCTTGCTGCGATGGGCGTTGATTGCTCTGCCTGACTCTTGTCCATGAACCAAACTAAACCACCTATCATTGCTATTGCAGATAAAAACAACTTTGCCAACACTAAATTTGATTTGGATCTGGCATTCATCTTCAATTATTCCTAAAATTAATCACGTCATCATCAATTGGCTTTCGACAATTTCACTTGAAACTAGTTCTCTCAACTTGTTCGAATCGTTAATGTTGAATTTCAGGCACAGAGCAGTGCTAAATTATTTCAAACCACTTTCCGGAAAATTTTCATCGGCTTCGATGTATTGCCATATATTATAGTTAAGTTCTGGCGCTTTCTGTCAGATCAATTCACAGCTTGATGTTGTATTAGCAAAGTCAAACGGGCAAAATTCATACCCTAGACTTAATAATTTGCGTGCTAAAAACAATTAATTTGAAGCAAAGGTAAGAATGACTTTAATTAGACGTGCCTTGTATGAAATTAGCTTTCGCATAGGCAAAGGCAATGTGCGTACGCGTGCCGAACAACTACGCATCGTATTAAAAACTTATCCCTTACTCGTATTTTCCCAAGTTCTTCTGCAACTGGTATTCATATTGGTTTTATGGGAAAAATCAGATCACGCACAGTTAATAATCTGGATCAGTTGTAGCTACTTATTCCATTCCTGGGAAATATTCAAGTGGCGTCGAGATAGGGAAAAGTTAGCAACCATTGTCGACTGTCGGCAATGGAGTCGACACTTCACTTTGCTTGCGCTAGTTGTAGGTGGGCTTTGGGGAGCAGCGTTCATGTTCTTCTTTCCTGCTGACTTTAACCAGCAGGTATTGCTGATTTGCTTGATGTTGGCATTGGCTGCAGGGGCTGTAACGATGATCTCTGTGCACCCTCCGTCGATGTATTCTTATTTGCTCGCCATCATGTGCCCGCTTACTTTCCGGGTAATGGTAGAAGACGATGCCGCACACATGGCAATCGCCTACATGTTATTGCTGTTTCTGGTTGTTATTGTCATTGCAGGTCGTGTACTACAAAAATTGATTTATGTTTCATTGCATCAAGGCTTCCAAAATCTAGCTTTGGTGGAACAGCTCACCGAACAAAAAGAATTGGTTGAGCATGCAAAACGAGAAATCGAAACAGCAAACACGTTATTGAGAAATGAAGGCAAATTACTGGAAAACTTGGTCCAAGAGCGAACTGCAGAGTTAGTCGCGAAATCAAAAGAAGTGGTCGCTATTCAAGATGTATTGATGCTGGCTATGTGCTCTCTT
>CAIRAO010000361.1 GCA_903876625.1 uncultured Gallionellaceae bacterium | reverse complement strand
GCATCCGGAAATGATTAAGACGGGCTGATGCGAGAGAGATGGCGTTTGGCTTTGGAGCGCTTTTAATTATCTTTGAAATATTCTCGCGTAGCACCTTAAGCAATCCGCAAATCAATTATACGTTCCTTTTGTTAACCTGAAGAAATTCAAACGATCAAGCCATTGTTGATAATGTTGTTGAAAACTAATTGTCATTGTGAAAGTATGCACCTATCGGTTATCTTCCAAATATCAAGTTGAAATTTAATGAAGCTGTTCAAGATCTTCGTTACTTGTTTAATACTATTTTCAGTCCTATTTGGATATGCCAGTAGTTGTTTTGCCGGTGATAAGGAAGTCCGAATAGGCGTCCTTGCTTTCCGGCCAATCGAAATTTCAAAACTACAATGGCAACCCACTGCGGATTATCTCAACTCAGTACTTCCTAAATATCATTTCACGATTACGCCGCTGAATTACAAGGATTTAGATTTGGCAATTAATCGGCGTCAATTCGAGTTTGTACTCACCAATCCGGAACACTACATCACAATCCGAGAAGATCATGGCATCAATGCGATCGCAACGCTCATGCCTTCTATCGGCGGACACCCAATTACCACTTTTGGTGGGGTGATATTTACTCGGTCAGATAGAGCTGACATAAAAGTAATTGATGATATAAAAGGTAAAGTAGTTGCCTCTCCGACCAATCAGTCGCTTGGCGGCTATTCAATGCAAATTTGGACACTCTTAAAGCAAGGATTGCAAAAGAATCAAATCAAACAATTTCGATTCACTGGAATGCCTCATGATAATGTTGTTCAAGAAGTGATCGAAGGAAAGGCTGACGTTGGATTTGTTCGCACCGGCCTTCTAGAAGGGATGGCGCGTGATGGAAAGATCCGACTGGATCAAATCAAAGTGTTGAATAGGCAACCGTCAGAAAAGTTCCCTTTATTGCTATCGACGGATTTGTATCCCGAATGGCCGTTAGCGGCGGAACTTGATGTACCACAGTCTCTCATCAAAATAGTGGCAGTCGCCTTGCTTAACATACAGCCTGATGATAGAGCGGCCCAAATCGGACAATATTTTGGTTTCTCATCAACCGGGGATTATTCGTCAGTTGAATCATTAATGAAACGCATCAGTGAGAATCCTGAACGGGCACATGAATTTGAACTTAGAGATATTGTCCGTAAATATTCCATCCAGCTTCAAGTAGTGAGCCTCATTGTCATACTTGCCATTTTGGCAACAGCGATTCATCTGTTTAAAGTAAACAAATCACTTAGCAGAATATCCAAAGAAAGAGAAGACCTTGCAGAGAAGCTCGAAGAGGTGAATTCTGAACTGGAAGCGGCGAACCAGAATCTTGAGCGAACAGTCGAAGAGCGCACTTCGCAACTTAAGGAGAGTGAACAACAAGCTCATCAAGCACTGATGGAATTGCAGCTTCAAAAGCTTGCTTTGGATGAACATGCGATCGTATCCATTACTGATGTCTCCGGCACAATCACTTATGTAAACGATAAATTTTGCCAGATCAGTAAATATTCAAGAGAAGAATTGCTGGGGCACGATCACAAATTATTAAATTCGGGTTATCACACCAAAGGCTTTTTTAGAGAAATGTATCGGGATATTTCTCGCGGAAAGGTTTGGCATAACGAGGTATGCAACAGAGCCAAGGATGGAAGTCTTTACTGGGTAGAAATGACAGTGGTTCCGTTCAAAGACAATCAGGGGAAAATATACCAGTACATTTCTATCCGCACCGATATCACACCCAGGAAAAAAACAGAAATCGAGATTCAAAACCTGGCCTTCAATGATCCGTTGACCGGATTGTCAAATCGAAGAATGTTCATGGAACGATTGAAACATGCGTTAGCGAGCAATATCCGCGATGATAAATATGGGGCGATTTTTTTTATTGATCTGGATAATTTCAAAAACCTCAACGATACAAAAGGACATAGCTCCGGCGATCAGTTGCTTTTGGAAGTAGGGCACAGACTTAAATCCTGTTTACGGGACCAAGATACAGTTGCGCGCTTTGGTGGAGATGAATTCGTGATACTGGTAGAGAATTTAAGTTCAAATCATGAGGAATCCATTGCAAATGCGGATCGTTTGTCACGGAAAATTCTTCATGAATTAGTTCGGCCATATTTGATAAACGAGATGGAGCTTTTTAGCTCTAGCAGTATTGGTGTTGCCTTGTTTTGCGACGACAATGTATCTATCGAAGACCTTATTAAACATGCCGATGCCGCGATGTATCAGGCTAAAAAAGCAGGACGTAACACTATTCGGTTTTACGATCCTCAATCTCAGGCGCTGCTCGAATCACGCAGCCAAATGGAAGGTGAGTTACGCAATGCCCTTAAAAATGATGAGTTTCAATTGTTTTATCAGTTACAAATTAATGATAAGTCTATTCCTATTGGTGCTGAAGTGCTTTTACGCTGGAATAATAAAAAATTAGGCAGGGTGTCACCAGGCGAATTTATACCTTTAGCAGAAGAATCCGGACTGATCGTTTCAATTGGTGAATGGGTTTTAAAGACCGCTTGTTCAAGACTGAAGCTTTGGGAATCAAATCCATTAACTTGCAATCTGGAATTGGCAGTCAATGTCAGCGTTAGACAATTCAAGGAGCTTGAGTTCGTTGAGAAAACAAAACAAATTATTGAACAAAGCAATATCAATCCTGCACGTCTCAAGCTTGAAATTACAGAATCCATGATTTCTGAAAACATAGAATCAATCATTGAAACGATCAAAATGCTGAAATCGCTGGGAATTAAATTCTCCATGGATGATTTTGGAACCGGCTATTCTTCGTTGTCCAATATAAAAAGAATTCCATTGGATCAAATTAAAATCGATCAATCATTCGTTAGCGATTTATTCACAAGCTCTCAGGATCGCTCTATTGTTCGTACCATCATTGCGATGGCTCAGAGCCTTAATCTTGAAGTTATCGCTGAAGGAGTGGAAACAGTAGAGCAAAGAAATTTGCTTATCCAAAAAGGGTGTCACAATTTTCAGGGGTATTTGTTTGGAAGGTCAGTTCCTGTAGAAGAACTTGAGAAATCGTTAAAATTGTATTGACCCGGTGGGGCGCAGCCCACGGTGCGGGAAAAACAGGCGGCCCCCGAGCAATGTTTAAACCGAATCTGATTGGGGAATGATTTCTCTGAGTACCTGAAATAATTCGCGGAAGCACTTAGGCGGCTTGGATAGTTCTTTCTCTTTAAGTGCATTGCGAATCAGCGCACGCAGACGTTGTGCATCCGATTGCGGATAAGCGGCGAGCAATTCGGTAAGCGAATCCGGGTCTGCAAGCAGACGGTCACGCCAGTTTTCTACTTGATGCAGCCAAGTGATATGCTGCTTTGAAGTGCCGTTCCATACCTCTAATTTAGCCGTGATAGGCGCGGCATCCACGTCACGCATGAGTCGGCCGATGTATTGCATCTGACGGCTGATCGCGCCAAATTTGGTCATACGCTTAACTTCGTTGATCGCTTCCCGTAAATTATCAGGGAGTTCGAGCTCCTTCAGCTGGTCTTTATTTAGCTCGGCCAATTGCTCGCCGAGATTTTGCAACTCAAGCATTTGTTTTTTGATCTTGGTTTTACTCGGAGGGAGGTCAATCAGGTCTTCGTCATCTTGGGGCTTATTCATAGCGGTTGGGTAAATATAAACAGATGTTGATATGATAGCGCCTTCCGAGAAACCGTTTTCCCTAAAATTAATTTATGAATGCCATCGTATCCCACGAATCACGCTTTTCTCATACTCCTGAAACATTGCGGGAGATTGCCCAAGACCTCCTTAAATATGCAAGTAAACAGGGTGCTACGGCGGGATCTGCCGAAGTCTCCGATGGGTTCGGGCAAGGTATCAGCGTGCGCAATGGCGAGGTTGAGACAATTGAGTACAACCGCGACAAGGGGTTGAGCGTTTCAGTCTATATCGGCCAGCGGCGCGGCAATGCCAGCACCTCGGATTTTTCAGCCCAGGCTGTTCGCGATACCGTCGATGCCGCTTTGAACATAGCGCGCTTCACCGCCATTGACGATTGCGCCGGCCTTCCGGAAGCAGATATGTTGGCTACTGAGTTTCCTGATCTTGATTTGTACCATCCGTGGTTGTTGAATGTGGAAGATGCCATTTCACTGGCATGCGAATGTGAGCAGGCGGCCTTTGCTGCGGATAAGCGGATCAATAATTCAGAAGGTGCAAACGTGAATGTGCATGAAGCGCATTTCGTTTATGCCAACAGTTTGGGTTTCGTTGGTGGATTCCCCACATCAAGACATAGCGTGAGTTGCGCTGTCATCGCGGGCAAGGATGATGCGATGCAGCGCGATTACTGGTATAGCGTGGCTCGCAATGCGGCAGAAATATTGAAGGTGGAAGAGATCGGACGCATCGCTGCCGAACGCACGGTACGTCGCCTGCAAGGACGCAACCTTGCCACGACGCAGTGCGCGGTATTATTCGAAGCGCCGGTTGCGGCGAGTTTAATAGGGCACTTTGTTGGCGCTGTTAGCGGGGGAAGTTTGTATCGCAAATCTTCTTTTTTGCTGGACCATCTGGATAAAGAAGTTTTTTCTTCCGTGATTCATATTGATGATGTTCCGGATATTCGCAGAGGTTTGGCGAGTAGTTCGTTTGACGATGAAGGCGTGAAAGCGCAACGCCGCACGATTGTAGAAGACGGCGTGCTGAAAGGTTATTTTCTTGGCAGTTATTCCGCACGCAAGTTGGGCATGAAAACGACCGGTAATGCTGGAGGCAACCACAATCTGATCGTTCAATCCGGCGAATTGGATTTCAATGGCTTGTTAAAGAAAATGGATCGAGGTTTGCTGGTGACGGAATTGCTTGGACATGGTGTGAATCCGGTAACCGGTGATTACTCACGTGGTGCGGCGGGTTTCTGGGTTGAACGGGGAGAGATTCAATATCCTGTAGAAGAAATCACCATCGCAAGTAACCTCAAAGAGATGTTTAAGGGAATTGTCGCCGTGGGCAACGATGTGCTGGTTCAGGGGTCTCGCCAAAGTGGCTCGATATTGATCGAACATATGTCGGTTGCGGGAAGGTAATGAAAGTATAATTTTTAATATGAAAGTATGCATCTATTGAGATGATACAAATTGAAAAAGGTGGGTGACATGCAATTACCGACATATGTGCATAAAGACAATCTAGGACAGTGGGGCGTTTTTCTTGAGCAGGTCGATCGCGTCACGCCTCATCTCGGGAAACTTGGAGTCTGGGCGGACACATTGCGCCGACCAAAACGGTGCCTGATCGTTGATGTGCCGGTACGCATGGATGACGGCACTGTGCATCACTTTGAAGGTTACCGCGTGCAGCACAATATCTCGCGCGGCCCGGGTAAAGGAGGTCTGCGTTATCACCCTGATGTCACACTTTCAGAAGTGATGGCACTCTCAGGCTGGATGACGGTGAAAGTGGCGGTGCTAAACCTGCCCTACGGAGGTGCGAAAGGAGGAATTCGCGTCGATCCAAAACCTTTTTCCAGCAGCGAGCTTGAGCGCCTTACTCGCCGCTACACCAGCGAGGTTGGCATTATTATTGGTCCTGACAAAGATATTATGGCTCCTGATGTCAACACCAATGAAAAAGTCATGGCTTGGGTAATGGACACCTACTCCATCAACGTTGGTACCACCAGTCCCGGAGTAGTTACGGGCAAGCCGGTGAATCTGGGAGGAAGTCTTGGTCGTCGTGATGCTACTGGTCGGGGGTGTTATGTAGTGGCACGCGAAGCAATGCGGCGCTTGGGTATGGAAATGAGAGGCGCGCGAATTGCGATACAGGGTTTCGGAAATGTAGGAGATGCAGCGGCTCGAATTTTTCACCAAAACGGTGCCATTATTGTGTCGATTCAAGACATAGATGGCACCATCTATAATCCGGCCGGCATCAATCCTTACCAGCTCAGGGATTTTCTTTCTGAAGGTGGAAAAAGTTTGCTAGATTTTCCCGGAGCCGAGCGGATTTCCAACAACGATTTTTGGTCGATGGATTGCGATATTATTCTACCAGCAGCACACGAAAACCAGATCACCTTAGACAATGCTAATAATATTCGTGCGCGCATTATTGTCGAGGGAGCCAACGGCCCAACTTCGCCACAGGCGGAAGATATTCTGCTCGACAAAGGCATTATTATATTACCTGACGTACTGGCAAATGCTGGCGGCGTAACCGTCAGCTACTTCGAATGGGTACAAAATTCTTCATCTTTCTTCTGGAATGAAGATGAAATCAATGTGCGGCTTGACCACGCACTTTCTGATGCATTCAAAGCCGTATGGGAACTTGGCCAGAATATGAAAATTTCCCTGCGGACGGCAGCGTTCGTTGTAGGTTGTACGCGTGTACTTGAAGCTCGTCAATTGCGAGGACTATACCCTTAAAACTTCTATATCACTTCTCTAACAAGAGGATATAGACCGTTTGGCATATTGACCTTACTTATAACAAGGGGTAGCGTGTGCTCGCTTAATAAAATGTTCGTTAGAGCAATAAAATGAGAAACAGGCTGAGTAAAAAATGAAAACTTTTACTTTTTAATAAACTCACTTGGCTTTAAAGAATTGCGTGATGTTGCTTCGTGCCAAGCGTAGAGACTACTTATTTTGACCGTTGTTATTGGAAGTAACATGATTACTTACTATCATTACGATACCTATAGGCTTAAGTTTCATGACAGCGAAAAATAAAGCTCAGGTCACCAATGCAAATGAGTCATTCTCGTCCTTGAATGAAGGAAGTTCAGCCATTATTTCTAATCCCGCCATTCCCTCTCACCACGACTTGATTTTGGGATTGCAAACGGCAATCGACCAAACTGGCTCCTATATATTTACCAAGGATACGGCTGGACGGTATACCTACGTAAATATAAAAGTTCAAGAGCTCTTCGGTGCTAAATTTGATGACATCATCGGCAAGGATGATAGTCATTTTTTCGATTTGGAAACGACCAACAATATTCGTCAGAATGATCGACGCATTCTTGATTTCGATGCAACCATAGAGCAAGAAGAGGCGACCGTAATCAAATCAACCGGTGAGAACAGAATATATTGGGCTGTCAAAAAACCTGTCAAGAATGCTGATGGCCAGATTATCGGGATGTGCGGTGTTTCAACAGATATAACAGAACTTAAAAGAACCGAAAAGCTTCTTCAGACCACACTTGAATCGACCGACGAAGGCATCTTAATGATCGCGCCAGACGGCCATGTACTTTCTGCCAACAAGCGCTTTAAGGAACTTTGGCGTGTACCGCAAACAATTGTCGATAGTGGTCAAGATGATTTGCTGTTGAAGCATGTACTCGATCAACTGGTTGACCCAAATGAATTCTTGTCTTTGGTCAGACGACTTTATGATAGCAATGAAGAAGCACGCGATATATTGAATTTTAAAGATGGCCGGGTATTCGCGCGATACACCCAGTCTCTACCTATCGGAAAGAGCAAAGGGCGTATCTGGTGTTTCCGGGACGTCACAGATTATAAGAAGATCGAAGGCGAACTAAGGGAAAAAGAGGAACGCTTGGCGTTAGCAACGCTATACAACGGCATTGGCATCTGGGACTGGAATCTGGTCACCCTAAAAATGGTCTGGGACGACTCGATGTATGCGCTTTATCATATCAGGCGTGAGGACTTCATTGGCACTGAAGAGGCATGGCGGGCTTCTTTGCATCCGGATGATCTCGAGCGCGGGGATAGGGAAGTGGAGGCTGCGATTAAGGGAGAAAAACCCTTCGACACCGAATTTCGCGTGATTTGGCCTGATGGTGCTATACGTTACATCAAGGCTGTGGCGAAGGTACTCTGCGACGAGCAGGGAAAGCCCTTACGCATGCTCGGAACTAACGTTGACATCACCGAGCGCAAACTTGTCGAACTAAGTCTGCGGCAGGAAAGCGAGAAAAATATAGCGTTATTGCGCAATGCCAGCGATGGCATCCACATTCTTGACAAAAACGGTAATATTATTGAGGCAAGTGATTCGTTCTGTCAGATGATGGGCTACTCGCGTGATGAAGTTATCGGCATGCATGCTTCCAAATGGGACTCGAATTTTACAGATGTTGAAATTAGCAGTTTGGTTGCGAAGCAGTTAACTTCCAAGACTCGCACCCAATTCGAGACGCGTCACCGGCGCAAAAACGGCACCGAATTTGATGTCGAGGTCAGCGGCTATCCGGTGGAGTTACTTGGAAATCAGGTGCTGTTCAACTCCTCACGCGACATTACTGAACGTAAAAAGTCAGCACTCCTGCTAGAAAATACCAAAAATGAATTGCTGGAAGCGCAGCGAATTGCCCACCTGGGTAGTTGGAGTTTGGACATCGTGAGCAATGAAATTTCCTGGTCAGAAGAGTTGTTCGTCATGCAAGGCTTGGATCCAAAGTTGCCACCGCCTGAGTTCATAGAAAGTGCAAAATTATTTACTCCAGAAAGTTGGGAGCGATTGAGCGGAGCAATCTCAAGCACTGTCAAATCGGGAACTCCTTACGAACTGGAACTGGAAATGGTGAAGCCAGACGGTAGTCACGGGTGGATGCTGGGTCGCGGAGAAGCGGTAAGGGATGAACGTGGTGAAATTGTTACTGTGCGGGGTATAGCTGAAGACATCACCGAACGCAAATTGTCACAGATTTCAATTAAGGAGAGTGAACAACGTTATCAAATCATATTTGATATGAATCCATTGCCGATGTGGGTCATCGATGAAAGTACGCTGGCCTTTTTGATGGTTAACCAGTTCGCTGTCGATCATTACGGATATTCTCGCGAAGAGTTCAGTAGAATGACTCTGCGTGACATTCGCCCTAAGGAAGATATTGCAGAACTTGATCGAACAATTTCAAGTGCCCCAAATCGTCGTCGTGTTGGAGAGTGGCGTCACAAGAAAAAAGATGGAACGATTATTAATGTCATCGTTAATACCACGCCAATGATGTATGGAAATATACCCGCGCGAATTGCCATCATTCAAGACATCACAGAGCGCAAGCTTGTCGAAAAAAGTCTTCGTGTTACTTCAAGTGTGTTCGATATCAGTCAAGAAGCCATTGCCATAACTGATGCAGACAATAACTTCATTGATGTCAATCCCGCTTTTACAAAAATAACCGGTTTCAGTCGGCAAGAGGTCATTGGCAAGAATCCTAATATCCTAAGTTCTGGGCGCCAGAGCAAAGATTTTTATGAAAATTTGTGGAACGCGTTAAATGATGAGGGTATTTGGCGCGGTGAGATTTGGAATCGGCGGAAATCCGGGGAAGTCTATCCTGAGATGCTTTCAATTTCAGTACACAAGGATAATGCAGGCAAAGTGTTGACTCACGTTGCGATGTTCTCTGACATCAGCAATCTTAAGCAACATGAAGATGAGTTGGTTCGTGTTGCTCATTTTGACGCGCTGACTAGTATCCCTAACCGGATTTTGCTGGCTGACCGAATGAAACAGGCAATATCCCAGACAGCGCGTGATAAAAACTTGATGGCAGTCTGTTATCTTGATCTCGATGGATTCAAGCCTATCAATGATACGTTGGGGCATCAAGTTGGCGACGATGTATTGATTGAAATGGCCAGGAGAATTGGCGTTACCATACGTGGTGGTGACACGGTTGCACGTCTAGGTGGAGATGAATTTGTCATATTGCTACTCGGGTTGTCTAAAGGTGAAGAGTGTGTAACGACTCTAGAAAGGTTGCTTGACGCAATCGCTGTGCCGATTGAGGTTAAAGACCAGGCTGTTTCCGTAACGGCCAGTATAGGGGTGAGTATCTATCCTCTTGATGAAGATGACCCTGATACGCTGTTACGACATGCAGACCAAGCTATGTATATTGCCAAGCAGTCAGGCAAAAACCGTTTCCATATATATGATGTCAACCTAGATAAACGCGCCAGAGATCAGAACGATTTTCTGAAAAGTATGCGTACTGCCCTTGAGCAAAATCAATTTGAACTGCATTACCAACCCAAAGTTAATCTGCGTACTAAAGAACTAGTTGGAGCCGAAGCGTTAATCCGCTGGCGCCACCCGGAACGCGGGCTACTTTCACCTGCTGAGTTTTTACGTCAGGTAGACAATACCGATCTCGATATTGCGATTGGAGAATGGGTTACTTCGACGGCACTTGAACAGATTCATCATTGGCGAAGCATGGGTTTGGACATCGAAGTCAGTATCAATATCTCCGGCTACCATTTGGAAACCAAGGACTTTGTTAGCAAATTACAGCAACAACTCGTTCAATATCCCGACTTGCCATTTGGCAAACTTCAAATCGAAGTGTTGGAAACGGTTGCCCTCAACGATGTAAAAGCTGTTCAGGGAATTATAGAGTCATGCCGCAAGATTGGAGTTGGATTTGCTCTTGATGATTTTGGCACTG
>CAIRAO010000360.1 GCA_903876625.1 uncultured Gallionellaceae bacterium | reverse complement strand
ATGTCTCCTTTCTACCTTACTTCCTTCAAATATTTCAAATTAACACCGATCGAATTCGCTCCAAGGCTTGAGCCGCTGTGACAATTTCCATGTTCTGATACGCTTCCAAATCAAGCAGGTGTTTGTCACCCGAGACGACTAACTCGGCCTGTACGGCAAGTGCGCAGGCTAGCACATGGTCATCGTCGGGGTCGGCAATAATAGTTGGCGGAATTGGCAAAGGTTCAACAATCAAGGCTAGTGCTGCGTAGCCCAGAACCAGTCCTTCAATATTCAAACCGCTGGTAGCAACAACTTTGGTAAATTTTTCTCGTTTAAGAATACGAGTCAGTTCGGTGATCAATACCCGGCTGGTGTAAATCTCGATTGCCCCCGCTTGGGCTGCATCAATTATGCGTGCGGGCGTTCCGTTCCAAAGCAGGCCGGAAGCAACGACATTGGTATCAAGTACCAATCGCATGTCAGTCAGTGTGGATCGGTGCTGCGCCTTTCAGCGCGATCTGAGGCTATTTCTGCTTCGATTTCTTCCATCGTCAGGGGCTGGATATTCGCCTCCGCAATGCGTTTGCGAGCTTCGGCAAGTCCGGCAAGCCGCTGGTTGCGAACTGCCTCACGCAACAATGATTGCAGGTTATCTGGACTAGTTAATCCCATGCGAACAACATCCTTCGCTAGTTGATCTGGCAGGTTGATTTTCAATTCAAGAGTCGTCATCGCAATTCCTTATGGATGTTGTATACCACGCGCGGTTATTATAGGGATAAGCTACCGCACCATACAACAAATTTCCGAAGGGCACAAAATAAAAGGTCCAATATAAATATCATTATCAATATCAGCAAACAAATATCAATAGGGTCGGACTCGATTGATTAGTTACATTTAAGCTGTTTTGTTATATTGCGACCACCTTCTAAATCAGAGGTGGCAAATGGCACGCTTACCCAGATTCGTCATCCCCGGCCAGCCTCAACACGTGATCGTGCGTGGCAATAACCGCACCAACATTTTCTGTGCCGATGCAGACTATCTTTTTTATCTCGAAAAACTTCAGCTTGCCTGCGAAAAGCACGACTGCCAAATTCATGCTTATGTGCTCATGACCAACCATGTGCACTTGCTCGTCACGCCACAAGAAGAACTAAACGTGAGCAAGGCGATGCAAATGCCGGGGCGCTACTACGTTCAATACTATAACCACACTTACCGTCGCACTGGCACTTTATGGGAAGGACGCTACAAAGCTACCCTGATCGACACCGAAGCATATTTGTTGACCTGTATGCGCTACATCGAGTTAAATCCCATACGCGCACGTATGGTTACGCATCCATCCGACTATCCGTGGTCGAGTTATCATTGCAATGCGCTTGGACAGCCAAATGATTTGGTTACTCCTTATCTTGAATACATGCGCCTTGGCGAAACAACTGTAGAACGACAAGCCGCATACCGTCAGCTATTCAAGCATCACATTGCTGAAAGCAGCATGAATGAAATCAGGGAAGCAACCAATAAAGCTTGGGTATTGGGAAATGATCGGTTTAAGCTGCGAATACAAAAGCAACTGGCGAGACGAGTTGAGCCAAAAGCCAAAGGT
>CAIRAO010000359.1 GCA_903876625.1 uncultured Gallionellaceae bacterium | reverse complement strand
TTAAAACAGTGGTGAAATGATTAGCGATGAACTGCATCACGAACTGACTTCACAATGTTTAGTGAGGGTGCTGTTGAACGGTTGCAACGATCCTGATTGCGTTGATGCAAATCCAACATGACAGGTTTGTTCACATACTCACCACGGCGCTTAAGAATATGCACAGCAAGACCATTTGCTGTGGATTCCAAACGCAGGCGCAGCGATGCGGTAGAACGTTCCGTTGCGGCACTTGCAGAGCGGAACAACACGCCCCAGGCATGACCTGATTCAGCACCAAGTTGCAAACGGCGCATCCGCTTCTCATCCGGTATGCTCAACCATGAAAGCACTGCACTGCATGCGCCGGAACGCAAAGCTTGTTCGGCAGTCCACCAGGCATCTGCAGACGTTTTCGGCTTGGCAACCAAGAGTCGTTTCAAATTGACCCCTGCATTACACAAAGCAGGTGCATAGGGCACATGAGGTGGGGATATCCAAGCCTGCCATTCTGATTTTGCTGAAACACGAACCAGAGCAGGAAGCAATAAACGCAGTTCGCCAATACCTTCTCTTTCCACCAATATTTCCGTCAATGCGCCACGTGCCCAGCCGCCACCGGGCAATTTATCATCCAGCTCGGTAAATCCTGTCGGCAACACATCCTCGGATGTCCGTGCGAGTTGGTCGCCTCGCCAGATACCCGGATGTTGCAGCACTAAATTTAATGAAGGATTCATAGGCTACTTCCACATTGCTTTCATCTTGCTTAGCAAATCCACTACTTCTTCGCGAGAACGTCCGGCTGCTTGAACAGGACTTGCTTCAACCACCGGCCAAGATTTCTTCTCGAAAAAATCTAAAATGCTGGCCGGAATAAAGCGGGTCCGCCCGGCATACACATGACGGTCGCCGTATTGTGATTGTTGTGTGACGAAGAAACGTTGTGGCACCATGATCTGAAGATGATCTTTGGCACGGGTCATGGCTACATAGAGTAGACGCCGTTCTTCCTCAATCTCATTGCTGTTTCCTGTTGCAAGATCAGAAGGTACGCACCCATCGACTGCATTCAATAGCGTGACTGACGTCCATTCCTGTCCCTTTGCCGAATGAATTGTTGAGAGGATCAGATAGTCTTCATCGAGTAATGGCGCACCCGATTCGCCACTGGTGGCATCGGGTGGGTCGAGTGTGAGTTCGGTCAAAAAGCGTTGCCGTGTAGGATAGGTGGCCGCAATTTTTTCTAGTTGATCAATGTCGATCTGGCGAACCAGCGCATCTTCATACAAGCGATCCAGATGGCCTTTGTACCATTTGTTAATCGCCTCAAATTCTGACGGCCATGGCACGGCATGCTGGTGCAAGTTTTCTACCAGATCTAGGAAGTCTCGCCAACTCTCAACTGCATTGGATGGCACGCGGGATTCCTGAAGTCCCATCATGACATCTTGTGTCAACGCAAGGTTATCAATTATCTGCGCGGATGTTTTCGGTCCGATACCGGGAATCAGTTGCAACACGCGGAACCCGGCAACCCTGTCGCGGGGATTTTCGATCCAGCGCAGCACTGAGAGCACATCCTTGACGTGG
>CAIRAO010000358.1 GCA_903876625.1 uncultured Gallionellaceae bacterium | reverse complement strand
TCTGGTCCAGCAATTTCTGCTTGAATACCTGCCTGTTCAAATAATTCCTTTGCCAATATGAATTCAGGATACAGATATTGCTCCAATGGCTTTTCATCAACAATGGCAATGCACTTCAAAGGTACATCACCCTGTTCCAAGTGCCACTCATTGCGGAACATCTCAACAAAACTCTGTTCAAGATTTGTAATCGAAGATGATCTTCCCGAAAGCGAAACTTCTTGCTGACTTTGCAACAACAATGCATTCAGGAAAGCGCCGCCAGCGTTGGTATTGATCTCGATAAGATGAACGCCGCTATCATTTAGATGGAAGTCGTAACCAAAAAATACGCCTTTGGCTGAGTACGGTAAATCTAAGTTTATATTCCAGACAGGCAGACTCACCACATCTTCCACAGCGGAGATGACTGCCTGCATGCGGCTGTACTGTTCTTGGGAGATAACTAAAACATTTGTCGCAAACAGATGATCATGACGTTCTGTAATGCTGTGAGAAAATTTTTCTCCTTGTTGCAGAATAGTGGAAGCTAGTGCGTGCTGATCTATTGAAAAAATTAACGTATCGTCATTCATTCGCTTCGATTCGTCATTTGACTTCGGCTGAGTCTAAGCCCAACAACAGTTCTTTCAAATTTGCTTGCGCAGGCTTGTCCCCCAACCAAACCTTCAAAAAAGCACGCATGAATCCAAGCTCGGTAACTTCCCCGATCACTTTTCCGTTTACACTTATTTTCATCCCGGCTTTCGGGTGGTAATCAAACGAATATAGATCACCTTTATGAATATCCGTTAAAGTTTCAAACGGTGCAGCAAATTCCGTCCAACCTTTATCCAATTTTTTAAATTCTTCTTCACTGTGATTTTCGACCAGGAGTTTGTGTGTTGCGTCAAGTAATTGAGTCGTTTTGCCGTCAAACAAAAAGTTTAGACTTAAACGCTTGGCAACAGACTCAGACAATACGTCTTCTAACGCATGTTTTTTCTCGGGCAAATATAAGGCAATAACATACACATGAAATAGCCGAGCCATCAGTCTCGAACCGGCACCATTTAATATCAGTTGCTGTTCATCGGATTGAACCTTTTCAGGCACAGACACTCCAGCCACATCCAGAGCTGATGCTGTCAGACTAAATCCAAAAAGTAAAAACCCTAAAAATATTTTATTCAATTTTCGCAATTTAACTTAACGAAGATTCTCTACAGAGACTCAAATATACCCGCTGCTCCCATGCCAGTTCCAATACACATGGTCACCATGCCGTACTTTTGTTTGCGGCGACGCAAGCCGTGTAGCAACGTAGCTGTGCGTATAGCACCTGTGGCACCCAGTGGGTGACCCAACGCGATCGCACCACCCAGAGGATTGACGATTCCCGGATCAATGCCGAGGTCTTTAATGACCGCTAGGGATTGCGCCGCGAAAGCTTCATTAAGTTCGATCCAGCCCATATCATTTAGACTCAACCCAACTTGTTTCAACACGCGCGGTATAGCCTCTTTCGGGCCGATTCCCATAATCTCCGGCGGCACTCCCGCAACGCTGAAGCCGAGAAATTTGCCAATGGGTGTCAGGTTGTAACGCTTTAGTGCAGTCTCGCTGCAAAGCAACACAGCACCAGCGCCATCCGACATCTGCGAACTATTACCTGCCGTTACTGAACCATGTTGTGCAAACACAGTTTTGAGTTTACCCAATGCCTGGAGCGAAGTATCTGCACGCGGACCTTCGTCTTGTGTCACATCTCGAGATTTGATTTTTACCTCACGCGTATTCAAATCCGGAACGTGGTCGGTAATGTGATAGGCAGTAATCTCATCCTTGAATTCACCACCGCTAATCGCCGCAATAGCACGCTGATGGCTTTGCACTGCAAACGCATCTTGTTCTTCACGCGTCACCTTCCAGCGTTCCGCCACTTTCTCCGCAGTGATTCCCATTCCGTAAGCGATGCCAAAGTGTTCGTTCTTTTCAAAAATGCTGGCGTTGAATGCGATCTTGTTACCCATCATCGGCACCATGCTCATGCTCTCCACACCTGCGGCCAGCATCACATCCGCCTCGCCGAGACGTATCCGATCTGCCGCAAGCGCCACAGCCTGCACACCGGAGGAACAAAAGCGGTTGATGGTCATACCTGGCACCGTGTTGGGCAATCCTGCCAATAGTAAAGCAATACGGGCAACATTCATGCCCTGCTCCGCTTCCGGCATCGCACAGCCGACGATCACATCACCGATACTTGCCGCATCAAGCGATGGAGCTTGTGCCAATACACTCTTCAACACATGCGCCAGCAGATCATCGGGACGCGTATTGCGAAACATTCCGCGCGGCGCTTTGCCAACCGGCGTGCGTGTCGCGGCAACGATATAGGCTTCCTGGACTTGTTTGCTCATGACATTCTCCTTATTTGAAGTAACAACACAACCCGTTTGCCCTGGACTTGTCGAAATGAATTTTACAACTTATTAGCTTCAACGTGCCAACCCTAAACAAAGTCGATTAGCACTTTATTAAGCCAACCTAAAGAACATTTTGCGTAATTAGCCTAAATTTTTCCACCAGCATCTGCACACGCTCGGCCAGGGATTCATCTGGAAATACCATTCCCTGCAGTGCATCCATAAACTTCGGCAGCGCCAGCAATGCAACACACCGATCCGCCAAATAGCGCTGCAACTCCACTGGGCTTTGGGCAATCTCTCCAACAATCTCCGGCCTGCCATCCAGCACGTTGACGATGTCTTCCAAGTCATGGCTCCTCAACAAATCACCTTTGCCGCGATCCGCGAACGCCTCGAATTTTGTCGCCAGAAATACTGGCGCGGCAATCAAGCGTATCGTAGTGCCATTTGGTAGCTCAATCAGTTTCGACGTTTGCATCGCCAATGGATACCAGCGGTTTGCAAAGCCCAAAATATAGGTATCTGTAGGCATCAAATCCACTTCCAGATTTCCCAGACGCCAGCGACAGATCGGCGCATCCTCTGCAATATCCCGCTTGAAACCCAGCCCGACGAATTCCTTTTCCAATTTATGATAACCCGCCAGCACTGCAACCTGTGCCACCAAGTCAACATCGTAAGTCACCCGCGAAGGTGCAGCAGCGGTATCGGTCAGTAATAAATCTACCGCGCAGCCACCCACAAACACCAGCCGCTCACGTAAATCTCCAAGTGCCTGCGCAACCAACTCCACCCTGGCTACATTCGGATACTGAGGCCTCACTGAAAGAACTCTTCCAATAATTTTTGCGCCGCGTTGCGCTCACGCGCCTGCCCGCTACGTAAAGCATCAAACAACGCAAGAATGGCATACAAGCGCTGATCCTTAACTACCGCGGCCGGCACAGAAGGATACAACGGTGCCAAGCTCACGCCGCGCACTGTACCCTTGGGGTGCGGCCATACCGGCACAGGGTCCGCAGAGGGCGCAATCACTGCGTTCAACGGTGCAGCCGCATATGCGGTAGGCACACCTCGCGTGAGCGAACCCCACACTGGAGGAAACGCATACTTGGCACCATGCAACAGAAATTCCCGTAATTGCGTCTTCAGCACCACCGGACGCCTATCCTGAAATTTCGCCAACTGCGCCACTGCGGCGCGCTTCAACGCACCATGCACCGCCGATACCGCCAATCCCGTCTGCTCTGCCAACTCGGGATAACCGACACTCCCGCCGCCACGGCTCAACAATGCCAGCAAGACATATAAATCCTGCGGCTTGAGTACAGGCTGCTTATTGCTGATCTTAGCCATATTCTTAATTCTTGAAATGAGAATAGATGGATGAATAGTAATTGCCGCATAGTGATTATGTCAATATTCTTATTTCAGGAATTAAGAATACTGGTTACTAAAAATATGGCATATGCTGTTTGCAAACAGCATATGCGTGCCGAAAATTGGCTACGGAAAATAAAAACAACTACTAGCTAGTCTGCGACAATTTTGATAACTCCATAAAGTCACTTTCTTTGAGAATGCGTATCTTATGGCCTTTCGCAATGAGCATCTCAGCTTTTAAATGCTTTGCACTTTTTTCCTTGCCAGCCAACTTGGTGACATCTTGATCTCCCACAACTAACAACGTCGTTTTTTTGGTGACACCATCCGTCACTTTACAGCCAAGTCTGGCAGCCAGATTTGCTGCTTCGTTACGCGACATTTCCAATGCTCCTGTAAAAACTATTTCTTCACCACGCAGCTCTCCTTCTGGATTACCTTCTCTACGAATTGCAGCCCCACTGGATGAGTTTGCTGGATCAATTGGTTGAGTTATCCGTTTTTTCCATGCATCCAAATCCATATTGGATTCGTTGATAGCAGCAAGCAAAACGTACCCGGAGGCTTTTGCATC
>CAIRAO010000357.1 GCA_903876625.1 uncultured Gallionellaceae bacterium | reverse complement strand
TGATAACATACTAACCGCCAAAATACTCTTTGCTTCGTCATCGTCTTTCGCAACAGTGATGGCAATTTCCAGTTTCAGTGTGGAAACTACAGACAATAAGTCAAATACAGCGATGAATGCTGCGTACAGCGTGAAATCTTCGGGGGTATATAGTCTAGCTATAAAGGGAATCGACGCAAATAGCAAAGCACTCGAGACTACGCCGCCTGTTGCTAGTTTAAAAATGTCTCTACTCATTTACGTCCGGCATTTTGGAATTTCCGTTCACCAGCGAAGCTTTCACTGGAGTGCTGTTGAAAAAACATTGCCATCAGTATGGACGGTCGTGACCGGGCACCGGAACATCTTTGTAGATTGAAACTGGTGTAGCGTCATAAACGAAGCGTGTATCTGAAAGGTTAGCCTCATAAACTTGATGCATTATTGTCCTGACAGTGGGGGGCTCTGTATACTTCATTATTCCGGGTAAAAATTCATAACTACCTCCGCCACTCTCATGCACTGCTCATGTGTTAGTACAGGTGACATCGGCAATGAAACAACCTCTTTTGCTAACCGTTCAGAAATGGGCAAGTTGAATGATTTAAATTCTTTGTAACACTCTTGATGATGTGGTGGTATTGGATAATGAACGACAGTAGAAATGCCACTTTTATTTAGGTGCGCCTGAAGTGCATCGCGTTCTTTAGTTTGAATTACATAAAGATGCCAAACTGGATCAGCATATTTATCCACTGTCGGTAACGTGACACAAGACGTTAATTCAGACATCGCTTGTGTATAGCATGCTGCTGTAGCTTTTCGCCGGGTGTTCCAGTCGTCAAGCACTGCCAGCTTCACTCGAAGTATGGCGGCCTGCAGTTCATCAAGTCGACTATTGTGTCCAGCTATCTCATGATTGTATTTAAATTGAGAACCATAATTGCGTAGTTTTCTTACCTTTTGTGCGATTGCGCTATCGTTCGTAAGGATGGCACCACCATCCCCGAGCGCCCCGAGATTTTTGCCGGGATAGAAGCTTGTAGCAGCCGCATCACCAAGTGATCCAACGCGACGGCCTTTGTATTTCGCTCCTTGTGCCTGAGCTGCATCCTCAATTACAACCAAACCATGTTTTTTTGCTAATTGGGAAATTGGATCCATATCCACGGATTGGCCATAGAGATGAACTGGCATTATTACCTTCGTCCTTGAGGTTATTGCAACTTGAATTTGTGCCGCTTCGATATTGTAGGTTAGTGGATTGGGGTCTACTGGAACAGGTGTGGCACCACATTGTGAAACTGCCAGCCATGTAGCAATAAATGTGTTTGAAGGAACAATTACTTCGTCACCTGGTCCGACCCCATAAGCGAGAAGCAAGAGGTGCAGAGCCTCAAGCCCATTTCCAACGCCAATGCAGTGATGTACATCGCAATATTCGGCAAACTCTTGTTCAAATGCTTCTAATTCAGGACCCATGACAAAATGACCCGAATCAAGTACACGTCGAATGGCGGCATCAAGT
>CAIRAO010000356.1 GCA_903876625.1 uncultured Gallionellaceae bacterium | reverse complement strand
TATCAATACTCAGTGCAGTCGGAATCGCCTCATTGCTTGGAGCTGATAAAGCTATTCAAGGCGCAATGTATTCGAAATCTGTTACTGCTCCAATTGCGATGGGAATAGCAGAGCGCATAGGCGTGTCTCCAACTCTTACAGCTATTTTTGCAGTAATCACTGGAATTCTCGGGGCCATTTTTGCTCCCTATGTTTTAAATGTTATTGGAGTTAAAGACTGGTGGCAGAGAGGATTTGCGATTGGTGTAGGGGCCCACGGAATTGGAACTTCTCAGGCCTTTAGCATCAATCATGAAGCGGGAACTTACGCTAGTTTGGCGATGGGATTGCATGGAATTTTAGGTGCAGTTGCCATTCCTGCGTTATTCCAGCTTATTCACTAGTATCAGCTTAGGCGGAAAGTCTATAAGGCTAATCGCTGCTTAAAGGCGTACAATCTGCAGGTGTATTAAGCTGAACAAAAGTCTTTTTTTAACATATAAATTCTGTATGAAGACTATTTTGGGGTGTTTATTTTCTCTCTTATTCTCGCTAAGCACATCGCTGCTGGCCGATAATCTGTCCATCGGCTTTGCCCATGCCGACTTGAACAACCCATACTACCTTGCCATGGAAAAAATGGCCTACACCCAAGCGGCGGCGCGTGGTGTGAAAATGACCGTGCTCAATGCCGGTAACGACCAAATCACCCAGAACAAGCAAATAGACGCTCTGCTCGACATGGATATCAACGGGCTGATTGTCAATTCCGTGAACGAATACGGCTCGATGGTTGCGATCAAAAAAGCCAGGAGTCGCGGCATTCCGGTTGTCGCCATTGATCGCCCGCTCTATGGGGATTATCTTGCCTACGTCGGCATAGACCAGTGGCGTGCGGGTGAATTACAGGGTGAATATATCGTCAAGCATCTTCTGCCCAAGGGCGGCAATATTGTCATGCTGCTGGGCATACCCGGAGAGCCTGCCACCATCGGGCGCGAGAGCGGCATGTTGAATGTTATTCAGCATCCGAAACAAGCTGGCAAATACAACATACTGGGTAGCTACCGCGCCGACTACTGCCTGGAAGTAGGCTATCAAAAAATGCAGGAGGCCATCACCACCTTCGGCAGCAAAATTGATCTTGTGTACGGCCTGAATGATGCGATGGCACTGGGCGCGCTCAAAGCTTTGCGCGAGGCCGGCCTTGCCAAAGTAATGATCGTCGGCATTGACGGGCAGAAAGAAGCTTATGACGAAATTGCCAAAGGCGGTCAATACAAGGCGACCGTCATTAACAATCCCGCTGAGGTCACCCGCAAGGCGGTTGACTTGCTGGTGAATCATATCAAGAGCGGCAAGCCGCCCGCGAGCACCTCGGTTATTACAGGCACGATTTTGGTAAACAAAGACAATGTGGCTAAACATCAAAATCCAAATGCACTTTTCTAAATATTTTCGATAATCCAAAAATGAAGCTCTCTCTCAAAGCCAAGGTCATTATTTCGGTTTGTGGCATCGTGGCGTCTGTCATGGCGATCAATGCGTATATTCACGTTCGCGCTTTTCAGAACGAATTTTTCAGTGCTCAAACACAGCGTTCCAAAGCAATGGTACAAGCAATGATCGGAGAAGTGATCCGCCTGGGCGCAACGATGTCAATTGAGGACATGGCCGGTCTGCTCGGACGCCACTGTTACCAGCTGCATGAACTCAACGAAAAAGAGGGTATCGCCGATGTCGCAGTCATCACTCGTGCCGGCATTCTGGTTGCGCATAGCGATTTTGCCGAACCCTTGGGTCAAGCGATTAGCAGCGGCCCGGTTTTAGCGGCGCTCTCAACGCATGAGGTCATCACCATCAAAGATGAGGCGATTTTCCATACCCTGATTCCCGTTGGGGCGCAGGAAAAAAAGATCAGTGCCGTGATTGATGTGGGTTGGAAAAAAGCCAGTTATGACACCGCGGTGCATGACATTCTTGTTTTTTCGATGTTAATGTTTTTGCTCTCCGCGCTGGTTGTTTCACTCATCATATGGCTATTGCTTAACAAGGTATTCGGTCAGATGGAAGGGGTGATGAACGAATTGCGCGAAAGCAAAACCTTTACTCAGGGTATTCTGGATATCGAAAAATATCGCAATTACAGCCTGGAACTGATTGCGAGCGACCATCCGCTCGCTTTCGTGCTGGAAAATATTGCGCTGGGTGTCGAGCAACTGCATCCGCAAATGCTGTGCAGTATTTTGCTGCTGGATAAATCGGGCGAACACCTGATTACCGGTGCGGCACCGAGCTTGCCGCCCGCTTACAATCAAGCGATCAACGGTGTCAAAATCGGCCTGGCCGTGGGCTCCTGTGGAACAGCAGCCTTTACCAATCAGCGCGTTCTGGTTGATGATATTGCGACGCATCCATACTGGGCACCTTACAAAGAACTCGCCGCTCAATCCGGTCTGGGGGCGTGTTGGTCGCAGCCGATCAACTCGGCGAAAGGGCAAGTGCTTGGCACGTTTGCCATCTATCATCACCAGGCACAGACACCTTCGGGTGAAGATATTTTGCTGATTGAGAAAACTGCACGTCTGGCCAGTATTGCGATTGAAAAGGATATTGCTGCAATTGCAATTCGCGAAAGCGAGCAGCGTTACCGACTGTTGGTGGATTCGGCCAATGAAGGGATCGGTGTAGCGCAGGATGCCAAGCTTAAGTTTGTGAATCCGGCGCTCCAGAGTTTGATCGGATATAGTGCAAAGGAAGTACTTGATCTGCCCTTTTTTAATTTCGTCCATCCCGAGGATCAGGCGTTGGCGAAATCCAATTACCAGAAACGCGTCAGTGGAGAAGTGTCTGAACAAAGATATCAACTTCGCTTATTGAAAAAAGATGGCAGCATCGTCTGGATCGAAATGAGCGGCGTTAAAATAGACTGGGAAGGCCGTCCCGCCACCCTGAATTTTTTATCCGACATCAGTGAACGTAAGCAAATCCAAGATCAAGTGCAAAAGTTGGCATTTTTTGATCATCTTACGAATTTACCCAATCGTCGCTTGCTCGACGACCGTATCACTCAGGCGATGGCAGCCAGCAAGCGCAGTAATTTATATTGCGTACTCATGTTCCTTGATCTTGATAACTTCAAACCACTTAATGACACTCACGGGCATGAGGTTGGCGATTTATTGCTTATTGAAGCAGCCAACCGGTAGAAGAGTTGCATTCGTGAGGTGGATACCGTGGCACGTTTTGGCGGAGATGAATTTGTGGTGATGTTGTCTGAATTGGAAACCGATAAAACTGCCGCTACCACGCAAGCCCGTGAGATTGCCGAAAAAATATTATCGACTTTATCGGC
>CAIRAO010000355.1 GCA_903876625.1 uncultured Gallionellaceae bacterium | reverse complement strand
GCAACAAAGTTGCTTGTGTTCGATCTTCGCCTTGAATGAATCGTTTCATGTGCGCACTCTCACAATTACTCGATACTTCCAGTAACGTTTCACTTGGCGTTAAGTGTACAATTTATGCTACGTTTTTACACAGTCTGGGCCGGGTGCGGAAGTTTAAGAATATTTATCACAGCGGCACAACTGCCACTGCTATTCTCTGTCAATGAACGACATATTTGCAATATACAAAGACAACTGCAAGTCGATTCATTGGTGAATCTCGTTTCTATCGTTATGGCTTCACGCAATCCACGTAATAAACACGTTGACCGTCCACTTCTTTCGCGACGAGGCCATGAATGTCGGTCTCAAAGCCGGGGAAACGTTTGTTGAAATCACGCGCAAAGCGCAAGTAGTCAACAATGGTTTTATTGAAGCGCTCTCCTGGAATCAATAATGGAATTCCCGGTGGGTAGGGAGTTAACAACACTGCCGTAGCACGTCCTTCCAATTCATCGATGCGCAAACGATCGATTTCGCCATGTGCCATCTTTGCGAATGCATCGGAGGGTTTCATCGCGGGAACCATGTCTGACAGATACATTTCAGTTGTCAGTCTCGCCACATCATTTGCTTTGTAGATACCATGTATTTCATTGCACAAATCGCGCAGGCCAATTTTTTCATAACGTGGATATTTGGCAATGAATTCAGGAAGGATTCTCCAGAGTGGATGATTCCTGTCGTAATCATCTTTAAACTGCTGCAATTCGGTCACCATCGTGTTCCAGCGACCTTTGGTAATTCCAATGGTGAACATGATGAAGAAAGAATACAGACCGGTTTTTTCCACCACCACACCATGCTCAGCCAGATATTTGGTAACAATAGCCGCGGGTATACCGAACTCTTCCGAGAAGTCCCCATCCACATCTAGTCCCGGAGTAATGATCGTGGCCTTGATCGGGTCAAGCATGTTGAAATTATTCGCGAGTTTGCCAAAACCATGCCAACGATCATCTGTATGCAGTATCCAATCATCTCTTGAAGCCATACCTTCTTCGACAAGATAATCAGGTCCCCATACTTTGAACCACCAGTCCGCGCCGAACTCTTCATCCACCTTGCGCATGGCGCGACGAAAATCCAGCGCTTCGGCAATACTTTCTTCTACCAAGGCTGTGCCGCCCGGCGGCTCCATCATGGCAGCTGCAACGTCGCACGAAGCAATGATGGCGTATTGCGGGCTGGTCGATGTGTGCATCAAATAAGCTTCATTAAAACAGTCACGGTCGAGCTTGATCGAATCACTATCCTGCACCAGAATTTGCGAGGCTTGCGACAAACCTGCCAGCAATTTGTGTGTTGACTGCGTCGAGAAGATCATCGACTCTTTGGCGCGCGGCCTGTCGCGTCCGATTGCATGCATATCTTTGTAAAAATCGTGAAAGGTAGCATGCGGAAGCCAGGCTTCATCGAAATGCAACGTATCAATTTTTCCGTCGAGCATCTGTTTGAGTGTTTCGACGTTGTACAACACACCATCGTAAGTGCTTTGTGTAATCGTCAAAACACGCGGTTTACGCTTCTTGTCTTTAATAAACGGATTGGCGTCTATCTTGTGCTGAATATTTTCGAGCTCAAATTCGCTCAGCGGGATCGGCCCGATGATGCCGAAATTATTACGCGTGGGAGTAAGAAATACGGGCACGGCACCTGTCATCATAATTGCATGAAGAATGGATTTATGGCAGTTGCGATCGACAACCACGATATCGTCCGGTGCCACTGTCGAGTGCCACACGATCTTGTTGGAAGTCGATGTGCCGTTGGTGACAAAATACAAATGATCAGAGTTAAAAATTCGCGCTGCATTGCGTTCGGATGCGGCAACCGGACCGGTGTGATCGAGCAGCTGCCCAAGCTCATCCACAGCGTTACACACGTCGGCTCGCAACATGTTCTCTCCAAAAAACTGGTGGAACATCTGACCTACCGGGGATTTTAAAAATGCCACACCACCCGAGTGTCCGGGGCAGTGCCACGAATAAGAACCGTCTTGTGCATAATGCAGGAGTGCGCGAAAAAATGGTGGTGCCAATGAATCAAGGTATGCACGCGCCTCACGAATCATGTGTCGCGCAACAAATTCGGGAGTGTCCTCGTGCATGTGAATAAAGCCGTGCAACTCTCGAAGAATGTCATTTGGTATGTGGCGCGATGTGCGCGTCTCACCATAAAGATAAATCGGGATATCTGCATTTTTAAAACGAATCTCTGCGACAAAAGCGCGCAAGCTTTTAAGTGCGACCACGATTTCTTCTTTGCTACCGCCGCCAAATTCTTCATCATCAATGGAAAGTACAAACGCTGATGCCCGGCTTTGTTGTTGAGCGAATGAAGTTAAATCGCCGTAGCTGGTCATGCCGACAACTTCGATACCTTCTTTTTCAATCGCATCAGCAAGTGCACGAATACCATGTCCACTGGCATTCTCCGAACGGTAGTCTTCATCAATGATGATGATGGGGAAATTAAATTTCATTGAGAAACTCCCTGCTTAAGCGATATGAAAAATTGGTTTTAGTTTAGCTGCGAATTATTACAATCAGGCTTTTACTGATCAGACGTATATTGATTTTCAAGATTGTTGATCAATTCTATGAAAACTGCACGTACTTGCTGCTCATC
>CAIRAO010000354.1 GCA_903876625.1 uncultured Gallionellaceae bacterium | reverse complement strand
TGTTTCAGCGTAATCTTTAACTTGTTACTTTTTTTCTTTAACTAAACTTTGGTGGGGAGATTTCTTCTTGGAAAGAAGTCGTCTCCCCTATTTCACTTCAACTCCGCTTTAAGAAATAGCAGGCAAGGTACAGGAAGAGGCAGGTAAATTAGTCGGTAACAATGAACAGCAAGCCAAAGGTCTCAGCAAACAAATTGTCGGCCAAGCCGAAAAAGTTTACGGGGATGTAAAAGAAGCCGTAAAGGTTGCGACAAGAGCGTGAAATTAATACCAAGTGGTTGCTACGGCAACCACTATTGGTTCTTCACAAGATTTAGTTTGCTATTTATGCGAATCTGCTTTTACTCAAATTGCGTGAGGGTATGAGGTCATCCGATCAAAAAAAGGAATTAATAATGAAACTTCAACAATACATCAACACAGCCGTAGTCATAAGTGTACTCACTGTTGCACTCGCGGCTTGCGAAAAAGAGCCTGGACCGGCAGAGAAAGCTGGCAAGGCGGTCGACAATGCAACGGAGAAAGCTGGACAGCAGATTGAAAAAGCAGGTGAGGATATTAAGGACACAGCTAAAGGTGACAAGAAATGATTTGCGTAATACATCGTTAGTTAGATTGAATTAATTTGCACTATTTTTCACATCTGCTTTACCTCGAATGAATTGTGCTGGTGATTGAAAAATAGTTAATGTAGCAGAAAGGACTCCCTATGCTTTATACCATCGCAGTTGTAATGCTGATCTTGTGGTTGCTGGGGCTTATTACCTCTAACACAATGGGTGGGTTCATCCACATTCTTTTGGTCATCGCAGTCGTGGTTGTCTTGTTGAGAGTGATAAATGGATGAGGTTTGCTGAATTCAATTCAGCTTATTCCATCTCATTCCAATTTACAAAAATATTGATTAACAACTCTTATGTACACAAGGGTATACGTAGTATTTACGGATCGTAACTAATCAATTTCTCCAGTAAGCGCACTAGCGAACATATAAATTCGTCAACAACATCCATGATTGATTTGTAAGCTACTTAATGGGTTTCAACTAACGGTTTGTATAATTTCATCATCATGTATGGCAAAATCAAATTTATCAGCGGTTTCACCGGGGAAAGATGAAAACATTCCGTTTCGATTGAATTCATTTAATCGATGTCGGAAGTGGTGGCGTGCTCTTCGTTTTTACCTAAAACTCAACCTCAATTTCCAGCCAGTATATTTGGCACCTGTTTTAATTCCACTAATAATCAATAGCGGAGTTGCCATTGCGATGCCGTTTAATTCATTCGACCCGCGTTCTATGGCAATGGGCGGCACAGGGGTGGCTGTTGGCGATCCTTCAACCGCCCCTTTCTTTAATCCTGCGATGCTTACTACCTCAGATCCAGAAAAGAAATACTCAGTTGAATTTCCGATCGTAGGAGAAACTATGTATGACCCAAGTAATATGCATACCAAATTGAAAAACGTCGAGAATATGAATAATCAACTCACAATTTCCAGAACCGCTTTGACCGCCAATGCTACGGTGCTTACCAATAGCATCTCAACGCTCACCAACAACATTTTAGCTTTAGATATAAATAATCTTGCTTCGTCCGCGACGACTGTTTCCACGCTTAAAGCGAATATCTCGTCAGTTGCATCAAACATGTCAATTGCGGGAAGCAACGCAACCACTGTGTCTACGCAAATTAATAATATCAATCAGTTATTGTTAGCGATGAGTAACCAGCCGGTGGAAGCAAAGTTTGGTGTAGCCACAGTTGTTGGTATTCCTGGAAAAGATTGGGGCTTTGCAGTGTATGCTGACGCATGGGGAGCAATGGGTGGGACGCTGATCTATAACGATGCGAGTACAGTTTTGAACCTGGCTTCGGCCACTGCATCCGTAGGTACTGCTTTAAGTAGCTCAGGAAGTGCAACCTCGTCAACTATTGCAGCACTTACTGTAGCCTCAAATGACCTTAATGCTGCGATAGCTAGTTGTTCAGGAAGCAATCTATCGGGTTGCCCAAGCGCACTTACTACAGCTAATACAAGTGTCGGAGCAGCAAGTTCGAGTTTGGCATCCACTACCAATACACTGATTACCAACATCCCTAAAATAGCGGACGCAGCAAGCACCATCAATCTAAATCCAACACTTCAATCTCGAGTACATATTCGAGGCGTTCTGATCGAGGAAACCGGCGTTTCAGTTTCCCACAATCTTGTTTATGGAGATCAATCTTGTTCAATTGGCCTCACACCAAAAATACTGCATTTGCATCTTTTTGATGCCAAACTGAATCCTGATTCAGGATCTATAACGGCTGGTTTGACCAGCAGTGACTTCTTGGCTGAATACACAACTTTTAACTTCGATATGGGGATTGCAAAAGCTTATCAAAATGGAATGCGTTTGGGTGTTGTTGCAAAAAATGTCGTGCCTCAAAAATTTGACTTCAAAAGTGCCCTGACACCAGGAGGAACTCCCGTGCCTGATGGTGCCTCGCTGAAAATGAATCCGCAAGCACGCATTGGCGCATCGTACGAAACGTCATGGTCAACAGTTGCGTTTGACT
>CAIRAO010000353.1 GCA_903876625.1 uncultured Gallionellaceae bacterium | reverse complement strand
CGACCGACAAGTATTGATACCTTCACGATCACATAATTGCTTGTAGAGAAATTTCTTCCACTTCATATCGTGCTCATTTTTGGCAGCAATAGTTGGAAAGTTTTCTATCATGAGACGGCTCAGGTAGTCGCGTGACCTCAAACCAAGATCTTGCCATAAGTGGTCACTCGCCATGCACGCGGTGGTGACGATCTCAGCCATCCACAGCTCTGACATATTCTTATACGCACGGTGTTCTAGCAACAGGGCAAGGATATCTACTTTTTCGAAAGCGCGCGGATCAATTTTGTTTTCCATATTTTGAATGGACAGACGGACTCCGGGAAAGTGGAGTGCCAACAACATGGAAAAATCTTTCTGATTCAAACCAAGGCCGGGCGGTAATGCACCAACGCCGGCAACCTGGCTGGAAATCATTTGTGCGAATAGCTCATCATTGCGCAACCCGGTAGCATGCAACATCAGATCTGCATACAGGTTGTTGGACTGTGTTGTAGATTTCTGGTGGGACATGCGGTCGGGTTGCATGATGTTATCTCGCTCAGTTATTTATTTGCTGGGATATTCAATCAGTATGTCTTCGTCGCGCAGCACCATTTGGCAAGCCAAGCGCCACTCGGTTGTGACTACGTCATTCACTTTCATTGCGTCGATCTGTGCTTGTGTAATCTTGCCCTCACTTTTAAGAACACCGATTTCACGATCAGTAAGCGGTCCACCCATCGGTCCCTTGTTGGTCAAATTGGTTATCTTCACCAGACAGGTCGAACATTCACCGTTTTCACAGCCGAAGTCGATCGGGATGTGATTTTCTTTGGCGAGATCAAGCACTGTTTTTTTATGGCTACCCGCCACAGCATATACAGTCTTGTCTTTATGCATCGGGCTGGAAAAAGTGATGTTAGGCATTGCAGTTACTCCTGTTATTGAGATAAAAAATGGTTAAGCTTTGACGGTGATATCACCGCCTAAAACTTGTGCCTGACAAGCAAGCCGACTAGTTCGACCCGCCATATTTTCTTGCAGTACTTTGTCTTCCAGTACCGAACGTTCGCTCATATGTTCCATGCCGGAAACGATGCGCATGATGCAAGTTCCGCATTCACCTTCACGACAACCATAAGTGATGCTGGCACCGACCTTCTCGGATATTTCTATCAGTCGAGTACCGGCAGGCACACTGACAGTGATACCCAATTTTTCGAAAGTGACATTTGCTTTAGGCATGAGTTTGCTCCAGATAATAATAATCGCGTTGGCACGTTTGCTCCCTCTCCCACCGGGGGAGGGTTGGGGAGGGCGAAAGCAGACATGCTGAATTTGGGAGATGTAATATTTTATACATGGCTGCTGGTTAGTAATTCAGACATGGAAATGACGCGGTGTTCTACTTTACCGGTCAGATGTTGAGAAAGTTGTTTGCCAAGATCGCGACAGCGCTCTAGTTCTTCTTCCGTGGGAATGAGACGGGCACGTACACCTTTTATAGGTACTCGAAATTTCAGGCCACGCAAACGATCTTCAATCATGTTGATCGCTTCTCCGCTCCAACCGTAGGAACCGAAAGCAGCACCCAATTTGTCACACACTTTTATTGAAACCAGTGATGAAAGCAGATCCCAAATAGGTTTGACGGCGTCGCCGTTGATCGTGGGTGAGCCAAAAGCAAGACAATCTGCTTCTTCAATAAGGTCAACAAAAGGCAAATCTCCACCGGCTTGTAAATCATACGAAGAGACGCGAACACCCGGGACGGTTTCGGCACCTGCAACCACAGCTTGTGCCATCAATGCGGTGTTGCCATAGGAGGATATATAAAATACCAAGAGTGATTTATTGCTTGCGCCAACTTCATTGTGTAATAGTGGTGATGCCAATTGTCGATAACGCTGGACATAACTGCGTGGTGCTTCACGCAAGATTGGGCCATGTGCCGGAGCGATCAGTGTCAAAGGGATTGGCTCAATTAATTCCAGTGCATCCAAAACGTGTTCGCGGAATGGACGCATGATGTGCGCGTAGTAATATTCGAAGGAAAAACGAAAATCGCCCACTTGGTCGTTAAACAAGCGTGCATCGCAGAAGTGGCATCCGAATACATCACCGCTGAACAGAATATTCTGTTCTCCAATGAGTGTGCATTGTGTATCCGGCCAATGCAAAAATGGCGTACTTAAAAAATGCAGGGTGCGATCACCCAGATCAACCGTGTCACCTGTTTTAACTATGTTGAAATCAAGCCCGATATTTTTCACCAAAGCCTTCAGCATCAATTGTGCTTTGGTCGATATATAAAGTTTTGCTTGTGGAGCTCGGCGCATTAATTCAGGCAGAGCTCCGCTGTGATCAGGCTCCAGATGATTTAATACGATCGTAGTGATCTCGTCGTAGCGGGTTACTTGTTCCAGGCGTGTAAAGAATTCATCCGTGTGAGACTCTTTCACGGTGTCGATTATCGCAACGCCTTTATTGCCGCGAACGCAATAGGAATTGTAAGTGGTGCCGTTTGCTGTTTTCAGGATGATATCGAAAGCGCGCAAATCCGGATCAAGTGCGCCGATCCAGTGCGTGCCGGGTGCAATCTCAACAGCGTCTGGTGATTTTTTCATGTTACCGATTCCAATGGACGGCAGGGCTCGGAATGATTACAGAGTGGACTGGCGTCTTCTTCTCTTGATCGGGTATTGTTCAGACCGATCCATGCATCGACAGCTTTGGCTTCGAAGCCCACGCAACATACACCTTCAATTTCCATCAAAGGACGGCGTATTAGCAACGGCTCGACGATCATCATATCCAGTGCTGTTTGAGCATCCAATTTAGCCGGATCAATTGCTCCGGATTTTATTTTCGGCGCACTTGGGTTGAACCACTGATCTACGGGTAGATTGCCAAAGAATGGACGTAAACGATCCTCGTTCCAGTTTTCCGTAAGCAGATTTTTTGCAAGCACCGTATGACCAGAGGAGGCGAGCCAAACTTTTTGTTTGGTATTGTTGCCGCAGCCGGGTTTTTCGTAGAAGATGACAGTAGACATATTCTTAAAGTCAGTCAGGCCGCAAGTTTCAGCAATGGGATGCCGGTAAGCGAACCGGGCGGATTTAACGGCACTCCATCTTCATTGAGAATAGCGCCTTCGATCGGGCAAATCGTTGCGCACTGAGGATCCTCGAAATCGCCCGCACATTCTGTGCATTTATTTGCGTCGATCAGAAAGTGCGGCTTCGCTTCAAATATCGCTTTACTTGGGCACAGCGGTTCACACGCCCAACAGTTGACGCAAGATTCGATAATTTCAAGAGCCATGATCGTGTTCCTTTATTAATCCAACTTTTTTAACTCGTCATTCCCGCCCTTCGACGGGCTCAGGACAGGCTGCCCTAAGGGCAGGCGGGAATCCAGTACAGATACACATTCCGTGAAGCGGACAAAACTGCGATGTTGTCCCGCTTTGCGGGAGATAATTAATTATCTGAATTCCCGCCTACGCGGGAATGACGCAGTTATATAGCTTTGTGTTCAAGCCACTTTTTGCTGCACAATAACTTTCGCTTCCAACTTTCCCGCGACACGCATTTCTTCGTACACTGCAAGAATGGCATCCTCGATGGGTTCCATCGCGTGTTCACCATTGGGCTGAATACCTGCAGCCTCGAGTGGCCCCCATGGTTCATAACCCACTTTGCTGCACAACACTGCCTCGCACCCAGCCAATACTCTGAGTGTTACATCCAAAGCACTTTCGCCATCGCCACAAGTATTGCCACCTTCACAATAGGATGTTGTCTTGCGGTGCCCAATAAATCGCACACCAGCCGAAGAGGCTTCGTAGATCAGGAATTCGCTCGCATGACCGAAATGTTCGTTGATGATGCCGCCACCTTTGGTCGCAATTGCCATCAGCACAGGACGAGTTTCCGCAACCTTGGGCATTAAACCCTGAATGCTGACAAGCTGTACTTTCGATTCTTTGGCGAGACGCTTGCTTTCCAATTCTGCATTGATGGCGGCATGAACTTCGGCACGCATCTTCATTGCCTCCGGATAATTGATCTCCATCTGCTCAACCTTATCCATAGTGAACTCGGCACCGCGGTCTTCGCCCAGCAAGCCCACCGCATCGGCGCGACATTGGCGGCAGTGGCGCATCATATTCATATCGCCCTCACAGGCATCTTGCAATGCTTGCAACTCTTCATTCGTTGGGCCGCGCTGTCCGGTCAATCCGTAATAGGTGCCATGTTCAGCTTCAGAAATGAGCGGCATGACGTTATGCAAAAAAGCACCTTTGGCTTTTACAATCCTTGAAACTTCTTCCAAATGTTTGTCATTCACACCGGGAATCAGCACCGAATTCACTTTGACAAGGATGCCCTTGGCAACCAGCATCTCCAAACCCTTTTGCTGTTGCTCAATGAGAATGGCCGCGGCTTCGCGACCCTTGATGCGTTTGTTCTTCCAGAATATCCAGGGATAGATTTGCGCGCCCACGTCGGGATCGACACAATTGATGGTGATCGTGACGTGGTCGATGTTGTATTTCGATAATTCATCAACCTGATCGGGCAACGAGAGACCATTTGTTGAAACACATAATTTGATATCCGGCGCTTGCTCTGAAAGCATGCGAAATGTTTCAAACGTGCGTTCAGGATTCGCCAACGGGTCACCGGGGCCTGCAATTCCCAGAACGGTCATCTGAGGAATAGTCGCGGCAACGGCCAATACTTTCTTGACTGCCTGTACCGGATGATGCAATTCAGACACCACGCCCGGACGTGATTCATTAGCACAGTCGTATTTGCGGTTGCAGTAATTACACTGAATATTGCAAGCAGGGGCGACTGCCACATGCATACGCGCAAAGTAGTGATGAGCCTCTTCTGAATAACACGGATGGTTAAAAACCTTCTCGCGGATATGTTCCGGCAAATGGTTCATCTGATCGTCGGTCGAGCCGCATGAGCCGGCAACACAGCCACCCGATGATGCTTCGGCGCTTGGGTTGTTGATGACTGGTAATTGCACGTTTTGTCCTCCGATAGGGTTTTGCCATTACATGAGCAAGCTGCATGCCTGAAACAATTTAAGTGCTAACTTATTGTTTTAATGAGAACCTGACCTTAATAAAAGAACTACTGTCGGAAATGACACATGACACTGAATCAGGCTTGTGGCGAAGGCGACAAAATACAAATTTTTGTCAGCAGGAGGTAAAGGGTTGCGCAATACTAATATTTTGTTTATCAAGTTTACGAAAACACTATGTGTCAAAATAGTAGAAATATCATTTCGGAGAAACTGAATGCTGTGCAAAATTATTAAACTTTTTGTTACGGGACTCTGCGCAGTTCTAACAATATCGGCTTGCTCCAGTAGCGCTCACTCTGCAAAACCAATGAGTCCGGAAGCTCAAAAGAGAATCAGCGATCAGCAGGAAGCAAAAAAAGTACAAGACAAAAATAATGAAATGCGGGCTATAAATACTCATATTCAGGAACAAAACAGACTGGAACAACGAGAGGTGGACAGACTGAGAGCACAACGATCTGCGCAAAGAAATGCTGAACGCGAGGCTCGTCGAGTTGAACAAGAAAATCAATGATGAAATACCAAATGAATACTGTGTTTGATCAGGATCGGTCAATTAGACTGGAAAAGATAAACCAATATTTAAGGAGGCGAACTTGTTGACGCAATTAAACGAATTCATGAAAGAAACATTATGCGAAACATTAGGCATCGAAGTGATTGAGTGCGGCGATGGGCGTTTGGTCGCAACCATGCCGGTAGACAATAGAACTCATCAGCCCGTCGGATTGCTACATGGCGGTGCATCGGTCGCGCTGGCCGAGACGATTGCCAGTATTGGCGGATATTATTTAGTTGCTCGTAACGGCCTTTCAGTTGTCGGTCAGGAAATTAACGCCAATCATTTACGCTCCGTTACCAGTGGCAAAGTGAAGGGAGTAGGTGAGATTATGTTTCAAGGTAAACGTTCTCAAGTATGGGGAATTTCGATTTTTGATGATGCTGATCGATTGATCTGTATTTCGAGATGTACTCTTGCGGTCATTGAAAATAACGTTGGCGACCCTTTGCAAAAACTATTCTCGAGTGTACAAAGAATTATAAAGGCATAACGTGCTATTTGTCGTGCTAAAGTCGGCGGGCGTAACTTGGTTTGTTTTTTTGATCTTAGCCTGAACTAACAAAAAGACCTGTTTGCCCGCCTTGGTGGAATACCGTTAACTTTCAATTCGTGTAAGGCGCAATAACCAACGAGCATTGCGCCGGATCAAATCAATAGAATCGTACTCGATTGATACTTAACTTTCAGTCAAGTCGTCCGAATTAATAACATCACGGCCCATCATCGCATCTGATACAATCTAGTCAGGCTGACTAGAATTTGGAGAATATCATGCAAACGTGGCAACTACAGGAAGCAAAGGGCAGGTTCAGCGAAGTCGTTAAACGCGCGCAAAGCCAGGGCCCTCAAAACATTACCGTGCATGGCGAGCCGGTTGCCGTGCTGATTTCGTTGCGCGATTATCAAAATCTCACTCACCCCAAACCCAGTCTGATTGAATTGTTGCGGGCATCACCGCTTGTGGACAGCGATCTCAAAATTGAGCGCGAGCAGACCCCCACACGCAAAATCAAACTATGAGCTATTTGCTCGACACCAACGTTATTTCGGAACTGGTGCGTCCAAAGCCGGCCAAAATAGTTATGACATGGTTTGAAAACATCCCTTCCGAAGCTCTGCATATTAGCGTGCTGACCTTGGGAGAAATTCGCAAAGGTGTTGAGAAAATGCCGGATGGTGTCCGCCGCGAAAAACTCCGTTTATGGCTCGAACATGATTTGGCTGGTTGGTTCGGCAGCAGAATCCTGCCCGTAGATATTTCGGTGGCAGATCGCTGGGGCATGCTGGTTGCGGAGATGGGCCGCCCCGTTCCTAGCATAGACAGCCTGCTGGCAGCCACCGCCTTGCATCATGAACTTCGTTTGGTTACACGCAACCAAAAAGATTTCGACTATCCCGGATTAGAAGCTATAAATCCATGGGGATAAGAGGTTGTTGGAAGACGACGCTAGGTGGCAATTCAAGTAAGGCGCGTAAGGTTCAAGAATATGCATATGGTTGTAAAGCGGCAACTTGATTTCAATATCGAGTGACAAGGGTTAGCTTCTACCGGTCATCACCGGCAGCTTTTGATACATTCAATTTCGAACCGCGTGAAATTTAAGACAGCACAAATACCGCAAAAATCTGGCGGTTTGTGTCAGTTCAGGTTTGGGTAAATACAGATTATTTGTATTCGCCACTCTATCAAACTCTGAATTGTCCAACCGATGTCTTCATCGCAATCGCTAATTGTTCCAGTTGGTTTGCAGAATGAAAAACCGCGCTCACTGCGGAGCTATTTTCCTCTGACATCTGGGCAATTTTCTCTACACTTTGCGCTATATGTTCGCTTGCGGCAGATTGTTCACGCAGGGCATTGGAAATGTCATCTACAGCAGAAAGAACTTGATGAGCACCTGATTGAATCGCAGCCATGGAGTCACCCGTCTTGGCAGCCATTTTGACGCCCTCTTCAACCTGCACTTGTCCTTCTTCCATTCCTTGAACCGCACTTTTGGTACCTTCCTGTATTTGTCCTATCATGGAAGTGATCTCTTGTGTCGACAATGCTGTTTTCTCAGCCAGCTTGCGCACTTCATCTGCCACAACAGCGAACCCTCTTCCTTGTTCACCGGCTCGGGCAGCTTCGATAGCGGCATTCAATGCCAGCAAATTGGTTTGATTCGCGATATCCTTGATCACGTTCGCGATATTCGATATTTGATTTGAATTGTCTCCAAGCGTTTTCACATTGTTGCTCGAACGCTTAACACTGTCAGCAATTTTGTTGATTTCACCAATGGTTCCCTGAACAAGATTTTTTCCCTCGCTGGAAAGATTGTCAGTACCTTCTGCCAGTTTGTGTGCCATGGATGCACTTTCTGCGACATGACCAATACTGACTGTCACTTGTTCAACCGAGGCGGCCATCGAAGCTGCGGCATCGCTCGTATGGTTGGTACTTTGGGACACAAGTTGCGAACTTGTTGCCAAGCTGCGTGATGCTTCAGCTACTTGATCTGCAGCCGCGCGAGATTGGATGATTGTATTGCGCAGACTGTTCTGCATATGCGCAATGTCGGCTAACAGACTGATCTTATCGCCCGGATCAACCTTGAGTTGCACTGTAAGATCTCCGTCCGCAATGCGATGAGCAGCGGCTTGCATATCCAATGGTTCGCCACCCAATCTCCGCATGATTTCCCTCACCACCATGGTCATTGCTAATGCTGTCAACAAGGTGCCGCCTCCGGCAAGTATCAAAACCAGCCAGCGCACTCGAGCGGAAGTGTCATGCAAGGAATTCAGGGTGTCATCGGCGAAGGTCGATGCAACTTTAACCGTCGCGTCTACTGCATTCCGGTGAGCGATATAGGCTTTGTAAATATCATCTGCAAGTTGCCGGGCACGCACTGCATCACTGTGCTTAATGGCGGTTACATAGTCACCCAAGACCAATTTCCAATAATTGTCTGCCGTTTGTTTCTGGTCGCCGAGCAATGCCTTTTTTACAGCGGCATCAAGCGGCTGTTTATCCCAGAAGTTGATCCGGTCATCGTAATCTTTTTTAAGTGACTCCAGTTTGGACAGAAAGGACTGAATCTCTTCAGGCTTTGCGTTTTGAAGTTGTAAAACGGTCATTTCTGCTTCAAGCACATAAAGTGGCGGTGGCAGGATATCTGCAACCACATCCTTGCCATTCCCCATGCCGTCTGCCGCATTGGAAATGGATCCAACGGAGATTAAAACGATAGAAGCAAAAGCCACTAATAGTAAAACGATCCCCATTAACATGCCAATGAGTTGAGTTTTGACGGTTAATTTACTTAACATACTTCCTCCCAAAAACTTAAAACTTTTTTATGTAACACTTGATCAAATAGATTTTGAACTTCAATAGCCGGTACTTTTCATGAACATCAAATAACCGCAACAAGGATTCTTAATCTTTTGATTCTTTTTGCACCATCGGCACAATAAATACTTTCTTTAATCGTTACACTTATACTTGGCTTTTCAAATGTGATGATTGTTCTTTCAAAATAATGAACAAAAGGTACGCCTAATGACAAAAGAATAAAATCATATCTGCCTCACTTTAATATTAAGTGTTTGAATTCGGTAAGCGATCTGGCGCGGTGTCATCTCCAGCAATCTCGCTGCCTTGGCTTGCACCCAGCCCGCTTGCTCTAGCGCAGCGATGACCTTTTCGCGTTCGTCGAGATTGGGATCATCCAGATCCAGATTCTGAATCGTTCCCCTGTTTGCCGAAATCTTTTCATCTATTCCGGTCAGCAGAATCGCATCACGGTCGATTAGATTTCCTTCTGTCATCACCGAGGCGCGCTCCAGACAGTTTTCCAGTTCGCGCACATTGCCCGGCCAGTCGTGATGCATCAATACGCGCAGTGCAGTGTCGCTTAAGGAAAGCGTGCGACCTTGCTTGGTGCCTATTTTTTCAACCAGAAAACGCGCGATCTCCGGAATGTCTTCCATGCGTTCCCGCAAGGGAGGCAAATATAAAGGCATGACGTTCAGACGATAGTACAGGTCTTCGCGGAACTTGCCTGTCTCCACTTCTGCTTCAAGATCGCGATGGGTCGCGGCAACAATGCGCACATCAACTTTAATCGTGCGCGTTCCGCCGACACGTTCAAGCTCGCCTTCCTGCAAGACACGCAGCAACTTGGCTTGAAATGACGCAGAGATCTCGCCAATCTCGTCGAGGAAAACAGTGCCACCTTCCGCTTGTTCAAAGCGTCCTTTGCGCTGAGCTATGGCACCGGTAAAGGAGCCTTTTTCGTGGCCGAATAATTCAGATTCCAGCAATGTTTCCGGTAACGCCGCACAGTTTAATTTTACAAAGCTGCCGCGTGCACGCGGCGAGTTATAGTGGATGGCATTGGCGATCAATTCTTTTCCTGTGCCCGTTTCGCCACGAATCAATACAGTGGTATTCCACTTTGCCACCAATCGAACTTGTTCAAAGATGCGACGCATCGGTTGGGTGTGTCCGATGATGTTGTCGAAGCCGTATTGACCACGCACGCTGCGGCGCAACACGTCGCGTTCCTCGACGATTTCCATTTTTTCCTGCGCCACTTCTTGAGACAAGCGTACGCTCTGCCCGATCAAGTTGGCGACCATTTCCAGAAAGCGCTGATACTCGCCGAGTTGCTTGCTGATTCCTGGAGCGGGTTGTGCAGCCAGTACTCCAACCACCTTTTTACCCAGCCGGATCGGCACTCCGACAAAGGCACCTTGTGGATTGTAGATGCCCATGCGACTTAAAAAGCGCGGTTCGTCCATGATTCGCTCAACGACAATGCTGTTACCGCTTTTTAGAATATTGCCGACAACGCCTTCACCCGGAAGATAACTCACTTCTTCGGTGACGGTGTCTGAAACTCCGTACACCAGCGACACTTGTAATTCGCCACTGGCAACATCAAACAGGCTGACCATTCCTCGTTCCAGCGCCATACCCTCGTGCAAGGCGTTAAGAACGCCATCCAGTGTTTGTTTCAGGTTGAGTGAATGCGACAATACACGGCTGACCTGGTAAAGCGTTTCCAATTCGGAACGCAGAAGATCAAGTTCAACTTCTGACCATCCTTCAATGCGCGCATTAGACATGAGTGACTCCTGCGGCATAAGGCAGTTGTACTCGCACTCTACATCCGGAGTGATATTCTGGATCGATATCTATCGTGCCACTATGACGATTCACAACTTCTTGAGACATCACGAGACCCAGCCCAAGATGTTTTTGCGCCGCCCCTTTGGTTGTGAAGAATGGCTGGAACACTTTATAGCGAAGCTCTTCTGCAATACCCATTCCACTGTCTTCGACGAATACCTCGATGTGATCGACTCGAGTGGCGCAAACGATGCGAAGTTCACGTCGTCCACCGCGTCGTTCGTTTACTGATTCGATAGCATTTGAAATGAGTTGTTTAAATAGATTGAAAAGTTGTGCAGCGTCACCTGACACAGTGGCGGGTTTGTTTGACGCTAACCACTCCACCACGATACTCGACCCGAGCAAACTCGGCGTAGTCAGTTTGAGAACATCAGAGATGACTTCGTTAAGATCGATTGTTTTAAATGCTTCAATGCTTTGCTCGGGGATGCAGGCGCGCAATGTGTCGAGTGCTTCCCGACTTTTTTGGATAGCGTCTTCCAATGCGCTGGCGGGTAGCGAACCTGAATCACCTTTGTTAATGTTTGCCGGTTGACTGGTTAAGCGTCGTTCCAGCATATTGGCTGCGGCACTTAGCATATTTAGCGGGCCTTCAAGTTGATACACGGCACCGGCCAGCGTTTCGCGCAAACTCTGAATGTGTTCCTGTTCCGCGAGTAAGGCACTTAGACTGTTGATGCGAAGCGCCTCCTGTTGTTGTTTGAGTTCGCTGATCTCTTGAATGGTGAGCAACAGATAGTGTCGAAGTGTTGGTTCGTAAAATGCATCCGCGCCAACGTCGTGTTCTTCAAACCATGATGCAGCACAGGAAAACCATCTTGCAGGGCGATTTGTTGTTTCGATACAAACTTCGTGCGCAGCAATATTGCGGTGCTTTTCAATTGACTTGGTGAATGCATCACCCATCTGTCCGTGCAAGGCGGCAAGTATTTTTATGGCGGGCTCTTTGCCCAGGTCTCCGATCAGTTTTTTATATTCCTGATTGTCCAATAGCACGCGCTGTTTTTCGTCGAGCAATACGATAGCTACTTGCGCGGCATCCACCACTGATTCGATCAGCGTTTTCTGGTTTTGAACTTGACGCTCCAGGCGATGCACTTCAGTGACGTCCCGATGCATACCAAGAAAATGGGTTGTCAATCCTTCTTCGCCTACCACTGGTGTGATGGTGACGTCTGCAAGATAGCGTGAACCATCTTTGCGCTTATTGACCAGCAGTCCATTCCAGGGACGTTGCCGCTGAATCTGCGCCCACAAAGTTTCGTACACTAATTTCGGGGTGACGCGATATGACAAGATGGATTCGTTGTGTCCCTTGATCTCTTCTCTGTCGTAGCCAGTGGTTCGTTCAAAAGCGGCATTCGAGTAGATGATGTTGGCACTGGCATCGGTAATCGATATTGCCAAGGCAGACTGATCTACCACTTGGCGGAATATCTGCGGTGGCACGAGCTCGGCAAAGTCCTGTGCCGAATCGACATTAGTGGGTGGTGACTTGGACATTTGGTCTCCGGTGATCAAGTTTGATAACGTATTTCAGCAATAAACATGCCTGAGATTGAGCAAGTGTGTTCATCTCGCTTGCGTGTAGCAGAAATGTAGGTTTTGCTACATCAGGGTACAGCTCAACCTGACAACGACAAATGTTTTGAGCACTTGTCTGGTGCGTGAATGTATCAACCGCCTGATTTTGTGCATCTCAATTTTTAAACGCCAAGCTGGCACGGCGTTTGCACAGGAACAACCAGGAGACCGTCAAAATGAGCGAATACTTGCTTTTATTACTTTCAACCGCACTCGTGAATAACGTGGTGCTGGTGAAGTTTTTGGGATTATGCCCGTTCATGGGTATCTCAAAAAAAATGGATACGGCACTGAGTATGGGTCTCGCTACGACTTTCGTGATCACTTTCACCACGGCAGGCGCTTGGTTGCTGGAGCACTGGTTGCTGTTGCCGCTGGGGATCCAATATTTGCGCATCCTGACTTATATTCTGGCGATTGCTGCGGTGGTGCAATTTACCGAAATGGTTATTCGCAAAATAGCCCCGGCGCTTTACCAAGTGCTGGGTATCTATTTGCCATTGATCACAACTAACTGTGCAGTCCTCGGCTTGCCTTTGTTAAATGTGCAGGAGAAAAGCGGTTTCGCAGTCAGCCTGATGGTTGGCTTCGGTTCATCAGTTGGCTTTACATTGGTGCTGGTGTTGTTTGCCGGGCTGCGCGAACGTATCGCGCTTGCAACGGTGTCGGCGACTTTTGCCGGAGCGCCTATCGCTTTTATTACTGCCGGTTTATTGGCCTTGGCATTTATGGGGTTTGCCGGGTTGGCCCCGCATTAAAGGAAGAATCAAGATGATTGCAGCACTGACAAGTCTGACTATATTGGGCGCGATACTGGGTTTGATCCTGGGTGTCGCCGCGCGCGTGTTCAGAGTGGAAGGCAACAAATTAGTCGAAGAGTTGCTGGATATATTGCCCGGCTCGCAATGCGGACAGTGTGGTTTTCCCGGTTGTGCAGGTGCGGCGCAAGCGCTGGCCGCAGGTAGCGCTCCGGTGACGCTGTGCCCACCGGGTGGCCGAGCTGTGGTCTTGGCTTTGGCGGCAAAGTTGGGCAAGGAAGCAAATCTCACTGGCGTACAGGAATCCGTGCCGATGATTGCGGAAGTAAAAGAAGAATTATGTATCGGTTGCACGCGCTGCTTTAAGGTATGCCCGACCGATGCCATTTTGGGCGCTGCACAACAGATTCATTCAGTGTTTCGCGAAGCGTGTACTGCCTGCGGAAAGTGTGAGGAAGTGTGCCCGACCGAGTCGGTCAAATTGCAGCCTATACCCGTGACTCTTCATGGTTGGTATTGGCACAAGCCGAATTTACAAGCGTTGCAACACGCTCCCACTTGAGGTCAAGATGAAACTTTTTAGATTGCGTGGCGGGGTGCATCCGGAAAGTTGCAAAGAGTTGGCGGCAGATCGCGCCATTCGTATCCTGCCCATGCCGGAGCGCCTGTATGTTCCTTTGCTGCAACATGTTGGAGCTACTGCTAATCCGATCGTGCATGTAGGTGACAAAGTGTTGAAAGGGCAATTGATCGGTTCCAGCCAAGGCATTATTTCCGCACCTGTGCATGCGCCCACTTCCGGAACGATCATTGCAATTGGTGATTTTCCTGCAGCACATCCGTCCGGACTGACTGCGCCAACAATCACCATTGAAGCAGACGGTGAAGACCGCTGGATGGAAAGCGAAGAAGTTGCAGATCCATTTTTGTTATCACCGGATGAGATTTCCAAACGGGTAGGAGCTGCCGGTATCGTCGGCATGGGTGGTGCGACTTTTCCTTCTGCAGTGAAGCTGAATCTTTCGCGCAAAAATAATGTGCACACACTCATTATCAATGGTGGTGAATGCGAACCCTATATTACCTGCGATGACAGACTCATGCGTGAACATGCTGCCAGCATAATCGAAGGCGTACGCCTGATTCGTTATGCGGTTGGTGCAGTCGATGTCATGGTAGGGATCGAAGAAAATAAACCGGCAGCGCTCCTGGCTATGCGAGCTGCTGCAAAGGATACGGAAGTTAAAGTGATTGCTGTTCCCGCGATGTATCCAATGGGCTGGGACAAGCAAATGATCAAAGCGCTCACGGGGCTTGAAGTCCCCGCTGATGGGCGCACCGCCGACATTGGCGTGCTGGTGCATAACGTGGCAACTGCATACGCGGTGCGCGATGCAGTTCGTTTCGGTCGCCCCTTAGTGTCGCGAATGGTGACCGTCAGCGGTGGTTCGGTAGTCGAGCCCGGTAATTTGGAAGTTCCCATCGGGACACTGGTGGAAAATTTATTCCAATTCTGTGGCGGCTTCCGTGATAAACCTGCACGTTTGGTTCTGGGCGGGCCGATGATGGGTATTCAACTGGCAACGGCTGCTGTGCCGATCGTTAAAGGCAGTAGTGGTGTACTGGCACTCACTTCCAGTGAGATTGGGAATGTTCAGCCTTCCCCGTGTATCCGTTGTTCCAGTTGTGTACGCGCGTGTCCGGTCGGTTTGCTGCCGCTCGATTTGGCAGCTCACATTCGCGCGGGTGATTCTAATGCTTCCGTAGCGCTCGGTTTAAAGGACTGCATCGCTTGTGGCTGCTGCTCGTTCGTGTGTCCCTCACATATTCCCTTGGTGCATTACTTCAACTTTGCCAAGGGTGAATTAATGGAGCATGAGCGCATAAAGTTGAAACAGGAAGCAACCAAAAAATTAGCTGAAGCGCGTAATGAGCGCATTGCGCGAATCGAGCGCGAACGTGCTGAAGCGGCTGCAAAACGTAAAGCTGCGCGTGAGGCGAAAGAACGGGCCGCAAAGGAAGCGGCTGCGAAAGTTGCAACGGAGACAGTATGAACCCCATCGCACATTCCCCGCACGCACACGCCCCGATATCCATCAGCAAAGTAATGGTCACGGTGATGTTAGCGCTTGCACCCGCAACTTTGTTTGGTTTTTGGTTATACGGTTGGCCTGCGATCAATGTCTGGGCTGTATCGATCATCGCAGCTATTGTAGGCGAAGCCATGGTTGTTAACTGGCAAGGACGCGCAGTGCGTCCTGTGCTGATGGACGGTTCTGGTATTTTGACTGCCTGGTTGCTGGCCTTGTCATTACCGCCTTTTGCACCGTGGTGGATCGCGGTACTGGGGAGTTTGTTCGCAGTCGTCATCTGCAAACAGGTGTTCGGTGGCTTGGGCCAGAATGTTTTCAACCCCGCCATGGCTGCTCGGGTGATGTTGCTGATTTCTTTTCCACTTGAGATGACCACATGGATCGCACCTTTGCCTTTGGGTACAACACATGCTCCTGGCCTGCTGGAAAGTTTTCGCATTACATTTTTAAGTCAACCGATTGACGGTATGGCCAGTGCTTCTCTGCTTGGGCATGTGAAGACTGAATTCACGCGCGGTATCGGGCTTGACCAATCACTAGCAGGATACTATGCACCGTGGCATTCGCTTGCGGGTGAACGAGCAGGAAGCTTGGGCGAAACGGCAGCGGTTCTTTTGTTGATCGGCGGACTGTATTTGATCGCACGCCGCATCATCACCTGGCATGCCCCCGTCGCGATGCTGCTGGGCATCGCCATTCCTGCATTGATCTTCAATTTGATCAATAGCAATCATTACGCAGGACCCTTGTACCACCTGCTTTCCGGCGGTGTGATGCTGGGTGCGTTTTTCATCATCACTGATCCGGTTACTTCGCCCAATACTAATACGGGACAGCTAATTTTTGGATTCAGTTGCGGATTACTGGCGTGGATCATTCGCACTTGGGGTGGCTACCCGGAAGGTGTTGCTTTTGCGGTAATGCTGATGAATGCCGCCACGCCGATCATCGACTACTACGTCAAACCGCGAATCTACGGGCGAGATCGCAAAGGTGTCGCGTTGCCGACGGGTAAGGAATCCTGAAATGAACCTTGAAAAACTACGCGGTAATTTGGCTTACCAGGGAATTTTACTTGGCGGCACAGCATTATTGACGACTGCGGCTTTGGCTTTGGCAGCTCGCGCGACTGACGCTGATATACACGCAGCCGAAGCGCTCGACATGAAACAATCTTTCGCCGTCGTGCTGCCGGGGCAATTCGACAACGACTTGCTCAAAGATACGCTGACATTGAATGGTCCGAATGGCGAAGTTACCGTATACCGGGCGCGCAGGGCAGGGCAGGTTGAAGCCCTGGTCTACAAGGTGAGCGGCAATGGTTATGCCGGAGCGATAGACTGCATTATGGGCATTGATCGCACCGGTCATATAACCGGAGTGCGGGTCATCAAACACAAAGAAACACCGGGGCTGGGTGACAAGATCGAAGCAGCAAAAAACCGCTGGATCTTTGCCTTCGAGGGAAAATACCTGGGTGACCCGCCTGCAGAAAAATGGGCAGTGAAAAAAGATGGCGGCGTGTTTGATCAATTTGCCGGTGCCACGATCACTCCGCGCGGAGTTGTCAAAGCAGTGAAGGGCGGTCTCGAATTCTTTGAACAAAATCGCGTGCAACTGCTGGATGGAAGTGCTCCGAACCCCCTCCCCAACCCTCCCCCGATGGGAGAGGGGGCGAACGAATCGCTACGCGAGTCTCACATTCGGGAGGTAAAACATGAGTAATATCTACACGCGTATCTCAAAAGAAAGTTTATGGGATAACAATATTGTGTTCGCACAAATTCTCGGCTTGTGTCCGACGATGGCGGTGACAAGCAGTGCTACGAACGGTTTGGGGATGGGGTTGGCTACCACGGCGGTGCTGCTTGCTTCAAACATGATCATTTCATCTATACGACACATCGTCAGCGAAGAAGTACGCATTCCAGTTTATATCGTCATCATTGCGACACTGGTTACTTTGGTGGATGTCAGTATGAATGCCTGGGCGCATGGCCTCTACAAAGTGTTGGGACTGTATATTGCGCTCATCGTGGCAAATTGTGCAGTGCTCGGGCGGGCGGAAGCCTTCGCCGCAAAAAATCCGGTATTGCCCTCCGGTATGGATGGTTTGATGATGGGTTTGGGTTTTACCTTTGCCTTGACCACAATCGGTGCAGTGCGCGAAATAATCGGCGCGGGTACCTTGTTTGCGGATGCACACTTGCTGATGGGACATGCATTCTCATTTATGGAATTGAAGATCATTCCAAACTACAAAGGATTTTTGTTGATGATATTGCCTCCGGGTGGATTTCTGGTGTTGGGATTCTTGATTGCGGGTAAACGCGTTATTGACCGAAATCGCGCCGAACGTGCGGCGGAGATACCTGCCGCAGAGCCAGTGGCAAGTTAGGAGAATTCATGCAAATCGGCGTAGCCTATTCCGAGCCCGCGCAACAACTCTGGTTGCGCATCGAAGTGTCTGAGGAGACAACTGTCCAAGGAGCAATCGAGCAATCCGGCATCTTGAAGAAGTTTCCTGCAATCAACCTCGCCAGCGACACGGTTGGAATCTTTGGCAAAGCTGCCGAATTAGATGCGAAGCTCAAGCCAGGTGATCGGGTCGAAATTTATCGCGCTATTACAGCTGACCCCGCAACGGTGCCAAGACGGGCGATGGTAGGAGAGGATGATGATGAGTAGTAGCATTCGTCCGGTGGTGCGTAATCAAGTTCAGCTATATGTTTTCGTGCGGAAAGTATAATTTCAAATTTCCAATTAAGTGAAAATCAAGTATCGGCAAAACGGTAGCAGTTCTTTCCGCTTTGTTTGGCCAAATACATTGCGGCATCGGCGATTTTAACCAACTGTTCCGGGGTTTTTCCATTTTCAGGATAGAGGGCAATTCCAACACTAACGCTGACAGAACAATATTGGCCATTCAGAACATAAGGGTCTGCGATAGATTCAACAATTTTGCCAACTACCCGATCAGTGCTATTGAGCATTTTAATGTTGTTTAAAATCACGGTGAATTCATCGCCACCAATGCGCGCTACTGTGTCAGAATCACGCACGCACGACAAAATACGTTTGGCTGTTTCACGTAACAACTCATCACCGACATCGTGACCACGGGTGTCGTTGATAAGCTTAAATCCATCCAGATCAAGAAAAAGAACCGCGAACGATTCTTTGTCCCGATGTGCTTTTGCTATAGATTGATTAAGCCGGTCTTGAAACAAAATACGGTTTGGAAGTGAAGTGAGTGCATCATGATGCGCAAGATGAATGATCTGTTCATTGGTTTGTTTGAGACGGGTGATAACCTTCCAAAGAAATCGCGCTTGAAAACCGCCGATAACATTTTTGCTTCCCAGTTGCGCCTCGGCATAAGTAGTGACTTTTTCATCTGCAGACAAGTTGAACGCGAGACAAGGGCGGCTTGCCTCTATTGCTTCAGCAAGATTGGTGTAGCTCGGTATATAGCGTTTAGCCGCAATCAACATGGCAGGAGCCTGAGGATCTAAATCTACAATACCTACAATAATAATCTGAGGATCATCAAGAAAAAGTTCAAGCATTGCAGTGCCGCCACGGCCTGCTCCTATCACAAGTACTTTTTGGGCGCTTGATGTAATGTCTACCATGCAGTTCTTCCAGGGGGTTATTGTTCTGGCTATTTTATTTCCAAAACCAAATCAATAATGCTGAAGCTTATTCAGATCGGGGAAGGATTCACAAATTTTCTTGCCTTGCATGTTTTGGCGGAACACTGAGCTTTCGAAGCTGTATGAGGAGTGATTAGTTTGTGACACTGATTGCCATATTTTTTAGCAAAAGTTTTTGAATACCTGAGCAGAAAATCAATAATGTGTAATTGATAACAACTGGCGCAATTTTTAACAGAATCCTTAAAGTAGGTGTCCCAAACAAACTCTTCAGGCAAAATTCCGCTCAATCCGATTTCTTGGCTATAACCCAAATATTTGTAAAATTCATTTAGGTCGGTAATTGAGTGTATAGCATCACCATCAAGTTCAATACAGGGGGTATCGATTCCAGGAGATGGTTTGAGGTGGAGGGTAAATTGTGAATATTCGGCAGTCATCGCTAATTAACCTTAAAATTGATGAATTAGTCCCTCAAGAATACTATAATTTTCGAGATTTAGATAACTAATTATTTTACCAAGTTATGAGTATTATTTTCTTGATTATTTACTCAAGGTGAACGATATTTGATAATTTAAAATTGTAAGGCTGCTTTACGTTTACTGATTTTTGGTATCGTTGCACAATGCCATGCCGTTTTAGCATTGATAACCATTCGGATTCATTTAATTGGATCACTTTGTCCAAATAAGCGATATTGTGTTCGATGGATTCAATATAAAAATTTCTATCCGCTCCCAACCATTCTTTGAAGTGGAAATTTATTAGTTGATAAGTGCCACCAAGCTCGCCGTCGAGAGTTTTTCGAATGCTATCGTAAAAATTGCGTGTTTTTTTGAGCAGGTCATGTGTGTCGCTAAGGTTTCCGTATCGGGCTTCTTTGAACTCGACAAACAAAAATAACAATTTTTCAAGATAGGTGCGATCGGCCATTTGACCGACAATGTCAGCGGTTCCAACAATTTGACCCAGCAAACGTATGCGGGGGGAGACGAAATTTATTTCGGACAGTTTTATTCGCAGATCGGTGCAGCGAATGATCTGACTTAGAGGGGTTTCCCAATCCTCGGGTAAAAGCCAATTGTCTAAATTTTGTTGCATGAACGCAATACCACGCTTCACGTGTACTTGTGTCAACTGCCCCCCACTTCCAGTTGTTTCCTTTACTTTCTGGGCATAGCCAACATCATGCAAAAGCGCGGCTATCATGATTAAGCAAATCTGCCCGTCATTCAGTTTTGTTCCTGAAAGATGCACACCGTGCAATAAACGAACCGAACACATAAATACGTCAAGCGTATGCCGTAGATCGTGATAAGGTGTTTGGATAGGGCTGTATTCCGGATAGGAGCCGTTAAACAGGCACATGACGTCATCAAACACATTTCTTACATCTGAGAGATCGATATCGACATTTATATTTTCAATAATCTGGTGTGCTTTTCTCCATGTCTCTAGCGGATCGTGGTTGACAAATAGCTCACGAATTTCGGCAGGAATTAAATTTTGGTTAATCGATCTCATGGGAGTAAAGATTGTCTAAATTCGATAAATATTGAGTAAAATTTAATCTTCCCGGTTACGGTGATTGAGAAATATCTTAAACGACTAAGTGTTCGGAAGTAACTTCATCAATTTTAAATGATGATGTGGCTTTGTCTGATCTGGAAATAAAACTGCCTGATTAATTATACATAACAGAGCAATCTAGTCAAGTATGTAGGTTGGAACTCAATATTCTGTCGCGTATTTCTATATTGAAGTTTACTGTGCTTTCAAAAATGCAACCAGCGCGCCATCCATTGTAAGCAAATGCGTATCAAACCACGCTGGTAGTCCTTCACGAACATAGGCTCTGACTAACGGCAATCGTCCTCGCTTGAGACTACGATTGAGCTGTTGTAATTCCCCAAGTACACGGTGGTGTTCGCTTTCATGTATGCCCAACCCCTGATACTTTGCCTCGCGCATCAATTTGCCTTCGACTATGAAATGTTCGCGAAGGTGAGTGACTAATGCCTGGAACAGGGGAAAGTCTGCATCGCTGGCTGTGATGAGTGCGCCGACTTTTGTAATGAAGTCACGATGAGCGTCATCAATTTCAGCTAAGCCCAAGTTGTGTCGTGAATTATCCCAAGATGCCCGGAACTTGCTCATGCGGCGGCCAGACTACTGTTCCAGGTTTGCGCAGTTGCAATAAAATCAGCAACATCTGCATTCACTATCTCGACGTTTAGTTTTTCAAGATAACGTTTCTCTTTGTCGGTCGGATGAGGGATAAGCGCCCAACCTGCGGGCTTATCCGCGCCGAAGATAACATCCGAGAAAACCATGCGATCAGTGTCACGATTCAGGCGCAAGCCGAGTAGCAGGTAGCTTTTGTTCTGGCGCAACCGTTTTACAAACGAAGGAATGGCAAATCCGCCCATCAACTCGGTAATATAATCCACAAAGTCTGCATCCGAAGCGATGTAGTTTGATTCAGGCATAGGCGTACCTAGCGGCTTGAACAAAATTGGCTGGCTAGTGTCAACGGCTTCTTGCTCAATTGCGGAGTAGCTTGCGCCATCGTGTTTATAGATCCGAAAGCGATATTCTTTACCTGACATGCGCGCGATACCAACGATCAGCGTGTGTGGTGTCCCGGCATATTGTTTTTGCAATTGCGTATCGCGATTGACATCGATAATGTAGGGCAACTTTTGTTGAGCAAGCCATTCGTGCAAAGCAGAAGTGCTCCATTGTGTATCGCGATAAGTAGCATCGAGAAATTTATTGACTGCCGAACGTCCCTTCTTCAATTCAACATTCATGGCGGCACGAGGAAATTCGTACATCAACTTGGGCGCCATGGGTTGGCCGTTGTTCATTGCCAGAATCAAACTTTCGCTGTCAGCGGGGATTGCTTTGCCATTGGCCGGGCAGATCACACCATTCAGTGCGCCAGGGCCAAGGTAGGGAATGACGCTGCCATCGCAAAGACCGGTAAAGATGTTTTCGAACTGTGAACTCATTTAGCGAACTCCTCTGTTAATAATGAGGATTACTTCGCAATAATCGCGCCAAGGCGCATAGCTAGTATTGGCGGGGATTACAGAGATGAAAGCATTGGAGCAAATGCGACAAAGGTGAAAGTCATGTCGCACATGGGGTGGGGGGTAGAGCTGTGAATTATCACCACCGGGTGGGGATGGAGAGATTTTGAAGGATGGAGGTCGTTACGGGCTACCCAATCTACGGGGGCAATGCGCATTGTTATACGCTACGGATTGGATAGAACGTGTGTAGTGTGCAATAACCAACGGGCATTGCACCGGATGTATAATTCAACGAATTAACAATTGCGCCTTACGCGGGTTTAACTCTCCTCGTGTCAATCGAAATGAATCCTAATCACCATAACCCAATTCCATCTCGTTACCTCCCGCCCAATCCTCCGGATAAACGCCTTCCTCAACCAAGCGATGAAACGTTGAATATGGCCAATCAACAACATATTTGACCAAACCATGTTTCACCGGATTGATATGCACATAATCCATGTGTGCCTCATAATCACGCTCATCCCGAATCAAATGTTCCCAATATCGCCGCTGCCATATACCCCGCTCGCCACGCCCGATACGCACCGCCGATATTCTTTCAGTGCGAGGCAATGCTTTGGAAAACTCCATTTTGATGAGCCGCCAGCGTGTTGCGAAATTTGAGTCACCCGGCGGCAATTCAATGACGCAATGCAAGTGTTCGGGCAATACCACCCAGCCATGAATTTTAAAAGGATGGCGATGCCGCACCGAAGTAACCACCGTGCGCAGGAGATCAATATGATGAGTCAGTAAATCATTCCCTTGCCGTTGCAGCAGGTTGACGGTGAAAAAGTAAGTTCCGCCCGGATACCAGGCACGACGGTAATCAGGCATGGCGGGAGTATCGCGGAGTAATTCATTCGGCGGTGACAATTTTTCAAGCACGCAGAGCATAGAAAATTGTCCACCATTGGTGCAATGCCCGTTGGTTATTGCACCCTACATATTTATTGGACAGTAATGTAGGGTGTCAATAAGCGAAGCGCATTGCACCGGATGTTTGGTTCAACGAATTAAGGATTGCGTCTTACGCGGGTTTACGCGTTTGGGGGCAATATTCAATTCAATTTGATTAAAAAGACAATGAAACGCCTACACCCGGGCCACTTAATTGCAGAGTCTTTAATTCTAAGTTGGCTACAGCAGGATTACTAACCGATGGGGTGTACAAAGTCGTTGGCACAAGGTTATCCCATTTCTCTACACGGTAGAACAACTGGAAACTTAGCAAACGGTTAAAGGAATATTTTCCTGAAATTTCATAACCGATAAAAGTAGAATTG
>CAIRAO010000352.1 GCA_903876625.1 uncultured Gallionellaceae bacterium | reverse complement strand
CGATTTATTCCGGATTGGTCGATGTCAAAAGTTTCTTGATTCTTAACGATGCTTTTGAATTTTCTATTCTCATCGTTAGCAAAGTGTTCATTAAATATACTTGGTTTAAATAGATCGTACTGATAGCAGGTAAAAATTGAAGTTGAAGCTTCAAGATCTATAAGAGTCTCCGCATCGTAAGTGAACAAGGCATAGATCTTGAAATTGAAAAATGAGACAGGCGCAGCATCTTTAAAATTGGATTTTGTTGCTTTACACGCTGTCAGGAGAAGACTCTTTGCGTGTTGCTGAGATTGATTGAATAATTCTTCATACGGCACTGCATATAGGGTCGGCGTCAATACAAGCAACGCACATGAAAAAAAGAAACTTTTCAAGTTAATCTTTTTGGAAGTAACGTTTTACAGACAACAGTAAAAAGTTCAGAACGGTATGACGGAAAAGAAGTTGTCATTTGAAGGTACCTGTACCGTCATGCCCTTTATTTCGAATCGGATACCGCAAAGATAATGGACATGGGGCACTGTAATTGTTGAACCCGCCTTATTTTCACAGCCAACTATTGTGGATGTCTGAGCGATAGCGAACATTGACTTGGTTTACTCAATATTTTTGACCATGTACGCCACCGAACAGGACAAACTTTTTGAGTACGACAGAATTGAAACCGCCAAACTTTGGTTGTTAAATCGGTAATCTACTTTTTGTCGGGAGATTAATAGGAGTGATTTCCCATAGCTAACACCAATGCTGGCCACTAAGTACAAGTTTCGAGAAGGTAATGCTTCTCTACCGCAGGCTGGGCTCCTCCCCCCAAAATTCCCGGCTTGCGGGCCTACACAGCCTATCTGGTAAAACGATATGCAACATGCAGTGGCCAAAAAATCAAGTGATCACGATGAGTTGAGTGCTGTCGCGCTTAATGCGTTAAAGATATCGGAAAGTAGATACCGTCGTTTATTTGAAACAGCTCGCGACGGAATATTGCTTCTGAATGCAGACACTGCGCAAATCGAAGACGTTAACCCCTATTTAATTGAAATGCTTGGTTACTCGCATGCGGAGTTCTTGGGGAGAAAACTCTGGGAAGTAGGCTCGTTCGCGGATATTAAACAGAGCAAGGAAATGTTTGAGAAGTTGCAAACAGATGGATATGTTCGCTATAAAGATCTTCCCCTTAAAACAAAATCAGGTACTGAAATCGCGGTCGAATTCGTAAGCAATACTTATGACTGTGAAGGCATTAAAGTAATTCAATGCAACATCCGAAATATCTCAGATCGAAAAGAGGATCAGGCAAAAATCCTGAGGCACTCTCAGCTTTATGCCGCACTAAGCCAGTGCAACAAGGCTATTGTCTACAGCGTTAGCGAAAACAAATTGTTTCGGCAAGTATGTCGTGCTGCAGTTCAATTTGGCGGTATGAAAATGGCTTGGATAGGCATCCATGATCCAGAAACGCTGGTGGTTCGAGTGGTTTCCAGTTTTGGAGATGACCATGATTTCCTGAAAGAAGTGACAATGTCTTCTGCTGCCAATAGTCCCTTTGGGCAAAGCCCTACCGGTACGGCAATTCGGGAAAATAAACCGTTCTGGTGTCAGGACTATTTAAACGCCCCAATTACCAACCTCTTGCACGCAAGCGCGGCAAAATCCGGCTTTTTGGCTTCTGCATCTTTGCCGCTACGCAAAGAAGGTGTTGTCGTAGGTTCTTTCACCTTGTACTCCGGTGAAGTCAACGCCTTTGATGAATCGGCACGCAATCTGCTGGTTGAAATGGCAACGGACATCAGTTTTGCGCTCGACAACTTTCAGCTTAAGTTACGACACAAGCGCGCTGCAGAAGAGATTGAACGCCTGGCATTCTTTGATTCTCTTACCGGATTGCCTAATCGCCGTTTATTGCATGACCGTTTACAACATGTACTAACTGCCACAGGTCGTCATCATTTTAATGGTGCTGTTCTGTTCATCGATATGGACGATTTTAAAACGCTTAACGACACCAAAGGACACAGCGTAGGTGATTTACTGTTAATTGAAGTAGCGGCGCGTCTCAAATCCTGTGTTCGCGAAAACGATACAGTGTCAAGACTGGGCGGAGATGAGTTTGTGATCATCCTTGAAGATCTAAACGAAGATCCCGCGCAGGCGGCTGCTCAAGCTGAAGTTATCTGCAACAAAATACTAACCGCGGTAAATCAGACTTTTGCGTTAAATGGCTTCGAGTACCGATGTTCCACCAGTATCGGTATCAGCATGTTTCGCGATCAGGATATTACCGAAGAAGAGCTTCTAAAACGTGCCGATACAGCCATGTATCAGGCCAAAAGTGCAGGTCGCAATACATTGAGGTTCTATGATGCAACGATGCATGTGGCATTGGAATCGCGTGCCGAGTTGGAGAACGAATTGCGTCTGGCACTTGGCAAACTTCAGTTTCAGTTGTATTACCAAGTGCAAGTAGACCGTCAGAATCGAGTTCTTGGAGCTGAAGCGCTTTTACGTTGGGCAAATCCAAAACGCGGCATGGTTCCTCCTATGGAATTTATTCCAATTGCAGAGGAGACAGGGATTATCGTTCCCATTGGACAGTGGGTATTAAATACAGCCTGCACTCAGCTTAAATTATGGCAAAACGATGCGTCTACACGTGACTTGACGATTGCGGTGAACGTTAGCGCCCAGCAATTCCGTCAGCCCGACTTTGTCGCCCAAGTCAGGGACGTACTTCATGGTAGTGGCGTCAATCCCGGCCATCTAAAACTAGAGCTAACCGAAAGTTTACTGCTGGCCAATGTTGATGACATTATCGCCAAGATGCGTGAACTGAAACGGCTTGGAATATATTTTTCATTGGATGATTTCGGTACTGGTTATTCTTCGCTGCAATACTTAAAACTTCTTCCGCTTGATCAGCTCAAGATTGACCAAACATTCGTCCGCGACATCACAGCTAATACCAATGATGCAGCCATTGTAAAGACCATCGTGGTAATGAGTGAGACATTGGGGCTAAACGTAATTGCAGAAGGTGTTGAAACTCAAGCCCAACGGGACTTTCTTGATATTCATGGTTGCCATAGTTTTCAGGGATACTTGTTTGGCAAACCTTTGCCTATTGCAGAGTTTGAGGTACAACTCAGGTGCGGTTAGATTCATGATCAAAAGACTATTTCCACCAATTTTTCTGCTGCTGTTTATCCATAAAAGTCCAAGCGAGAATGCGGCTTTTTTTCTGACCTTGTGACATTTCTATGGTGCGGTTGTCTACAGCACCGGCGTACTTCAAAGCGCGGTACACGTGTGGCAAGGTAGATGATTTGGAGATCATGGTAGTGAACCATAGACAGTTGTTGTGGCCCGATACACTTTCTTCTATCATGCGGGTAACAAATCCTTCTTCGCCTCCTTCGCAACATAGTTCCAAACTCTGACCGCCAAAGTTCAATACTGGTTTTTTGTGTTTATTACTTTCTTTGCCGAGATTTTTCCATTTTCGCTGCGAGCCTTGTCTGGCTTCGGCTAGAGAGGCATGGAAGGGCGGGTTACACAGGGTGAGGTCGAAAAATTCCTCGGCATAGGTAACATCAGTAAAAATCGCCGTTGGGGAGGGTTGTAAACGTAACTCAACGACATCGCTCAGTTGATTAGCATCCAAAATACGTTGCGCACTTTTAAGTGCCACAGCATCGACATCCGTGCCGACAAACTGCCAGCCATAGGTGGCGTGACCGATGAGAGGATAAATGCAATTCGCGCCTACACCAATGTCAAGCACCCGCACCGATTTTCCGCGCGGAATAGTGCCGTCATTATTTTCGCTCAGCAGGTCGGAGAGATAATGCAAATAATCCGCGCGACCGGGAATAGGCGGGCAGAGATATTGTGCAGGGACATCCCAATCCTTGACGCCATAATCATGCATCAACAGCGCCCGATTAAGTGCTTTCACAGCTGCCGGGTCAACGAAATTGATCGATTCATTGCCGTACTCATTTAACGACACAAATGCCGCCAACTCCGGGTTGCTCGAGATAAGTAACCGGAAGTCGTAACGTCCCCGATGCAGATTACGCGGATGTAAGTTGGTCTTTGTTTCAACTTGGATCATGGCACGAATTTTAGCCTATGGATCGATGGAGGTGCTGCTTAACGTGAAACTTGCGCAGCGATTCGTTTGCCCCTTCTACCACCGGGGGAGGGTTGGGGAGGGGGAAACGGGCATCAGGAGTTAAATTTTTCGTCGGGCACAATTGCAATTCCCGTTAGGTTCTCTCGTGCTGAGTTTCATGTCGCTTGAGGAGCGTAACAACTATGTTTCGACATGGATACCTTTTTCAATCAGTTCAGCGCTTGCTTGATCCTTTCCAATGCATCCGCAAGTACATGCCTTGGAGATGCGATGTTAAGTCGCATGAATCCGCTACCGTTCCTGCCGAAAGTTATACCCGGATTCATCCCAACCTTGGCTTCACGCACAAAAAGCTCACGCAATTTAACATCAGATAATTCAAGGTGATGACAATCCAGCCAGAGCAAGTAAGTGCCTTGCGATGGTATGACTTTGATGACATGTAGGTGTTGCGCTATGTATTCATTCACGAAATCGCGGTTGCCTTTCAGGTAGACCAGTAAACTATTCAGCCATTCCTCTCCACTGCGATAGGCGGCCTCAAAGGCGACGATGCTGAACGGATTGGTATTGCCTGCATGTAGAGTTTCAAAGACCTGTTTGATGGTTTGGCGATGGGTTGCATTAGACGTAATGATGCAGGAGAGTCCGAGGCCGGCAATATTAAAGGTTTTGCTGGGTGCCACGGTTGTGATGACTTTATCTGATGTTTCTGCCAGCGTGGCAAGAGCGATGTGTTGTTCGTCCGGGTAAATAAGGTCGGCGTGTATTTCGTCCGATATGATGGTGATGTCGAAACGGCGCGCGATTTGCAGCAGCTCGCTGAGTTCTTGTTTGCTCCACACACGCCCCACCGGATTGTGCGGTGAACAAAAGAGCATGAGTCGCGCGCCATCGGCAGCGCATTTTTCCAGATGCTCGAAGTCTATTTCATAATGTTCGCCCACTAATCGCAAAGGATTTTCGATTAGACGCCGGTGGTTGGTTGTTACCGCCGAGAAGAAAGGAAAATAGACCGGGGGCTGGATGATGACGCCTTCTCCCTCTTTTGCGAACGCCATGACACTGGCGAATAGCGAGGGAACAACGCCGGGAGCCATCAAGATCCAATCACGTTGCACGTCCCAGTTATGGCGTTTTTTCAACCAGCTAATGAGCGCTTCATACGCGCTTTCAGGATAAAAGGAATAGCCGTAAAGAGGATGCGCGGCACGTTCGGCAAGAGCCATTGTCACTGCTATAGGGGAAGCGAAATCCATATCCGCGACCCACAGCGGCAGGACGTCGGCGGTGCCGAAATAGCCGGCGCGTCCATCATGTTTCACGGAGTTGCTGCCGTCACGAGGTATTACATGCTCGAAGTCTATGGTCAAAGTGGTTCCTAATGGTTTATTCAAATTTTTTGTTATAAGACTAGCGTCAATCTCATCTTAATTTATCTTATGGCGATTTTATACTTTCGTCGCTCACTTGAATTAAAATGCATAGCTGTAAATATTGAATAAATCAAGTTGGTAAGAGAACCAAATTTTACAATGAACCTAGTTATCCAAGCACTGAACGAAATTCCTGCAATCTATTTGGATCGAATATCAAGTTTATCTCTGGCCTCGCGCATAGAGCAGGTAGGCTTGCATGCCTATCGACTGGAGGAAGTAAAGCCGCATGATGGTGTGGCGATGTTTTGCTATGAGCATCAACTTGATTACGGCTTTGTACGTCCCGGAGTGCACCTTTCAAATTTCGGGCTGGTAGTAATGGACATGGATTCAACACTCATCAGCATTGAATGCATTGATGAAATCGCAGATATGCTGGGAATCAAATCTCAAGTAGCTGCGATAACGGAAGAAGCCATGCGAGGTGAGATTGATTTTGCCGAAAGTCTGCGCCGCAGAGTTGCATTGCTGAAAGGATTGAAAGAGGGCGCATTGCAAAAAGTCTATGATGAGCGCCTGAAGCTAAATCCGGGAGCCGAATTGATGCTGACCGAATTGAAAAAACATGGTATCAAGACATTATTAGTTTCCGGTGGATTTACATTCTTTACCGAAGGTTTGAAAGCACGGCTAGGACTTGATTTTGCTTATGCAAACACGCTGGAAATTGTTGATGGTCAACTTTCCGGACAAGTACTCGGCGACATACTTGATGCTCAGGCCAAGGCCAATTGGCTAAATCTGACTCGAGAAAAACTCAACTTGCATCCTGAACAGGTTATCGCAATCGGAGATGGAGCAAATGACCTCAAGATGATGGCGCAAGCCGGTACCAGCATTGCATACCATGCCAAACCTATCGTAAGAACACAAGCAAACTTTGCTTTTAATTTTGTGGGTCTAAACGGTTTGGTTAATTTATTTGCTTAAACTCGTCAACAATAATGAAGAAGGCGACCGTCGGGTCGCCTTCTTCATTTGGTGTGTTAAGAATATTAAGGCTTAATATCGGCGTTTGCACGCAGGGCTTTAATGGCTTCTTGAATTGATTGCTGTTGCAGGCGTTTTTCCAGATTACCTTTTACTTCTTCAATTGTCGGTACTTTCAGATCGCGAATGTCTTCAAGTCTGATGATGTGCCATCCATACTGGGTTTGCACTGGAGCACTTGTTTCGCCTTTTTTAAGTTTCAGGATCGCTTCTCCGAAGGGCTGAACAAAGTTGGCAGGATTGGTCCAGCCAAGATCACCGCCTTTATCCTTTGAACCAGGATCTTTGGATGATTTTTTTGCGATCTTGTCAAACTTGCTGCCCTTCTTTTTCAACTCGGTGATGATAGCCTGAGCTTCTTTTTCGCTGTCTACAAGAATGTGTTCAACCTTGTATTCCTTATTTCCCAAATGCGTTTTTTGATTTTCGTATTCTTTCTTGATCGCATCTTCTGCAATCGGATGACTTTTCACGTAATCCATCACATAAGCGTTAGCCAAAGCAGTTTGTCTGGTCAATTCAATCTGCTGAACAACTTCCGGTTGCTTGTCCAATTTTAGTTTGGTAGCTTCCTGTGAAATGACCTCAAGATTGATCAAGTCTTCACGAATTAATTTGCGCAGATCAGGGCTGTCTGGTTGTCCTTGCTGGGCGGCTACTTTAAGGCGCAAATCAATTCGCTCTTGTGGAATGGGGGTCTTGTTGACAGTGATAGTTGCATTTTCATCTGTTGCAGTTACTTTTGAGGCAGCAGCCGAGGCAGCAGTGTTATCTGCAGCGATAACCGTATTAGCAGTAATAGCTGCAAGTATAGCCAGTGCAGCAATGTTGGATGGTTTTAGCATCTTATAGTCCTTGTAAAAAAATTAAGAAAATTCAAATAGGTATTAGCAATAAATCTGGCCAGTCTGCCATGAACTATTGGTTCCGCATCGACCGCTAAAGGCGAAATATATCACAAGTTGAGCTGATGAGTGTTAACACCCTGTGTCGGCGTTAAAGGATGCAAAGGGAGCATAGGAAGTCAGTCTTTCTATTCGTTGGCTTTAACAGTAAAAATTGAAACTTTTAACTGAATTCATTTAGGCGGGAAAGGTTTTTTTGAATGGTTTGACCGTTACGTGCTGATAAACCCCTGTTTTAACGTAGGGGTCGTCATTGGCCCAGGATTGAGCTGTATTCAAATCGGGAAAATCAGCCACGATCAGGCTACCGGTAAAACCGGCTGATCCCGGATCATTTGAATCGACTGCGGGAAAGGGGCCTGCCAGCAACAAGCGGCCTTCATCTTGCAGGGTTTGTAGACGTGCCACATGAGCTGGGCGCGCTATTTTGCGTAATTCCGAACTGTCTTGCACATCATTTCCGATGATTACATAAAGCATCGTTTTTTTCCTTTATTATCTACTTAATTAAGGTTGATTCTGTTGGTCTTCTTTCACTTCTTTTATGTGTTTTGAAAGGAAAGCGGCTTGCAATAAAACGAACACCAACATCATGCCGGTCGTGCCGAACAATTTGAAATCCACCCACGTATCCATACTGAAATTGAAAGCAACGTATAGATTTAGACATCCCAATAGAGCAAAGAAGATACTCCATGCATAGTTCAGACGTTGCCAAATAGGCTCGGGTAAATCTATTTTTCCTTGCAGCAGCATGCGCATTAGATTTTTTTTCATGAATGCGCGTGAGACTAATATTGCGGAGGAAAAAAACCAATACAATGCAGTTGGTTTCAATTTGATGAAATTCTCATTGTGCAACAACAGGGTGGCGCCACCGAAGATCACGATGATGCCCAGGCTCACCCACAAAGTGGTGTCAACTTTGCCATGTCGCCACTTTACCCAGGCAACTTGCAAGATAGTTGCAACGATGGCCGAGGCGGTAGCTGGATAAACCCCGAATAGCTTGAATACAACGAAGAACAGCAGTACGGGAAAAATGTCGAATAAAATTTTCATTGAAGCGCATTATCCATGTGGAACATACAGATGTCTAATTTCTGTCCAGAGCAAGTGAAGCCGAGTTGAGGCAGTAACGCAAACCGGTAGGCTCGGGACCGTCTTCGAATACATGTCCGAGATGTGCATCACAGGCGGCGCAGCAAACTTCTACACGATCCATTCCAAGCGGGTCATTCTCATTATAGGCAATGACCTCTTCGGAAATAGGTTGCCAAAAACTGGGCCAACCTGTTCCGGACTCGTATTTTGTTTCTGAATCGAAAAGTGGAGTGCCACAGCACACGCAACGGTAAATGCCAATATCGTGGCAGTCCCAGTATTCGCCGCTAAATGCCGGCTCGGTTCCGCATTCCCGACAAACTTTGAACTGCTCGGGTGTCAGTTCTTCCTGCCACTGTGCATCCGTTTTATCGATAGGATCGGTCATAACACCTCTGCCGCGTGATCGGCCAGTCGAGAACGCTCGCCGCGTTGCAGAGTGACGTGGCCACTATGCGCCCAGCCTTTGAAGCGATCGACTACATAAGTCAATCCGGAACTGCCTTCGGTGAGGTAAGGCGTGTCGATCTGCGCGATGTTACCCATGCATACCACTTTGGTGCCAGGGCCGGCACGCGTGATGAGGGTTTTCATCTGCTTGGGTGTAAGGTTCTGCGCTTCATCAATGATCAGATATTTATTCAGGAAAGTACGGCCGCGCATAAAATTGAGTGACTTGATCTTGATGCGGGAACGTATCAGGTCACGTGTTGCCGCGCGCCCCCAGTCTCCGCCTTCTTCATCGGCTTTGTTAAGCACATCCAGATTGTCGTCCAGCGCACCCATCCAGGGTGACATCTTTTCTTCTTCTGTTCCGGGCAGAAAACCGATGTCTTCTCCCACGGGTACCGTTACACGTGTCATGATGATCTCAGAATAGAGCTTGCTTTCCAATGTTTGCATGAGTCCTGCAGCCAGTGTGAGCAGGGTTTTGCCGGTACCGGCCTGCCCGAGCAGTGTAACGAAATCGATCTCCGGATTCATCAATAGGTTGAGCACAAAATTTTGTTCGCGATTGCGTGCGGTGATTCCCCAGATCGCATTTTTACTATGCGTGTAGTCAGTCAGCGTGCGCAGCGTGGCGGCATTGCTTTCTTGTGCGGCAACAACAGCATAAAAAGGGGTATCAGATTCCTGATACACAAATTCATTCACCAACATGTCCCGGCAAAGCGGTCCGGTCAGGTGATAAAACGTATGACCACCTTGAAGACCCGATTGCATGTCTTTGCCATGTTTTTCCCAGAAATCGGCTGGCAACAACTTCATGCCGGTGTAGAGCAGGTCTGTATCTTCCAATACCTTATCGTTGAAGTAATCTTGCGCATTCAATCCCAAAGCGCGCGCTTTGATACGCATGTTAATGTCTTTACTGACCAGCGTCACTTCACGTTTGGGGTGCTGCTTATGCAGGAACATGACGACACCGAGGATGGCGTTATCTGCTTTGCCGTTGGCAAGATTCTCCGGCAATTGATGGTCAATGAATTGAGTTTGGAGAAATAACCGACCTGTCGCGTTCTTGTTGCCCAGTGCCTGCAGAGACACGCCATCATCGATGTTGACGCCCTCAGTAATCAAGCCATCCATATAGCGGCTGGCTTGACGTGCATTACGGGCAACCTCGGTCATACCCTTTTTATTGTTGTCCAATTCTTCCAGCACAAACATGGGTAAGAAAATGTCGTGTTCTTCGAAGCGAAAAAGACTGGTCGGGTCGTGCATCAGGACGTTGGTGTCCAAGACAAACAACTTGGTATCATTATTCTTTATGCCAGTGGCTGCTTTACGGGTTGCCATGTTGTTCCTTATTGGGTTTGTACAAATGAGAGCACTTCTTGGGCGTGACCATCCGCTTTCAGCCCTCGCCACTCTTTTGAAACAATGCCCTTGGAACTGAGTATGAATGTACTGCGTTCAATTCCCCGTACTTGTTTTCCATACATCATTTTCTGTTTCATCACTCCGAACAGATTGCACACTATCTCATCTTCATCTGATAAAAGTTCGAAAGGCAATGTAAATTTGTTCTTGAAATTTTCATGCGATTTAATATTGTCCCGGGATATACCGACGACTTCGCATCCGGATTTTTTAAATTCAGCGTATAAGTCACGAAACTGCTGAACCTCGGTGGTACATCCAGGAGTATTGTCCTTGGGATAGAAGAAGATCACTAACAGTTTGTCGCGTAATGTAGAAAGTGTAAAAGTCTTGTTGTTGGTGGATGGTAAGGTAAAATCTGGCACAACTTGGTTCGACATCAAATAAACTCCGGTTAATTTTGAAAGAAATATAACAATGCAACTGCGTAAGCAAATCCTTAATGCGACAAGATACCTCCATTGTTTACAAAATACACGTTCAAGGCAAGTATTTCTGTGTCTCGCCAAACTAAGTCACTTGTGCTACGGTGGTAATTCTTGAAGGCAGTCAAAATATTTTCATGCAACCTGGTCAAGTTAGAAACTCAAATAGTGACGAGAAATATATGCGCGAGGCGTTGTTGCTGGCTATGCAGGCGGCCAAGGCTGGAGAAGTGCCCGTTGGAGCAATCGTGCTGAAGAGCGGCCAGATTATTGGTCGAGGCAGTAATGCCCCCATTTCGAGATATGACCCCACTGCGCATGCTGAAATTATTGCCCTGCGGGATGCATCGCAACAAATTCGTAACTATCGTTTGGTAGGGTGCGAATTGTTCGTCACGCTGGAGCCATGCTTGATGTGTGTTGGAGCAATGTTCCATGCCCGTATCGCCAGAGTGGTATTTGGTGCATATGATTTCAAGACGGGCGTGGCGGGTAGCGTATTGAATCTCTTTGAAGATTCTCCCCGATCCAATACCTCGGTTGGGGAAGGTGGTTCTTTAATTAGATTGAACCACCATGCGCAAGTTGTTGGCGGAGTGCTCGCAGAGGAATGCGGAAAATTACTTAGCGATTTTTTTCTCGCCAGGCGTTTGAAACAAGATGTGGAGCCATTGCCAAATTCAGGTGAGAAATGTTGAAAATCATTATCGATATACCCGCTCAAACTTTAAGATTATTGGATACAAGTGGAAAAATAATACGCAGTTATCGGGTTTCAACTGGAGCTAATGGAGTAGGCGAAGAGAACGGAAGTTTTTGTACCCCACGCGGAAAACATTATATCCGCGCTAAAATCGGAAAAGGATTACCTGATAATTCTGTGTTTGTGAAACGACGTGCTACGGGTGAAATTTATACTCCCGAGTTAAGCATGGCAAAGTTGGGACGTGACTGGATTCTGACTAGAATTTTGTGGTTGAGCGGGAAAGAGCCGGGTTATAACCGCTTGGGTTCATGCGACACGATGAGACGCTTCGTTTACATTCATGGCACACCTGAAATTACCGAATTGGGAAAACCAGGTTCGCGAGGTTGTGTGCGCATGAGCAATGCAGATATTGTAGAATTATTTGAACTGGTTCCGGCAGGAACACCGGTAGATATATTGGCATGATCAGTTTGTCAATCGGTTTTAGCGAACTTTTAGAGGAGTAGATATGCAGTTCACGATACATCCGGTAACTTGGCATGATGGTGAACCTTTGTTGCGCGCAGTTAGAGAGGCAGTATTCATTCGCGAGCAGGGTGTGACACCAGAATTGGAATGGGACGGTTTAGATGAAAGTAGTCATCACGTGTTGGCGTTGAGCAATGCAGGGCAAGCGATTGGCTGCGGTCGAATTTTGCCGAACGCGCACATTGGTAGAATCGCAGTGGTACCGGATTGGCGTGGCAGGAAAGTAGGAACAGCCATATTAGAAGGATTGTTGGCCTATGCAGGCAATAAAGGTTTTCCTGAAGTTGATCTTGATGCTCAAGTACACGCTTTGCCTTTTTATCAAAATTTTGGTTTTGTGGCAGAGGGGGAGGTGTTCATGGATGCGAATATTCCACACCTCAAGATTCGCATGAAACTTTAAATCACTATTCCGTTGTATCTTTTGTTGTGAAAAATTGGGATTGCAGATTAGCCTGCCTTTTCAGTTGGAAAAGAATAGGGCAGTTCTAGAAGTTTCAATACTGCACCATCTGGTGTTTTCCAATGTACCTCGTGCAGGTTCTTTACGGTATTGATATGCAAGCTCGCCAGCACATCGTATCCTCCAGTTGGCGCTAAAGCTGCATTGACAATATTGCCGCTACTCTGACCCGGGAAGTCATTGCTGTACAAAGTGTCATTGGGTTGCGGTGCAATTTCGCTTTCCACATGAGCGAGAAAGGTACGCTGTTTTAGTTTTCCCAAATAGTGCATTCGCGCCACAATTTCTTGTCCGGGATAGCAGCCTTTTTTGAAATTCACTCCGTTCAGAATATCTAAATTTAGCATTTGCAAAACGAACTGCTCTTGTGTAGGTAGTTGGATTACAGGAATGCCTTCTCGAATATTTAACCAATCCCAGCAAGGCGAACCGACTATTCGTACGTGAGTGCTGAGTTGTTTCCATAATTCAATTGCAAGATCAGGTGTGGTGATGATTTGAAAACGCTCATGCCCCATGCGAATGACGCTGCTAGCTCCATTTTGCATTACTGAGAGAGTCGATTCTTGAGGAACATTCAGCTGATTTTTCAGCAATGCTTCAGCTTCATTTCCTGAAAGCCCCAGACTTACAAAATGTGCATTGACGTCTTCAATTTTAACTTTTGACCGCAGCACATACATTGAAAGTTTTTTCTGAATTGCTGCAAGAAGTGTATCAGGAAGTTGCAGAAAATAGTCATTACCATTTTGCCAAATCAGGAAGGTCGCCAATACACGACCTTTGGCGGTGTTAAGGCTGTTGAGTTGTGCAAGTACGGGCGTGATCGCCTTGATGTCATTGCTGCACAAGTTTTGCAAAAAAGCCTGTGCATCTTCACCGCTTACTTTGATGATGCCGAATTGACTTAAATCACACAGCGAAATGTTGTCTCGTGTGCTAATAATCTCTGTGTTCGAATCTCCAAAATGTTGCACCACCCCTTCCTTGATGTGTGCGCCTTGAGTTTCTAGAAATGTAAGCCAATTGGATTTATGCATTTAAATAGAACTTGTGTTGTTCATGGATAAAGAATCAAACCTGAGATGACTTCAGACTTAAAGTTTTTCAGCCAGGTTTTTTTCAAGCTTGATTTGATCAACGGTGAATCCACGAATCCCCTCTGAGAGTTTCTCTGTCGCCATCGCATCTTCGTTCATTTCCCAGCGGAATTCGGCTTCTGTCATTGATGCAGGTCTTGGTTTGATTGATCCGGTATAACTCAGGCGGCGTTGCAACATGCCTTCAGTTTTTTGCAACTCTTGCAGAAGTGAAGGACTGATGGTCAAACGGTCGCAACCGGCAAGAGCCAGAATTTCAGCGCTATTGCGGAATGAGGCTCCCATGACTGTAGTCGGATAGCCATATTCTTTGTAATATTGATAGATTCGACGTACCGACAATACACCCTGATCTTCTTCGACCGGGATTTCAGTGCGGCCTTCTTTTGCTTTTTGCCAATCAAAAATTCGCCCGACAAAGGGAGAAATCAGTGTAACGCCTGCTTCAGCGCAGGCGCGTGCCTGTGCAAATCCAAACATCAGGGTAAGGTTACAGTGAATTCCTTCGTGTTCAAGTATTTCACCGGCTCTAATGCCTTCCCATGTTGAGGCGATCTTGATCAGCACGCGTTCGTTTGAAATGCCGGCTTCATTGTATAAACGGATCAACTTGCGTGCTTTGGAGAGCGTTGCCAAGGTGTCGAAGGAAAGCCGGGCATCGACCTCGGTGGAGATTCGTCCTGGTACAATTTTTAAAACTTCCAGGCCAACATCAACAGCGAGTTTATCCATCGCATCGTGAGCCTGATGTTCGCGGTTATTGCTTTGCGATTTTGCCCATGAAATCGAGTCCGCTATCAAAGGTGCGTATTCAGGCAATGTGGCGGCTTTTAGCAACAGTGACGGGTTGGTAGTGGCATCTTCAGGGTGATGACTCCGAATCGCTTCAATATCGCCCGTGTCGGCGACGATCGCAGTCATCGATTTCAATTGTTCAAGCAGATTTTTCATGTTGAGTCTCCTTATGGGTTCAATTGTGCCTCAGAAATTATTTTTAGCGTAATTGTAGCAATTAACTCATCCGGAATTGTACTGCATGAACAAAAAAATGGTATTGAATTCAAGAGGTGTGCACGCGCCGGATATTTACCTCCCGCCGTTGCAAGCGGTCGATTTCTGACAACACATCTTCAATTTTGGTTTCCATCTCAAGGTCCGCATCAGCAAGATCGCTTACTTTATCGTTGGTAATGCCGATTTTATTTTGTATGGCGCGAAGCATTTGCAATACTCTGGTTAGTTCATGCTCTGTCAAGAGCCCAGTTTGCAAGCCCAAATCGGTTAGACGCTCGGCTTCTTTGGCCAGCAGATTTTGGCTGATAAGTACAAAAGTTGCCAGAAAAATCGCTTCAAGCGATACGACTACTGTCAGAAATCCATAGGGATAGGGGTCGAACGGGATAATGCCAAGATGGCCGGTGTTGAGCAGAAACCACAAACAAAACCAAACTACATGAATATAGAAGAATAACATGCTGCCAGCAAATGAAGTCATCCTGTTGGCAATTCGATCTTGTAAATCTTGCTCACGGACTGACTTCAGACGCACCTGGATAATCTTGCGAATGTTGCGCTGGATGATATGCGACAACGCGGGATTGTCATCTTTATGATCAAAAACTTCTTTTTGCAATAAGCGAACTTCAAGCATGTTTTGCACGCGGGTCAACACCTCGATTAACTCAAACGGCTTGCTGACAAAATCTTTTGCCCCCGCTTGCATCGCTTTCTGTTTGTGATCCGGGTCGGCGGTGATAACAAGCACCTGAGGATACTCATCGGTTACCCGTCCTTTTAATCGCTCCATCACCTGGAATCCATCCATGCCCGGCATCTGAATATCGAGAATGATCAGATCGTAATGATTGGTGCGATATAGTTCGTCTACTTTGGTCGGGTTCATTGTCGATGATACTGACGTATATCCCGCACTTCGCAGCATTCGTTCAATTAGAATGACATTTGCTTCCTGATCGTCAACAATTAGAATTTTTCCGCGAAGTATGTCAGCTGAACTTATCATGATATTCGATGTTCATCGGTAGATTGGACTACGCTGTGATCTTGTAGAGGAATATTTGATTTTGCCACTGAACTTAATTCAAACCAGAACTCACTTCCCCTTCCGACTTCACTTTCTACGCCGATCTTGCCTCCCATGAGTTCAACCATCCGTTTGCTTACCACGAGCCCGATACCCGTACCTTCCTCCGGCCCGTCTTCTTGTCCAAGTCGATTGAAGGATTGAAATAATTGCGCAATTTTTTCCGGTGAAAGTCCTAAACCAGTGTCACTGATACTCACGCGTATAAATTCAGGTGAATGTTCAATGCATTTCACCGTAACCGTTCCCGGCTTTGAGTTATATTTGATCGCATTGGTGAGCAGGTTGATCAGAATCTGTTTTAGTCTGGTTCGATCGGCGTAAACAAATGTTGTTTTACTGAATACGGGAAAGATCAGTTCAATATTGCGTTGCAATGCCCGTTGAGCAATGATGGACTGGCATTCGTTCAATATTTCTGAAATTGAAACAATCTCTTCGGATAAAGAAATTTGTCGGTGTTCAATTTTTGCAAGATCGAGAATTTCGTTGATCAGTTTTAGCAGATGCCATCCGGCTTTGAGAATATGGGTAATGCTTTCTTTCTGTGACTGTGAAGGTTGGGGTATTTCTGATTCCATTAATTGTGCGAAGCCAATGATGGCATTCAGGGGGCTACGCAATTCATGGCTCATACTGGAAATAAATTCAGATTTGGTGAGATTGGCTTTTTCAGCAATCGTTAGTGCATTGTTCAACGCGTTATTTTTCTCCTGCAGTGCCAGCTGGATTTTTACTCGCGCCAACATGATGGAAGGGCTGATCGGCTTGGTGATATAGTCAACAGCGCCCAGATCCAAGCCTTTTTTCTCATCCTCAACATCAGCTTTACCAGTGAGAAATATAACCGGAATATTGAGCGTTTTTGGATTAAGTTTGAGTTGAATGCAGACCTCGTATCCATCCATCATTGGCATCATGATGTCCAGCAGGATCAAGTCTGGTGGAAAGGCAGAGGTGGCTATTCGCAAGGCTTTTGCACCGCAATCGGCTGCTTTGACCTGGTAATCATCCTTCAGCAAGTTGATCATCAAGGCCAGATTGTCAGGAATGTCATCGACAACCAATATCGTTGATTTCGGAATTGATAATTGGGATGTGAGCGGAATGTCAGCCATTCGGATTCCCAAATTCTGATTCATGCTTGAACTTCGACGTAGCGTGGCAAGTTGACGGTAAGCGTAGTCTGTTTATCCTGATCTGAAGACCACATAGAAATCGTTCCATTTTGGGCTTCAGTCAGCAACTTGGCAGAGTAGGTACCGAGTCCGGTGCCACCTTGTTTTCCATGCGTTACAAATTTATCGAAAAATCTGTTTCTGATTACTTCAGGCACTACGCCATTATTTTGCACGACGATTCGCAGTGGATTTTCATCAAAGAGAGTAACGGAAACCCGATTTTTATCCGAGGATGCCTCACAGGCATTTTTGATCAGATTCTGAAATAATGAGTAGCAGAGCATTGCGTCGCCGCTTGCATTCGGTATTTCCTCTCCAACTGGCATATCCGTATCGATGGATATGGTCAGTCGCTTTGCTGCGAATGTCACGCGTGAAATCTCGACGATTCGGCGCAAGATATCACTGATATTGACCAATTTTGCTTCCAGCTTGAAGTGTCCGGTCTCGATCAATAAAAGCTCCGAGGATAGGTTAATCATATCGAGCGCCTGTAAAGCACTTTGTTCTGCCATTTTTAATTGGGCGATTTGCTGGTTGCTCATTGAATCGTCATTTTCCAATCCCTGCACCAGTCCAATCACGCCGGCCAAAGTACCTTTGATATCGTGACGTGTTATGAGTTCGACATTTTCGCGTAAGTGCGCCAACTCCAGCATGTCATCGTAATTTGCTTGCAATTGTTTGTGCAGCTCGACGTAGCGCATAAAATTATGCACGCGTGGCTTGAGAACGCTCGGGTCGATAGGTTTTGTTACAAAATCGATTGCTCCAAGTTCTAAGCCTTTGAGGCGCGCATCTTCATCGGTGATTGCGGTCACAAAAATAACAGGAATGGTGACTGAAGTTGGATGTTCACGCATTCGCCTTGCAACTTCGAAACCATCCATGCCAGGCATCATGATGTCGAGCAATACCAGATCAGGCGGATTGTTTGACTGACATATTTCCAGAGCCTTTGTTCCAGTATGCGAGATACGAACCCGATATTCATCTTTGAACAAGTGCGAGAGCAGCAGCAAATTATCAGCTGTATCATCTACAACAAGAATTGTAGGGCGAGTTTCTGTGGCTGCATCTTGAATAACGGGATCTTCAATGATGACCGTTTCTTTTTGCGCGTAAGTCGTGCGTTTATTAAACCTTGATCGATAGGGTAAGGAAAGTGCTCTTTCCACACGGGTTGCCAGTCGCTCAGAGGTATAGGGTTTGACGAGAAGATCGCTTACGCCATTTGCTATTGCTTCAGTGATACGTTCACGCTCAGCTTCGGCAGTAATCATAATGAAAGGGAGATGCGAGAATTTTTCATCTGCGCGTACTGTTTTTAGCAATTCCAAACCGGTCATAACAGGCATATTCCAATCAGAGAGGACGATATCGACGCGCTTATTTTTCATCAAACGCAGAGCTTCGGCACCGTCACCTGCAGTCAGGATCGTGATGGCTCCCATAGAACGAAGCTGGCTCGAAGTAACTTTGCGCATGGGCTCAAAATCATCAACGACTAGGAAAATGGTCTGCTTGTTAATCATTTATTGTTTTCAGACGTTATGCCATGATAGCTTGAGATAAATATTCTTTCTTTTTTTCAATATCAGAATCGGTGTCGGTAAATCGTTGTGCAATGCTACGAAATTCATCCTGAATGTCGAGAAAAGCATCGAGCATATCGGGATCAAAATG
>CAIRAO010000351.1 GCA_903876625.1 uncultured Gallionellaceae bacterium | reverse complement strand
TGGATGCGATGGCTGCAATAGAGAAGGCGCCGTTGGCAAGACCCAAAATGAATACATTCAGTTTCAGCGGCCAGTCTCCTTCTGCGATTCCAGCAATCACCAAACCAAACATTGCCAACGCTGAAGCCAGGCAGCCATAAATCATCCAAGATCTGAGTGAACCAAAATAATGTCTTAATTCGCTAGCAAGTTGCTCATTGCGGCAAACACTGCGCTGCTTGATGGTGCGGGCGACTCATATCATGTAAGCGGTTTAGCATGGCGAACAGCTCATGGGGCTCCCGATTCTGCGGTCACAGATTATGAACACGAAGTATTTTCGCCATGTGCTGCGGCAGCTTTATATAGGCACCAGGCCTTAATCGAACTTGATGGGTTCGACGAGGACTTTTTTTGCTATATGGAGGATGTAGATCTCGGTTTTCGTCTGAGGTTGGCAGGCTATCGTTGTTTATATGTTCCCCGATCTGTTGTGCACCATGTGGGATCAGGCACTTCTGGAGGACAAGATAGTGCTTTCTCTATGTACCATGGGCATCGTAATTTAGTGTGGGTATATGTGAAAGATATGCCGGGCTTGCTTTTCTGGATCTTTCTTCCGCTGCACTTGCTCTTAAATTTGGCTAGCATATTTTGGTTTGCTTTGATACGCGGGCGACGTCGAGTAATATTAAGAGCAAAATATGATGCATTAAGAGGTCTGCCAAAAATGTGGCGCAAGCGCCGCAATATTCAAAAATTACGCATTGTATCGATCCAAGATATTTGGCAACAGTTGGATGCGAGGTTAAATATATCTAAACTGGGCAGAAAATAAAAAGCTGTTTTGTTATGTCGAAGTTGCTGTTCTCGGCATTCGCTTGAGGCTGGCGGGGCATCGATGTCTTTATGTGCCATCATCGAATGGCAAAAGAAATATCATCGGGGGGAGGAGATGAAATCCGTCACAGTGCAACAGATTGAAATATATTAGAAAGGAGCGAAAACATGAGTGGCGTTTTACGTATACACCTAACGGCAGATGCCAGCCATACCATCCATTTCGTCCTTCCACCTGAAATGGGTAACGAGGTTGATGTCATCGTGTTTCCACGATTAACTTCGAAATCGACAGAACAACAAGAAAGTCAGGTTTTGGCTCAATTGATGGATGAAAGTGGTTTTGAAAAAAATATTCTTAACAGTGCAGAAGAGGATTGCTGGAATGACCTTTGAAATTACTCAGGGCACAATCTACCGTTCGTACTTTCCATTCAGTGCAAATGCTGCATCATCCGGCTTGGTATAGCGGGTGCCTCAAGAACAGCGCTATACCACTTAGCTGCTTGCCTATTTTATAAAAACCAATATACTGTTCATTAAGTATTGTAATAACCAATATATTAATGATTAATTCAAATAGCCTGCTTGCGGTTTCACCACCCGAGGCTCGGTCGGCGCTCATTCGATTGGGCAATCGGTTGCGTGCTCACCGGTTGCAACTGCGCTGGACAGTCAAGGAAATGGCTGCGCGACTGTTGTGTTGTAAGCGATCATTTATTGACGCCCTTGTCTTGCATTAGCTTTTCTGTTGCTGATAGAAACTAGTTCAAGCGGAAGGAATTGAAATGCGCCAGGGTAGCAGTGCTTCGTAATCGTCTGCTGTTTTGGCCAGTGGTAGTGCCTTGAACAAGGCAATGAGATATTGATACGTGTCGATGGAATTGGCTTTGCACGTTTCAATGAGCGAATACAGATTCGCACTGGCGTGAGCACCACCGACTGTATCGGCAAATAACCAGTTGCGTCGTCCGACCACGAAGGGTCGAATCGCATTCTCGCAAAGATTGTTGTCGATCGGCCATGCGCCATTATCAGCGTAACGAGTCAGCTTGGGCCATTGCCCTTGCATGTAGTGCAACGCTTTACCGAATAAACTGTTGGGTGCGACTGTATGCAAATGACGTTGCAAGAGTGCTTGAATGTGGTTGAGCACAGGAAGACTTTCGGTTTGGCGCAATTGACCCCGCGCTATTGCCGTCATCTCTTTGGCCCGACTCTCAACCGCATATAGCTGTCCAATTGCCGCAATCATTTGTGTTGCCGATTGCTCCGCATGGCGCACCGCTTTCGGTAGTGCCGCCTCCGCCTCAATGAAATACCGGCGGCAATGCGCCCAGCATCCCAAGTGAACCAAACCCTGCGCTTTGGCGATACCGTTATAAACCTCATACCCATCCGTGATCAATGCCGCTCCCTGCCGCATTCCGGCATAGCGTTCACTGGCCTGAGCACTTCCTCGCCCCGGCGCATAACCAAATAGTCTAACGGGTGGACCTGTGCCATTCATCTGTGCCCACAAGTAACTTTTAGTTTGTGCCGCTCGCCCAGACTCTTTTAATACTTGAATCACTGTCTCATCGCCATACACCAAGTCCGATTCAAGCAAATGATCCCGCATCAGATTGATGATGGGTTGCACGGCCTCACCCACACGGACCACGCTGGCGGCCAGCGTGTTGCGCGACAGATCACCGCCAAATCTTCCCAGTAATGCTGCCTGACGGTATAGCGGCAGTGCATCCTGATATTTCGATGCCACCACCCAGGCCAAGGCAGACTCGGTCAGTAAGCCTTTGGGAATAATGCGCGGGTGTGCCGGTGTCACCTTGATACCCTGATCACAGCAAGGGCAGGCATATTTCACGCGCTGATGTTGGATCACCCGGATCTTCTGGGGAATGATGTCCAATTGCTCGCTCGTCTCGACGCCGATTTCCACCAAGGCTGTGCCGTCATGCGGACAGATGCGTTCTGATTCAGGTTACTCATGACGAACGACTTCTCGGGGTAACGCGGCATCCAATGGTTTGCGGCCACGGCGCTTGCGCTCGTGTCCTGCCACTTCGATCGATTCATTGGGAACGTCTTCCTGTGCCGCTGGTGTTTCAGCGGTGGGGGCCAAGGCTTAAGCCTCATTGATGAACAGATCTTTTTGGTGCGTGCCGCGAGCTTCGCTCTTGGCAGCGAAGGCTTGGCGCAGAAATGCATTGACTCGTTCTTGCAACAAATCACGCTCGACGGTAACGACTCTGAGTTCACTGCGGAGCGTCTCACTCTGTTGATGAAAGGTATTACGTTCTTGTTGAAATGTGTCCCTTTGCGCGATCAGCGCGTTGAATTCATCTGTGGTGAGAGTGATTGTTTCCATTGGCTTATTGGACAATCATCGCACAAAAATGTTCACCCGAATCGCAAATATTTTTGCGCTTTATGGGGGCGTATTGCCGACAGATCGATGCCTTCTAACAACCAGTGTAATTGCTCAACGGTGAGCTCAGCAACAGGTACTTCTTTAGGCCAAATAAACCGATCCTTCTCCAGTCGTTTCATCAATAACCAGAATCCGGTACGGTCCCACAGTAGCAGTTTCACGCGATTGCGGCGATGATTGCTAAAGACATACACTGCCGCTGCAAACGGATCCAGTCCCAGTTCCTGCTCCACCAGTGTCGCCAGTCCATTTATATTCTTGCGTCCATCCACCGCAGCACGGTGCAGATAAACCTTCAGGTTTGCATCTAACCGGAACATGGCAAGCTACTCAGTGTCTGCAAAAGTAATGGCAACTCACCGTTGTCCAATCCGCTCAACTCAAGTTTGATTCCGTTAGGCAATTCGGCACAGAGACTCAGAGAGCTTAAACGCGCTGGGCGTTTCATTTCAATGACGGGGATGAATGCGGGCTCTTCTGTCTTGTGTTGGATAGCTGCTGTACGTTTATCTACTTGTTGTTCATGGCCATTGCGATATTGCCGGATCCACTTGTGCAGCAAATTCGCATTCACGCCGTTCGCTGACGCCATTCCAGCAATCGATACGCCAGGATTCAAACACGCCGCTACTATTTCCCGTTTTGAAGCTTTATCAAAACGCCGACGCCCATCACGACCACCACCAATCACGACCACCACCAATCACGAGTAACTTCTTTTGCTCTGCCATTGAGGTGTCCACTTATTTTTTAGGTGGACACCATGCTCTTACAATCCTATTTCAGTTTCCAGACGTCATTAATAGATCGCTTACGTTGTGTTCGCCAACTACCTATCGTGCGTTAGAAGCAGGCAAGCCCGGTACGAGTGTGAGTATTCTGGTCAATGCTTTATGGTTTTTCGGGCAAATCGATACGTTGGAAAGCGTGGCCCCAGCGCCAGTAGACCAGGTTGTTGGTCGTCGGGTGAGAAAACGCACAGGTCAGCCGGGTGCGGGGTTAATCAGAGAGGATGAGCGTGATTTCTGAGCGCACACTCTATGTGGGTATCGAATCTAACGTGGGCGCTCCGATCACTCCGGTCGGTGTATTGAAGTTGGCGCAACGCGGTGTGATGGAGTCGGGTGAGTTTGCGTATGGGCAGCGATATTTGCAACACACTCAAGCCGAGGCTTTGAACCCGAATCATTTGCCGTTGCAATCAACCTCTTTTGCACTTACTGAACATCGCATACGAGATGGCGGTGCACTGCCGCTAACTTTTCGCGATGCGCTTCCGGATAGCTGGGGACGTCGTGTGCTTGAAGGACAATATGGCCGTACGTTGTCCGACATTGATGTGTTGCTGCTAAGTAATGCAGACCGGGTAGGCGCGATGGTCTTTGCGGAGCAATTGCCTATTCAATCCGATGCTTTCCAATTTAACGTTCAGGCTTATCCTTCGGCTTCGCTCGGGACGAACAGTTTTGAGCCTAATAGTCAATCCGGTCTAATCAGTCTCGATACGCTTGCCGATGCAGTTCGCCGGCTTGAGTTTGCGATGGAGATTACGCCCGCGATGAAACACTTGTTACTGCACGGCGGGTCGTTGGGCGGTGCACGGCCCAAGACGACATTCATTCACGATGCGGTTCGCTGGATGGCGAAGTTTCCCGCTCGGGGCGATGAATATGATGTGGAAATTCTGGAAGCCGCTACACTATCGCTAGCGCGGGAATGCGGTATTGAGGTTCCACAATTCTTTGTTCAAGCTATCCATGTTGAACATGCATTGTTGCTGCGCCGATTTGACCGGCAAGGGACGATTGATAACGAGCAGAGGTTTCATTTTCTGTCTGCCTCGGCTTTGCTAAATGTGCCCTATGAAAGTAGTGGCGGCAGCTACGTGGAGTTTGCACAAACACTGCGCTTTGTTTCTGTAGATCCGATGCATGATTTGCATCAGCTTTATCGGAGGATGATTTTTAATTTGATGATAGATAATTCCGATGACCATGTAAAAAATCATGGCATGCTGCGCGTGAGTAGCAGGGGATATCAACTTTCCCCTGCATTTGATTTGGTTCCACAGCTTAATAATAGTGGCTATCAACAATTGGCAATTCTGCCAGGGCGTTTTGAATCGCACCTTGATTTGGCGTATGAAGC
>CAIRAO010000350.1 GCA_903876625.1 uncultured Gallionellaceae bacterium | reverse complement strand
CTAATAATTTGATTCTATTATCTATAATCATACTTCTATTATATCACACATAGAACAATTGTAAAGAGATGTAAAGATATGTAAAAGATTGTAAAACTGGTTGATTTCATTTTGCACATGTTTAAAATGTGAACTGTAGCAAATTACAAACAAGAAAGAGGGCGACAAAATGAAACAGCATATCTTAATGGCTACAAGTGAAGGAAAGATTATCTACACGTTTTATATGGTGTTAGCTAAGGCGGTAAAGTTAGCTAATGAAAGAAATTTAATTGTATATACATTTAATTAAAGAAAAGAGGGTAAAAACATGACAAACAATAGACAAGTATTTGATGCAATGGAAAAAGACGCAATTCTATCACGTGTTAGTTCATACGTAATCACACTCCCAAAAAAGGAAGGTTATGCCACTATAACCCTTTCTTATCCCAAAGATGCAGCGGGTAAATTGAAGGCGTATTGCGTCGACCGTTTTGGCATGGAGTGTATGGCTCAATCCGGTTATGCAGGCGGCTATGGTTATGACAAGGCTACTACAGCAATGTCAGGATTTATTATTGATGGTAAGACTTTAACAGATAATTGCGGCACTGATAAAACAAGCGAATCTTTGCTTAAATCATACGCCAAAGCAGAGACAGAGGAAGCAAAGGACAAAGTTATAGCCAAAGCTAAAAAACTTGGTTATCACTTCGCAAATTGGAGTAATTCGCAAGGATATTGCCCAACAGGACGAGATGGTTATCAATCCTGCTACAAAGAATCGGGCCTTGACTATCTGCGAGTGCTTGGTTATCGCGTTATATCTGCAATTTAACTATCAATTTTAAGAGGTGACATTATGAAATTACATTATGAAATTACAGACTTATTTTGCGGAGAAGCTAACTATTCATGGGTTAAGCGTGGCGTTATTAGCGAACCAAAAAAGACTATGCGCGGCAATATTACCTACGTTAAAGGCTTACTAGACTTGGCCGGTATTCGCCACACTACAGAGGATTACGGCGATATGGTTCGCATTGATTTTACCAAAGGCGGATTGTTGAATGTTTTATTCTTAACATGGGAAGATTAAATTATGAATGATTACATCTATAGGCAAAAACTAGAACGGGCCAATAAACGGGCATTAGTCTACAAAATGGCCTTCATTGGTTCATTGTTGGCCTTTGCAATGACACTAGACTATAACTATACGCAAGAGGGCGAATCCAAAGACTTAGGGTGTATAACAGATAGTCAGTGTGAAGGCGTGGATTTAATGCCCGAAGACACACCGACTGAAGAATTGGATTGTGATGATAACCAATGTACACCTGAACAGGAAAAACGCTGGGATAACTTCATGTTTCCAGATGAACAAAAATATGACGTTCACCCGGTCAATAAACAATTGGGTGACTGGTCGCAATTTGAACCGCCTACGGATAATCCACGTCCAGACTTAAGAACGACTGAATACGCTTAATTAACTAAAAAGGAAGCTTATCATGAAAATATATACTAGAAATATTGGTTTAAATCGCGGAAAACCTCGCCTATGGTTAGAGGGCGCAATTCTATTGACTAATGGATTTAATCATGAAGATATCTTTACAATTAACGAAATTGAAGATGGTTTATTGATTACAAAAGTAGACAATTCGTTTTTTGATGAACCACACAGAAAAATCGCTGGTAATTCTGCCCGTCCGATTATCGATATTAATTCTGGTGCTTTATTGTCTAGGTTTAATTGTAAAGTCCGCATTATCGCCAATAAGGGCGAATTAATCGTTATGGAGGTGTAATCATGGACGAAATTAGAAAATTAGTTTTAGAAATTAGCGATATTTCTTGCAATTATTTAAACGACATGGAAGCTGGAAGTGATACCGCCGATTATGCAATGTCTAGAATTTTAGACATTAGTTTTATTTTGCTTAAAACAATTGAGGGGAATAAAAATGCACAATCCAACACATAACGAAATTAGTCACTGGAAGGCCTTAAAACGAGCTATTCGCGCCCTCAAATGGTCCCACATTCAACCTGTCAGTATTATCTTTACCATGAGGCAACAACAAAGACTTGATGAACAAATAGATGCAATGCTCCAAAAGGTAGGATTGAAAGGAGGATTACATGAATAAGCAGACCTTGATAGCGGCGTTTGTAGGAGTTATTTCTGCCGTTGGCTATATCGTACTAGATAAAGCAATTTATAGCCTGGAATCGCCTGAAAATCTCTGTTTTGAGGGAATTAGTTATATTACTTATCAGGGAACAATCATCAACAAATTAGACTTGAATGGGAAGGTAGTGTCATGCGGAAAAAATTAAAATTACCACAAATGGAAATGGAAGTATTACCTGTTTATATTATTTATTCTCCAAAATGGGAACAAATAGAATTTTTTTTCCAAAAAACTCAAGCTAAAAAATATCTTGCTGACTATCGGAGAGAATACAGAAAGGAAATAAAAAAATATGACTCCGAACAAATAGAAGACTTCGACAAAAAATTACATGATGTATTCGTACTAATGGGAGATATAAAATAATGAGTAGGCCAAAAAAAGGAATGATAAGCAAAGCAGAGCAGGCGGTTAATTATGCAAATAGAATGAATGTCCCGGATATTACAGCCGCCAATCTATTTAAAATTAGCAAATCAGCCATTAGTAACTATAGAAAGGCGAACAATCCGGGAAACTTCTGCAAACTTTGTGGACATCGATTGAAAACTAATTAGCAAATTGTTCATTAGTTTGTATTAACCAGCGGGTGATTACCTTTGAGTAATCCTGAATAGATTAAGTTTTCCAGTACCCTTTCTGTTCTTTACGTTTTAACCCGCTGGTGATTCTAAAAGGCTTATACGATAGTGAGTACTAACTTGTCAAGTCTTTCTTTTTCTGCATGTATAGTTTTTTAATCTCAATCAGGTCTGAAATTGTGTACTTTTTAGGTTCGTGTTTTCCTTCAATCCATTCCAGCTTGTCTTTTCCGACTAATTTAAGCAGGTTTATTCGGTAATTAATTAGATTACCTGACAAATATGAGTTACATTTTTCGCACTGCAAATACACTTGGCTTTCCTCGTATCGCAATTCTGGACAACTTCCAACACTGCGGTAATGTCCCGCATTCTGTTTCCCGGTGTACGATCCGCAAGATATGCAGGGCTTGCCATTGTCTCTAGCTCTGATATAGGCATTGAATGCAATCTGTGCATCTTTAGCATAATCACCCCTAGTTTTGAGTTTGTTTTTCGCTTCCCTAAGTAACTTTTTAGATTCATTCTGAAGTTTTTTAGCTTCTTTCTGCTGTTTAATTAAATTTAATTCAAGGGCGCAGGAATAATCACAAACTTTTTGCATTGGCCTGGTAGTCTCAAATTCTTTACCACATACCTTACATCGTTTAATTAGTGATTTACTCAGAATGCCGTAATTCATAGCTATTACCAGTTTATACACCAATTATGGGGTACAAATCACGTTAGAAGGCAAGAGCCAAGTTTGTAGGTTGCTCAATCCAAAAGGTTGCGCCGTTTGACGCTTCGATTCTTTCGCGCATGACTAATGCCCTCACTTCTTTGTTTGGTGGCGTGTAAGTGCCACGCCACGCCTGATCTATACCAATATTTCGCGCAATATTTGTGCTATCTACGCTGGAGAATGGAAATCGTGTAAAAACTTCAGGGTCTAACATTCGCAGACCATGTATTTTGCAAATTGGCCTTCCAGACTTGTCACATATAGCGTTAAAAGCTTCGGCCATGCGGTTCCACCAAGCGGGTGTTCCTATTTGGGCATAAGATCCCGAACTGCCCAAACAAATGCGCGGGTAATTTAACGCCAACCGAAAAAGCCGTTCAATGCTTTCGTGAAGATGCCAAACGGGTGCGCCGACCCAAGGTGCGCGAGTGCGCCACGGCCATTGTTCCAGTAGCGCATCGTTTGCGGCTTCGTCGCCATCAATCACGTCTGGGATGATCGCAAAATCAAAACCGGGATAACGGTGCAACTCTGCCACCCACTCATAAAACGGAGTCCAATCCGTCACAGGTTTGCCAGATTTCCACGCTGAAAATGCGCCATTATCTACCGCGAAGGTTTGGCAAATCTCAATCGCAAGCGACAATTGGTCAGGGTGCGCGAAACTCACAAACGCATGACCCGCGTTCACCGCTGCGCGAGCTGCTGTCGCGGGTGTTATTGGTAATCCGTGAAAATGTATCATATAACCCTTTTAAAATTGCCTTCTAACCCGGCGTTCAACCCGGACT
>CAIRAO010000349.1 GCA_903876625.1 uncultured Gallionellaceae bacterium | reverse complement strand
GGAAGTCGGCAAGGCACCGGTCAAACTGGTTCTGCTCAATCCGGCAAGCCGTGTGCAATGGGTATCGTCATGGAAGCCGCAACCCCGGCGCTGGGTACAAAAGCCAGAGCAGCAATTGGAAGCGGCCATCCGGAATATTGAAGCGGGCGATTATGCTGTCGCTTTGCAAACGCTCAAACCGCTCGCTTCGACAGATGTATCTGCCGCAGTGCTGGCGGCAGATTTGCTGATTTACCAGGGTGAAATTGAGGAATCGGTATCGTTGTTGCAAGCGCATGCGAAAAATGGCCACGGAGATCCGCTGGCAATCGGAATGCTGGCACGTGCCTTGGCAAGAAATGACCATCTGACTGAAGCCGAAAAGCTGCTGCAAGTTGCCCTTGCCGCCAATCCGAAAAACATTGAGCTGCTGCTCGCCAAAGGCGAACTTGACTTGCTGCAAGGCTATGCCGAGCCTGCCAGTAACACCTATAAAGAGGTGCTGAAATTATCTCCGTCGAACGCGGAAGCATGGTACGGCTTGGGGCTGATAGAGTCCGAGCGTGAAAATGTACGCGATGCAGAATTGCTGCTGGATTCTGCGCTGACCAACGATCCTCATTACACCAAAGCCGCTGCCGAACTTGCTGCGGTGCAAACCTTTGCCGGCAATCTGCAGGTTGCAGAAAAATTGCTTAACGAAGTTCTGGCGCGTGAACCCGAGAATTATGTCGCGCTGACGGCACGCGGTATCAACCGCCTCAAAGCGAAGCAGACCAAAGCAGCGCTGGAAGATTTTCTGAGAGCAGGATTGATCGAGCCGCGCTATGCCAGAGCATGGCTTTATTCAGGGGTAGCTTTTTATCAGCTGGACGAAACCGACCGTGCTTTGCAGGCATTCAAAAAAGCTGCTTCACTGGACGCCCACGATCCGATCCCGCATTTGCTGGAAAGTGTAGTGCAATCTGATTCACTGGACTACGGTGCCTCAATCAAAGCGGCGGGCGAGGCGCAGGAACGCATGCCTTATCTCAAGTCGCTTAACCAGGTCGCAAATACCCAAAAGGGGAATGCCAATCTGGGAAGTTCACTCGCCAGCTTTGGTCTCGAAGAATGGGCCGGGTACTATGCCGATGAAGCTTACTCACCTTATTGGGCAGGCAGTCACCTGTTTCGCGCAGATCGGTACACCGGAAAGTTCAACAAGAATTCCGAACTATTTCAGGGATTCCTGGCAGACCCAACTGTGTTTGGTGCCTCCAACCGCAACTCGTCACTCGTCAATGTTCCCGGTAATTACGGGCGCATAGACACGATGTACGAGCGGCATGACTGGAATCAGGGAGCGCTCATCGGCACCTTCAACGGTCTGACAGTTGAGCCCGTGCCTTTGTCCTATTTTGTAAGTGGTGATCTCTCAACAGGTAAATCGCGCAAGGATAGCAGTGATTCCAATGGGGGCAATCTGACCCTGGGTCTTGGAGCAAAACCCCGTTATGACTTCGGTGTGTTTGGCTTCGTCACGGATACAAATATCACCACCACACTGCGAACGTCCAGCCTGACCGATGATCCATTCATACAGAAAGAATCGCGGGCAGATTTGGGTTTCAATTTCAAGCTGGCGCCTGACAATCAATTCTGGCTGAAGACAGGCCATGGTCAGCAGCAAAATTCGGTATCGGGAGCCATGATCGACCAGTCTATCGCCGACTTGTTAAATTCCAGGCCGGATAAATTCGGTCCTTCGATCTACGTTTCCACCGGCGTGCTGAATCAATACGATTCCAAACTGACCCAGGATGACAATCAGTTCCGCCAGGCCTTCACAGTGGGCAATACACAGTGGGCGTGGGGCGTCGAAGCATCTACGCAGGATAGAACGGGAACGCTGCTTACCACCTTTGCGCCCACTAAAGTTCTGATAGACGAAAAGTTTTCAGTCGATGCCAAGGATGCGTATGTATCAGGGCGTTTTCAGTTGAATGGAAGATCGGCTGCAGAATTCGATCTGTTTTCACAGCATGTTCGCACGACTCGCTCGGACCTGCAAAGGCTTGACGTAACTATGGTGCCACCCGCACGTTACGAACTGGTGAATACTACCGTGGAAAGTAATTATTCCGAGTTCAACCCGCGCCTTGGTATCAAGATGCAGCTAGGCGATATGCAAAGTCTTCGACTGGTAGGGCAGAAATGGCGACGTTCGGCCTCATCGGCTACATTGAGTGAGGTGGACACACTGGGTATCCAGGTCAATGACAAGTTGCCCACCGCAGGTGGTTTGTACCAGCGCATGCGACTACAGTACGATGTCCAGGCAAATAAATCCGCATTTTTCCAGACTTTCCTGGATTATGAAGAGATCAACAATGGTCTCGGGGGGCTGCCAACTGCCATCACAGGATTTGAGGTCACGCAACTGGATAGTTTGCGGAGTCGCCCCGACGTCTTTGCCCCTAAATCCGACATTGAAAACACGCCGGTTTTTGTCGAGGGGAATATCGCCTCTTTTGGTGCGGCAAGCAATATCCTGCTGAGTGAAAAACAGTCGATCAGCGCCAGTTATCTTTCCCGTATCAGTCGGCAAACGGGAACCAATGAGGGAAAATTCATTCCCTATGTGCCGCGCGACTACGTGCAACTCGGCAGTCAATGGTCGTTGCAGGATCGCTGGTTACTTGGCACCAGTGCGGTATATCGAAACACACGTTTTCGTGATGACACCAATCTTGATCAGATCCAGGCGGGCTGGTCGTTTGGCTTAACTGCTTATTGGGAAACGACGGATAAGAAATCGAGTTTTCAGGCAATCCTCGATAACCTGCTGACGAAAATGGAGGTTGCCGATACACAGCCCTATCCTCACCTGGTGCTGCGTTACAGCTATCGTTTCTGAAAGTGATCGCAGGCGCAGTCGGTAGCGAGTATTCGCGAACGATTTCTTCTGCAGCAATAAAAGGCTATGTCCGTAATTAGCATTGGTGGTTAAGCAAGCCTATCAGTGCATGGTATTCATAAATCTATAAAAGCATGATTAGTCACAGCGCTAAAGTTCACCCCCCTCCCTCAGTCCCTCCCCCGGTGGGAGAGGGAAGCTAAATGCAGCTACCTGTTTTGGTGTTGAATTTTCTCCCACTTCCGGGTGCCCGGCTACAAGTTTTTGGACACCACAAGGGTTGGGGAGGGGGTGTTTGAGTATACTTAGTTAAAATATTTTGAAAAAATAACCAACGCCATTTATTGAAAAAATTATCAACACGTTTTGAGAGTGGCTTGCCCTACGCAAAGGTTATTTCTGTATTGAACGAGAATTGGAAATACAGGTTTAAAGTTTTTCCAAAGCGATCGAGCCATCCCAGTCAGCCGGGGGAGGTGTGGCTGTGTATTCCTGGATGCGGGCTTCAAACTCTTCAATCAGGTGGTCGTGCGGAGCAAGCCTGCGAACCTCGTTCCAGCATTCGCTGGCCAGCTTCCAGTTTCTTCCCAGGTATGCTTCCCATGCCATTTGAGTTTTTGCGACCAGCACCGCATCTTTGCAGGGCGTAAATACATTAACCGGTAGTGCCTTGCCTTTGACCCGAACCCGATCGATCGGTCTGAGCAAAATGCGATTGTTGAGAAGCGTTGCAGTGCTTTCAGAAAGCAGAATTTTGGTTCCATACGCCTTGTTGACGCCCTCCAGTCGTGCGGCCAGATTAACCGAGTCGCCCATGGCGGTGTAGTCGAAACGCAAGTCGGAACCCATATTGCCCACGATGGCGGGGCCGGAATTAATGCCGATACGCAAAGCAATTTTGTCGATGCCGAGCTCATGAAATTGGGGTTGCATTTCCTGGATGACATCCTGCATTTCAATGGCTGCTTTTACCGCATTTAGTCCGTGCTCTTCATCATCCAGGGGATCGCCCCAAAAAGCCATGATGGCATCGCCGATGAATTTATCCACCGTTCCGCCGTGAGACATGATGATGCGTGTCATGGCATTGAGGTAAATGTTGATCACGTGCGCTACTTGGTCGGGCGTCAGTTTCTCCGACATGCTGGTGAAGCCGGCAAGGTCACAGAACAATATGCTGATCTCACGCCGCCGCCCGCCTAGTTTCAGGCGCTCCGGGGAGTTGATCATTTCCTGCACGATGTCACTTGAAACATATTTTGAAAATGCCGAACGGATTTCCGTTGCACGGCGACGCTCCGTGAAATACGAGCCGGAACTCGTCGTGAGGAAGGCGACAGTTATTGCCAGCAAAGGTGTGGCTGTGGCCATCCATACATTGAATGAGGCAAAGGCCCAAAATGAAATCCCGAGGACGGCAAATCCCAACAGAAGCGCGAGCAATGAGCTGCGCAGTGGATGCCACCAGAGCAAAACGGGTGCAAAAAGAATCAAAATGAAAGTGGTGGCAATACTATTATGCAGCCGATTTGCCGGCAGAATATACTGCCCGGTAAGGGCGTTTTCAATCTGTGTTGCATGCATCTCGACCCCCGGGGTTAACAAGCCCGTGGTATGCATAAAGGGTGTTGCAAAAGTATCAACCAGTTTGATCTCGGGGCTGGAACGCACGTCCAGACCAACCAGCACAATTTGGTCGGCAAAGAAATTGGCGGGGATCGCGGGGTCACCCTTGAGAACTTGATAGTAGGGAATGTAAGGAAAAGTATGCCCGGGTCCCAAATGTCGAATCATCGCATTTGCCGGCACAAAGGGCTCTTCCACCTTGCCGGGACGACTGTGAATCAGCGCACGTATTGCCACTCTCCACATCGCATCGTCTTCATTGGACATGCGTCTGGCCTCACTATCGCCGTCGATTGGCATGGCTACCAATCCTTCGATTGCACCCGCATCCTTGAACTCCTTCAAGGGCTCCACATGAGTCCACAGCCGGGTGGTGGCTGTTTCCTGATAGAAAGAGTCCGAAGCCAGAATCAAATTTTTGAACGAAGTAATGGCGCGGGAAAATTCGGCATCCTCTTTTTTATCGGGACTGGGTTCCGCAAACACAACGTCGAACGCAACTACCGCAGCGCCGTATTGCTTCAATTGATCAACAAGGTGTGCATGCATGTCTCTTGGCCATGGCCAGCGAACACCCAAATTGCTTAAAGAAGCCTCGTCAATACCGACGATGGAAATAGGAAGCCTGGATTTTAGCGGAGCGGTATAGACAATGAATTCATCATAAATCTTCATATCTATCGCATTCCACATGGGAACGAATAGCGAGCCGACTCCCAGCACCCATCCCGTCAGGATTGAAACTGTCGCCAGCTTGAGTGACTGCTTGTTCAGAACAAGATTCTTGCGCCAATTCATAGGCTGTTTAAGTCAGTGGGTTGGTATTCATTCACAATAGGCCCCGCATGATAATAGCGATTGGCCGAAAGTAAAAGTGTTATGGGAGAAAGTAATTGCAAAAATACTTTTTCAAGGTTCAAGGTGACCTTGACTCTCCACCCTTCACCCTTCCCCCTTTAAAAAGGGGGGCTGAGGGGGATTTTTGCGTCCTAACGAAGATCAAATCCCCACCTTTTTCAATAGGCGTTCGGAATTTTGTGACATGAACACATAAATGTGCGCCAGTTCATTGCGACAAAACTCTTTATCAATTAGGCCTGCAAGCGTTTGCGGGATTTTTAGTGTTGGCATAAAATTGCCCACGCTCATTTCAAATCCACATTAAGAATTTTCAGACCGGCGTATCTATTAGGAAAGAATCCATTTATGCAAGTTCTCATGCTCTCAACTTAATCTTTCGGCGTTAATCCAGTTTTAGTAAAAAATGTTACTAACCGTGGCTGTGGTTGAGAGGCTGTACAGCCAAGCGCATACCCATTGCTTTTAAAATAGAAGAGAGGGTTTTAAGTTCTGGATTGCCGTTTTCTGACAAGGTTCGATACAGTGTATGAACATTAACGTCGGCTTGACGTGCAATCTCTTGCATACCACCATTCGCCTTGCTTAAGCTTCTAAGTGCCAGCATTAAATCAGATTCGTCGCCATCTGCTAATACCGAGTTAAGATATTCAGCAGCCAATTCAGGATCGTTGCGGAACATTTCAGTTGTAGCCTCTTCATGTGTTCGATGTGTTTTAGCCATTTCGTTTCTCCCAATCGTGAAGTAATCGGATTGCCCTATCGATGTCGCGGCTTTGAGACTTTTTGTCTCCGCCACTCGTTAGTAATATCACCATGTTGCCAAGTTGCGCATAATAAACACGATATCCCGCACCAACATTAATCCTAAGCTCTGATATCCCGTCCCTAAGCGGTTTACAGTCCCCAAACAATCCAAGCGCTACACGCGCAACTCGCTTGATGACAGCAATTTTTGCAGTTCGATCTCGAAGTGAATCAAGCCAAACCTGGTAAACGTCATTCTCGTCTTCGTCGAGATAATGGATTATTTGGTACATGCTTTAATTATTCGCCTATAGGCGAATGTATGCAAGTGTTTTTAGTGCTGAATACTCAGTGTGGAGAGGTTCGGAGAGTCGAGTAGAAAATTTGAGAATGGTTAAAACGTTGCCGCCAACCAATTCTCGGAAAGTACCCCCGGGTATCTGGCAAAATCCTTCAGGTTGTTTGTAACAACCGTCGCGTTAAGTGCCACGGCATGTGCAGCAATCAGCTTATCCAGCGCATCTGTCTTGATATCGCGAGTGGCCTGTCGAATGGGGCCGTACGCAACGCCGGCAGCAGTATCAAACGGAACGACTTGAATGTCTTCCACAAGACTGGCGAGGCTAATTCGCTCTTGCGCCGGGTTGGCAGAGACAGCAATACCGTATTCCAGTTCTGCATAAGTGATCGATGACATCACCACATCGCCGACATAGCACTGGGCAAAACGCTGTGCAACTACGTCCGGCTGATTTTTCATCAGATAGATGCACATATTTGTGTCAAGCAGGTAGCGCGGCATTACAGAGAGTTCCTTTCGACTTGCTCTTGTTCGCCACGCCCCTCTGCCATGAAACCCGGCGAGAACTTGGCAAACTTCGTCAGCACGCCAGACAGCGACCGGCGAACTGGACGAATATGAATTTCATCGCCATCGCGCTCAATTTCCAACTCCATATCCATGCGCTCGTAGGCAATATCGGCCGGGATGCGGATGGCCTGCGAATTGCCATTTTTGAAAGCTTTAGTGGTGCGCATTGCAAACTCCGATATCGATGGATGTACTAAGTGTGTACATTAGTCCATCACGCGATAAATGTAAATACATAAATGTACATCTGCAAAATATTACGCCGGCTCCTGCCCGACCAGCCATTCTTCCAATTTACCCGAATTCCACACCGTTATCCGAAGAACCAATATTTCTCCGTAGCCCAACTCCGTCTAGTCTAAAAGTACTATATAAAATCTATAAGTACTAGTCCATTAGTCCTATGGACAAAGTGGGAAATCTATTGTAGAAACGCGTACAGGGGAATACTAGTATGCGAAGTCATCTGTTTTCCGGGTTTTTTAAACGGGAAAACAAGGTGTCGATCCGCTAATTTTCAGCCTTTCGCGCAAAACGTCCGCAGTATCTCTTGTGGCATAGGGCGCGTACAACAAGCAGGTAAACAAATTATTTGAAGATGAAAAGTTGAGGTAGAACATGGCCGCCATTACCCTGAGCACACTGAGCACACAGTACACGACAAACGCCTTGTTATTCGGAACCAGTTGGGGATCGAGTACCAATCAAACCAACAACATCACCTACAGTTTTCCGGGTCTGAGCAGCACATGGGTTGACTACACCACACCGGGAGAACCCACCCAAGGCCTGGTCGCATTAAATGCTGCCCAACAACAAGCCTTTAGAGATAACCTTGCAGCTTGGGCTGCAGTAGCCAACATCACCTTCACCGAAGTTACCGATCCCACAGCCGGAAACGGCACCATCACCGTTGCCTTTACTGACTGGCAGATGACAACCAACCAGATCGGTTATGCCTACTTGCCTGGCGCCCCTGCTACGGCGGGCGACATTTGGCTCAATGCCGGGCTGCAAAGCACCACTTTCCAAACCTTTAATCCCGGGACGCTGGGCGGATTCACGCTCCTCCACGAACTTGGTCATGCGCTGGGCCTGAAACATCCGGGAGACGTCTCACCCTATTCCGTCGACGTCCTGAGTGCGCAAGACAACACCATCTTCAACACCGTGATGAGCACCAATGCTTTGCCGGGGGTGCCACTCACCCTGGCCGGCAACATTGACCGCCTGCCCAGCGGCCCGATGTCACTCGACATCGATGCGATGCAATACCTGTATGGCGCCAACCTTACCACCAATAACACCAACACCACCTCCACCCACAATGGAGACTCTACCGTTACTGTCATCGACGCCATTACTGGCTTTGGCAACACTACCTATACTTATTCCGATACTGGCAAGTATTTGGAAACAATTTATGACGCGGGTGGTAACGACACCATCGTACTCAATGGCGTCTCAGGCGGCACGATAGACCTGCGCCCCGGCGCCTGGAGCAAGATCGGCATTCCGGTACAGATCGCCGGCGGCACGGTAACCGTAGCAGACACCGTACAGATCTACCACACTACCATTATTGAGAATGCCACCGGTAGCGAGGGGAATGACACCCTCATCGGCAACGATGTTGCCAACACCCTTATCGGCAACGGTGGCAACGACATCCTCTTTGGCGGTCTGGGGGCGGATACCCTTTCGGGCGGAACGGGTGCGGATATTTTTGTGCTCTCTCTTGATCCTGCAACGCAGACCCATGTAGCAACTACCGACACCATTGCAGACTTCAACGTCGCACAAGGAGATACACTCGAGGTCGGCCAAGTCTACTCGCACTTCATCGGAACGATTGCAGGCACAGACCTGATTTCCAGTGGCTATTTCACCTTCACCCAGCAAGACCCCACAACGACTATTATCGGCTACGACTTAGACGGCTCAGCGGGTACAACCTACAGCGCACAAACCCTCGTCACCCTGCAGAACTTCACTGCCACCGACCTGAGTAACCTGCTGATTAATACACAATGGCTCACGATCAATGCGCCAAATACGAGCTTGTTTGCCCAATCCATCAGCGGCAACGGCCTGCTTATCGGCTCGACTGGTGATGATGTAATTTACGGTGGTGATGGCGCCGACACGATTTGGGGCGGCGCAGGCAACGACACTCTAAACGGAGGTGCAGGTAACGACCAGATCATGGGCGAGTTGGGCGACAACATCTTCAACGGCGGTCTGGGCAACGACTACTTGGTGGGTTCGCTCGGCAACGACACTTACCAATTTTCAATTGGCGATGGCCAGGATACTCTTGTCGACGTTGGAGGAAACGACACGATCCAATTCGGCGCCGGCATCACCGCAGCGAGCCTCATCTTCACCTCAAATGGAACGGACGTCACCATTGGCATTACGGGCACCACCGACCAGATCACCCTGCGCGACTGGAACAATACCACCACCATTGAAAATATCACGTTTGCAGATACCCCCAACTCCTCACTGAACGCCGCCGCCATCCAAAGCATTGTGAATCCGATAATAGCCGCTGGTGCCGTCCAAACTGCTATTGATGCTGCCGCTGCGGCTGCCGCTGCGACTGTCGCCGCCATCGCGCGCGCCGATGCGGCTTCATCTGGTGTTGATATCGTTCCGGGAGATGCAAGCACGAGTTATAGCCTAAGCGAAGCCCAGCCGGTCATCGGCTCCATGAACGCAGTGGACGTATCTACCGGCTATCAGGACGATGATTGGTATAAGGTCCAAATGACCGCAGGTGATACCTATCAATTCGACATGAGCTCAACCAGCCTAAATAATGTGTTGACCGTTTACGACTCCACGGGCCTATTTTTAGCGTACGACTCAAATGGCCAAGTGAATCCATCCTATTCCGGAGTTCCAGGTCAAACACAATCAATAACCTTCCTTTGCAATGTTACCGACTTTTACTACGTCTCGGCTTCGGCATATTCTGGAGACATGGGTGCCTATACGCTGAGTATGAGCAGCCCCTCATACGTTCCCAGCGGGCCGTTGGGCATTGATATAACGGGAACCGTGGGCAACGATGTGTTGACGGGCACCGCCGGCGGCGAACTGATCACCGGTCTGGCCGGAACCAACGTCATCGAAGGCTTGGGCGGCAACGACATGCTGATTGGCGGGCCGGGTAACGATACGCTGCTCGGCGGAGCGGGCGATGATGCCCTAATCGCGGGTGACGGCTACAATATCCTAAATGGCGGCAGCGGCAACGACTTCCTGTTCGGTGGCAGCGGCAACGACACCTATCTGTTCAACCTTGGTAGCGGGGAAGACAACATTCAGGACCTGGGTGGAAATGACACGATCCGCTTCGGGAATGGGATCCTTCCCACTGACATCACCGTTGCCCTCATTGGCGTGGATCTGACATTAATCAATAATGCAACCGGCGATTCCGTCACCGTACAAAACTGGAATCACAGCAACATTGAACAGATCCAGTTCGCCGATGGTACGACTTGGAACAGCTCAGACATTCAAACCCAGATTGCAGCAGTGACAGCCGTAACAACGGACGTTGTGGGAAGCGATATCTACACGGCCCAGAGTTTGGCGATACAAAGTTCTGTGGTGGGCGTGATCAATTCAGGGAGCGATTCCGACTGGTATGAGGTAACACTTACTTCGGGGACGCAATATCAGTTTGATTTGACTTCAAGCTATCTGACAGCTGGCATTGCACTCTATGATGATGTGGGAAACCCAATATACCCGTATAGCTACGGCAACGGGGCAGCAGAACCCGCTTCGCTATCCTTCAATAACTTATTGTACAGCGGAACATTCTATATCGGTGTTTCATCCACCGGACAGGTGGGCAGCTACATGTTGAGCGCAAGTCTGGCTCCCTTGAGTCCGACAGGAACTCATGATGGAAGCGCGGGGAATGACGTACTGACTGGCGGCGTATTCAATGACACACTTAACGGAATGGCTGGCAATGACACGTTAATTGGAAAAGCCGGAAATGACATCCTCAACGGGGGTGACGGCAACGACATCCTGCTGGGTGGCATAGGTATGGATACTTTGGACGGAGGCGCGGGTTCCAACACCCTGGTTGGTGGCGCAGGTGATGATACCTATTACGTCCGGAGCGCGGCCGATGTCGTGATCGAATTCGCAAACGAAGGTAAATTTGATAATGTTATTAGCGATGTGAACTATGTACTCACGGCCAATGTAGAACAGCTTACTCTGGCTGGTGCACTTGGGACGGAGAACCTGAACGGAACCGGAAATCTACTTGATAATTATATCCAAGGCAACGCCGGCAATAATGTTATCGATGGAGGCGCCGGCGCAGACGTTATGTTCGGGGGCGGAGGGAACGACACTTACGTAGTTGACAATGTGGGGGACTTCGTAATCGGGTCGACCGGTACGGATACGATTAAAAGTTCGATCGACTGGACCTTGGGCAATAGCAATCCTTGGACCCCCCCTTACGATCCCTACTACGGACCCTACTATTTTGGTGACAACTCCGCCTACGTCGAAAACCTTACCCTCACCGGCACGACTGCCATTTCTGCAACCGGGAATCTATTAGACAACGTCATCACCGGCAATGACGCTAACAATATCCTGGATGGAGGCGGAGCTTCTACGCAGGATACCCTGATCGGAGGACAGGGCGATGATACTTATATCGTCAGGCAAAGCACAGATGTCGTTATCGAGAATCTTAATGCGGGAATCGATACTGTCCTGAGCTACGTGAACTATACCCTCGCCGACAACGTCGAGAACCTCACCCTCACCGGCGCTGCCATTTCTGCAACCGGGAATATTCTCGACAACATCATCACCGGAAATTCGCTGGACAACATCCTTGACGGTGGAGCAGGCAACGACACCTTAATTGTCAGAGCCGGAGAAGGCAATGACACCCTCACGGGTGGCACGGGCAGCGACATCTTCAGCATTGGCCAAGCCGGGGCAGGTAGCGCAGGCGCGCAGATGGTCACCATCACCGACTTCACAGCGGGGGTCGGGGGAGACCAGATCGACCTGAGCCAATTGATCGCCAATAGTATAGTGAACTATGGTTACACCCCGATCTTGAACCTTTTTGATGTGACCAATGGCGGCATCTTTCAAGTGGTGCAAAGTGGCAGCGATACCCTGCTGCAATATGACCCGGATGGCACGGGCACTCTCGGCTCTACCACCTTCGCTACCCTGACCGGTGTCACCGCTGCAAGCCTGACACTGGATAACTACGCTGGTCTGCCAACTGCTACTTCGAGCACTTCCGGTAACGATGTTCTGTTGGGATCAGCGGGGGCCGACACGCTGATCGGCGGCGCAGGCAACGACACCTATTTCGTCAACGATACTGGCGATGTCGTGGTCGAGAACGCGGGAGGAGGTACCGATACGGTGGAAAGTTCTGTTAACTATACGCTCGCGGACAATGTAGAGAACTTGACGCTGATCGGCACTGCCGCGATAAACGGAACGGGCAATGCGCTGAATAACGTAATCAACGGCAACAGTGCTGACAACACGCTGGATGGCGGAGTCGGCGCGGACACCATGAGTGGGGGAGCGGGCAACGACACTTACGTTGTTGACAATTTAAGCGACGTGGTGATTGAGACCGTCGGTCAAGGCGCGGATACGATTTTAAGTGCGGTCGATTGGAATTTGAGCAATTCAGCCAACGTCGAGAACCTCACCCTCAATGGCACGACCGCCATATCTGCAACTGGGAATCTTTTAGACAACGTCATCACTGGCAACGCCGGCAATAATATCCTGGATGGTGGCGCGGGCGCAGACACGATGGTCGGTGGCGGGGGCAACGACACTTACGTTGTAGACAATGCTGGGGACGTAGTGACTGGGTCGACAGGTACGGATACGATATTAAGTTCGGTCGACTGGAACCTTGCCAATTCATCCGAGGTCGAGAACCTCACCCTCACCGGCACAACTGCCATATCTGCAAATGGGAATGCTCTCGACAACATCATCACCGGCAATGACGCTAACAATATCCTGGATGGCGGTGGAGCTGGCGTGGATACCCTCATCGGTGGATTGGGAAATGATACTTATGTCGTCTGGCAAAGCACGGATGTGGTTTCTGAGAATTTCAATGCGGGAACCGATACTGTCCAGAGCTACGTGGACTATACACTCACCGACAACGTCGAGAACCTCACGCTTACCGGCACTGCCATTTCTGCAACTGGGAATCATTTAGACAACATCATCACCGGCAATTCGCTGGACAACACCCTGCTGGGCATGGACGGCAACGATACACTGGATGGCGGTGGAGCTGTTGGGCAGGATACCCTG
>CAIRAO010000348.1 GCA_903876625.1 uncultured Gallionellaceae bacterium | reverse complement strand
TTTGAAGAAAGAAGAAACCGATGTTGATATTAAACTGCTGATCAAGGGAATTAAAACCGGTCTTGCCGGTGAGCGTTTGGCCATTCCAGAAAAAGAAGTGCGTATGATATTGGGAACCTATCAGTCCGAATTGCGCAAAAAGATCATGGTGACCAAGCAGCAGGCAATCGTTGAAAACAAGAAAAAAGGTGATGCGTTTTTGGCTGATAACAAGTCCAAAAAAGGAGTCAAGGTTTTGGAGAGCGGCGTTCAGTACAAAGTGCTCAAGGAAGGGAATGGAAAGAAGCCCTCTGAAGCTGACACGGTTGTCGTACACTATCGCGGAACACTCGTAGATGGCAATGAATTTGACGCCACTAATCCGGCGCATCCGGCCACGTTAAAAGTGGCCAGTCTGATCGCAGGCTGGAAACAGGCTTTAACTCAAATGCCAACAGGCTCAAAATGGCAGCTCTTTATTCCCTCCCAGCTTGCCTACGGTGAACGTGGTGTGGGGAGCGATATAGGCCCCAACGAAGTACTGGTATTTGAGGTGGAGTTGTTGTCAATCACCAACTGACCTGTTTCGTAAGATCTGGGCGGGATTTGAAGCAGAGTCCCGCAAAGAATAAACCGTGGTAAAACTGCTTCTTCTCTACAGGAGATTTGGAATATGAAACTGAAATGGATAGCGTTGCTGAGTCTTGGCTTTATTTTGCCTCAGGCAGATGCGGCACAGTCGATCGTAATTGATAACCAGCAGGTGGGCGAGGCGCCGGCACCATCAAAAAATGATGCTGCTCCATCCAATGCCGCACAGCCGCAACCACAGGTGGACGTTAATGCCGAGGCAAGGGAGCGTACACTCAAAAGCGGCAGAATAAGCCCGAGAGAAAAAGCCCAGTTGGCGAAAGCGGAAGTGGGTGATGAAAATAAGCAAGCAGGCGCTAACTTTCTGGCTGCCAATAAAGCAAAAAAAGGCGTGGTCGTCTTGCCCAGTGGAGTGCAATACAAAGTGCTAAGAGCAGGTAAAGGAAAGAAGCCAACAGAAGAGAGCACGGTAAAGTGTCGTTATAAAGGCACACTCACCGATGGATCAAGCATTGATAAAACCGATGAGAAAAAACCTTCAGCGCTTCTGGTTAGCGGACTTTTACCCGGCTTGAAGGAGGCGGTAAAGTTGATGCCATCCGGCTCCAAGTGGGAAATCGTTATACCACCCGAGCTTGCTTATGGCGCAAAAGGGAATCGCGGCGTTGGTCCAAACGCGGTACTGATTTATCAGATGGAAATCGTTGGTATAAAATAGATTTAATCCCCAAGCCATTCTCCCTCTGTAGAGTGGCTTGGATTGAAACAAAATGAATAACGCGCGTATTTCAGGCTCGATTGAAATATCGCAGTTGCTCGTTAAGAGAACGTTCTTGGATTCGTCACTATTGAGGTGAACTCAGCATCACTGGTTTGGTTTGTCACTATCTTGGGTCGCTCCCGCCCGCGGAGGTCAAAATTTCAGTATATCGACTGTTTCTTCTTATCTGGATAGCAACTTTTTCTGGCGCCTTGTCATCTTTTGAGGTGTTTGCTGAAGAGATTGCTTCCGGAGTCTCTGCAGCCGCGAATGAGCTGGAACTAGGCCGGCGCATTTACGAAGAAGGCATTCTTCCTTCTGGAGAAGCTCTTTCAGGAATTCGGTTTGGCAGTACATCTGTTTCAGGTGCGCAGGCAGCATGTATTACCTGTCATCGGCCAAGCGGCATGGGACAAGTTGAGGGCGATATTATTGTCCCCCCGATCACCGGGAATTATTTGTTCGCATCCCGCAAAGACAAACGATTCGCAGTGATGGATCCGCGAGTCAGTAAGTCTCTTAATCAGACCCATGACCCTTACAACGATCAGACACTTGCCGAGGCAATCAACCATGGCAAGAATAATAGCGGCCGTGAGATGGCAGTTGCAATGCCCCGGTATGATTTAAGTGCGACAAATTTAAAGTGGGTGATAGCCTACCTTAAGCAGCTGTCAGCAGAATTGAGCCCCGGTGTGAATGGTGAACGCATTCGTTTTGCCACGGTGATCACGCCCGATGTTGATCCGGCCAGACGTCAGGTGATGATCAATATGGTCAAGATCATTGTTCATCAAAAAAACGGCAGTACAGAAACCGCGTCCAATGTGCATGGTCGTCGACATATGACTTCAGCTGCTGAAATGATGTTAGGAACCGAACACGATTGGGATCTGGATGTTTGGGAATTGAATGGAGCCCCGGAAACTTGGGGTGAGCAATTAGCCGGGTATTATCGCAAACAGCCGGTATTTGCGCTCGTTTCCGGCTTGTCAAACTCCACGTGGCAACCGGTGGATGAGTTCTGTAACCATGAGCATATTCCCTGCTGGTTTCCCTCGGTCGACCTGCCGGTAAAAAATCAATCTCGCTACGCGCTCTATTTTTCTGGCGGAGTATTGTTGGAAGCCAATGTTCTAGCGCGCCATTTATTGGATAGAAAAACTTTACCCAAGCGGCTTATCCAGATTTATCGGGACGATGTTGTGGGTCGCTCGGCATCACAGGAATTGATGCATGCGCTGGTGAACACAACTATCAAAGTGGAAAACCGTTCGTTAAATGGAGATCTTCCGCTTGCGGATTCGTTGCGTAAATCGCAGGAGAAATTAAATTCGGGCGATACAGTCATTTATTGGCTTCGGGAAACTGATATTGCGGAATTGGGTAAAACAAAACCGCACTCCGGCATTGTAAATTATTTTTCAGAAAGTCTTGCCAAATCCGGTTATGAGTCTTTGTCTGTGAAATGGAAGAAAAATTCACATTTGGTTTATTTATATCAATTGCCTGAAAAGCGATTGGCCAATTTGAATTATTTTCATGCGTGGATCAATTTGCGCAAATTGCCTTTGATCGATGAAGCGATGCAGTCTGAAGTTTTCTTTTCATTTAATTATTTGACAGATACTGTTTCTGAAATGCTGGATAACCTCTATCGCGATTATTTGGTTGAACGTGCTGAAACGATGATCAATAAACGGGAAGGAAGTAAAGCTGAGCAAGAAACCAGAGATCGGCTTTACTTGGGTAAAGGGAATGATTTAGTCATTAAACACGGTCAGTTTACTGCAGATGAAAATGTTCGAATTCAAATAGCAAAACAGGGTAAGGCAGCAGAGATAAGCCATGGAACAACGATGTATCCCAACTTGAGTTTGGGGCCGGGGCAGCGTTTTGCATCCAAAGGAGGGTACATCCTGGGATTTTCCGGCAATCTTGGGGAAAAGTTAATCGACGAAAGTGGCTGGATTGTTCCATAATTCCACCCGTTACAGGATAATTTGGGCAAACGTGAAAAAATTGAAATAATGTTAGCTAAGCTCATGGTCGGCTAATTTGATAATTCTTGCAAACGGAGATTGATAATGCAAAACCGGGCACACATAGGAAGTGACATGAAATTTAGTAATATTGGAAGTGCGCTGGCAAGTATGTCGGGTGCGATTGTAGTTGTAGCATTGGTATTTTCAGCGATGTTCCTCCCGGACGTGAGGGCAGAGGATCAGCCTGACCATTCTATGCATGATATGGAAAATATGGATCATATGGACCATTCGATGCATCAGCAGCAGTTGTCCAAGCGCGGGACTTATTCCAGCTCTTCCGTGTCTTATGCCGTGCCGGATATAAAACTGGTTGATATTAATGGCAAGAGCGTTGCTTTGCGCGAATTATTGAATGATAATTCCCCTGTAATACTGGATTTTATTTTCACAACTTGCACAACGATTTGTCCTGTGATGTCGGCGACGTTTCAACAAATACAAGAGAAATTAGGGCCTGTACAAAAATCGGTGAAACTGGTTTCAATCTCGATTGATCCGGAAAATGACACACCTGCAAAGCTTAAGATTTATGCGGAAAAATTCTCAGCGGGGCGGCAATGGACATTGCTGACGGGAACATTGGATAATAGTTTAGCCGCTCAAAAGGCGTTTGGCGTATTTGCCGGTGAAAAAATGAATCACAAGCCGCTCATTTTTTTGAAAGCAAAAGGCTCGGATAGTCAGTGGGTGCGCATAGAGGGGCTTGCTGAAGCGAGTCAAGTTATCAGTGAATTCGAAAAAATAAGCGGGGATAAGATATCTCACTAATACGAAAATGACTGATTGAATTTTTCCAATTAGGATGAACGAATAATATGAATACACATAAAGCATATTTTGAGAGAAAGTGCAGTTTGCCGCACAAGTACCGAGGCTTTACCCTGCTCGAGTTGCAGTTTGAGACCACTTCGATGAAAGTGATGCCTTTCTTTTCTTTCTGGATCTCGAATGCCTTACGGATGGCTTTTTTGGTTTTACGAACGTGGTTTGGAGTGTGAACAGCCTGCCTTGTCACATAGTTCACACCCGGGAGATGGGCGATGAGTTCGGTGATCTTAAGCGGATACCCCATCGTCAGC